>CAZPQF010000001.1:0-7262 GCA_964588735.1 Candidatus Woesearchaeota archaeon
TTCTGCATCTTTACCTTCTCCTCTGTTAATTAAAATATTATGTTTTGTCATTTTTTATATTGTTGTTTTTGAAATAAGTAAAATTATTTGTTTTTTGATTCAGATTCTTCTAAAATCTGTCTTAATTTCATTCCACTTTCAGATAGATTATCTTTTCTGTAATCAGCATAATAACTAAGAGCATTTTTAACAGGAAACCATTTTCCTTCAGAGCTTGATGCAATTTTCTTTAACAAAGCTGGCTGTTTTTTTCCTGCTTCTGCAAAAGCCAAGGCAGTTTCTAATTCTGGAAGTTTTTCATTAATCTGCTCTCTATTTCTCATCATAACACTATCAAATGCAGAATAAGGATCTCTGTCATGCTCTGCATCAACAAAAGTTTGTGCGAGAACCCCTGAATATGGAACAGTAAATCTAAGACAATCTAAAAATAATGGAACAGAACTTTCAATTTTTTTCCCTTTTGATTCTGCAATCATTTCCAATGCCTGAGAAAGAGCAATAGCTCCAAAAACAGCTCTTTTAGATAAAGGCATTATTTTTGATTCATCTGTTTCCTGCCTTATTCCTTCAATATTGGGCCATTTTTCATCAACAGCTCTTTTGCTGTGTTTAGAAGTATTTTCTAAATAGTCTAGTCCTTTATGAAAATAAATCCCTAAAAAAGGCAGAATAAGAGGAACATTTCTTTCACTGAAAATATCATGTAATTTTATTAAATCATCTAAACATCCTCCAGAACCCTTTGGCAAACTTGCTCTTGGGTCTTTTTTTCCAGAAAAAATATTTAAATCATCTCCTTCTGTTGTTGAAAAATCAGGATAATCTAATTTGACAATCATATGCATTCTATCTTTCAATGCCCTATCTATATCAGAAACACCAACATAAGCTCCATCTCCTATATTTCCAGAAGCAAATCCTAAATTAAAATTCCTGTTTCCTAAGGGGGTTATTTTTCCGTTATGAATCAACTTGCCGTCAAAAAAATCAAAAAAATAGTTCATAACTATTGGTGGGCATCTGTTTAATTCATCAACATAAAAAATGTTCTTCTTAACATTTTCACTTAATTCCACAAGCTCTCTGTCTGTCTTAACATCTTTTATTTTGTCTAATCTTACTTGCTTCAAAAGTTCGCTTGGTTCAAAATCAGGTCTTCCAATACTATAACAAAAAGCATCTTTTCCAACATAATCTGCCAAATCATGAGCAAGTTGTGTTTTACCTTCTCCTGTTGCCCCAACAAGATAAACATTCAAACCAGCAATTAAAGGCGCTTTTACAAGAACATCTCTCATAGAAAACAGCAAACCACCAATATCAATCTCTTTTGTATTCTTATAAGTACCATTATCTAATTTTGATAAAACATTATATTCTTTCTCTGTTTCTTGTTTATATTTTTTTGTCATTTATTCTTAATTATCTTACTTTACTTCAAAGAATAGCATAAAATACTATTATTTAAATCTTCCTATTGTAATCATTTTAAAAGAGTTACAAACAATCAAGATTTATAAATTAGTGATTAAAACTATTTATGTTTGCATATTTTTTATTGTCTGTTGAAGCAGAAATAAATATAATCAACAAATTCCTTTGTGTGATACCACACACTAAAGTGTGTGGTTTGTTGGAATTTGAGGACTTCAAAATCGTAAAATTTTGAGAGTGCTCAGGAATTAGTAAATTCCTGACATGCTCAAGATTGCATTCATCCACATGTCAAGAACCTTACGCTAAAGCATAGGGTATGCTTGGGTTCTTGAGCACTACCGAGAACCAACTGCACACACCGAGCTAAAACAGAATGGGTGTAGCCAAGAGGTTCTCGGAGTCTTGAAAGATGTGGTTTTCTGCATCAGCAATCTTGACATAAAAATGCACTTGAAGCAGAAAAAAAAAGAATATAATACTGCTGTAACATTATTTTTCAAAACAATTTCAGCTTTATGCGATATTCACATTTTAATCAAAGAAGGAAGAGTCCCATCTTCTCACACAGAAAGATTTAGAATTCTTGAATTAAAACACCCTGAAATTTATAGAATAATAGACAAAGATTTCCCTTTTTACCAGGACAGTTACAAAGCAAGACTTAACAGGGAGATTTCTTTAATGCTAAAAAATGATGCAAAGAGATTATTTAAATTACTTAATATCAGAATGTAGAAAGTATGCTAAAAAGAATGATATCATTGATATTGTCCTTTATGGCTCTTCTGTAAAAGGAAAAGAAGAAGTCAGAGATATAGACATATTAATTATTTTTAAAGATAAAAATTTAAATGAAAGAACAAATATTGCTCAAAATCTTAAAGAAATATTGAGAAAAAAAATAGACAAAATTGATATAAAGACAATTAATCTTAAAGAATTTTTTGAGAAAGATTTTCTTGCAAGACAAGGCATTCTTATTGAAGGCCATAGTTTAGTTAATAATCTGCCTTTTGCTGAAAAGATTGGTTTTAAAGGATACTCTCTTTTTACTTATAATTTAAAAAATCTCGTTCATAAAGAAAAAACAAAATTCACTTATGCTTTAATTGGGCGAAACAACATAGGAATTATAAAACAATTAGATGGAACTTCTTTAGGAAGGGGAGCATTTTTAATCCCTATAAAAAACAGCTTAATATTTGAAAAATTTTTAGAAAAGTGGAACATAAATTATAATAAAAAAAACATATTAGTGGCTATACAATGATATCTCAAAAAAAAATAAGAGAAATAGCAAGAAAAGAAAATAGAAAAATCAGCAAAAAGGCTATCAATAAAGTTCAAACTATCCTAGAAAAAAGAGCAATTGAATTAATAACAAAAGCAAAAAGAAATGCTGATTTTTCTGGCAGAAATGTAATAAAAGATAGCGACATTGAAGATTAGCTCTTAACATACTTTCTCAATACCTCAAAATTAATGATTTTGATGGGACTAAAAAATCATTTTATATATTTCTTCAATATCTCTATAATCTCTTTGCCATTAACTTTTCCTTTAAACTTTTGCATAACAAGACCCATATAAGCATTAACAGACAGACCAGGTTTTTCCTTAACAATCTTTTTAATATAATCTTCAATATCCTCTGCTTCTTTTTCTTCTAATGCAACTGCTTTTCTGTATCCTTTTTCATCAACAACATTAGTCATAATATCTTTTATATCGTCAATCACAATCTTGCCTTTTTTCAAATCTTCCAATATATTTTCAGTTATATCCTGAATTTTTTCATAAACATCATCATATTTCATTCTTTTTTTAGATGCAATTTCTTTAGGCCAAACAACTAATAGATTAACAATCAAACTTCCATTATCATAAATTTTTCTTAAAACTTTATAATCTTCAACTTTTCCTGTAGAAGTTAATAATTTTGCTTCGTCTATACTTAAACCATGCGATTTTAATTCTTCATGAATCTCTGATTTTAATTTAGGAAGAGTTTTTTTAATTTCATCAATTTTTTCTCTTGATATTTTTAATAAAGGCAAATCTGTTTCAGGATACATTCTTGCTTTTCCAGGAAGAGGCCTTAAAAATGTTGTTGTTCTGTCATCATTTGCTCTTCTAACTTCAGCAACACTTTTCTTTTCTTTAATAAGTTTAAGTTGTCTTTCAATCTCTCCTTCAATTGTTTTTTCAATATTCTTTATATCTTGAAAACCTTTTATTTCAATACGAGAACCGCCTTTCACAGACATATTAACATCTTGTCTTATAGTGCCTAATCCTCTTTTAACTTCACACGCCCTCAATATCTCACCAATTTTTAAAGCAGCTTCTTTTGCTTGACTGGGTGAAGTAATATCTGGTTCAGTTGCTATCTCTACAAGCGGTATTCCTAATCTATCTAATCTATAAATAACAGCATCTTTTCTTTTTTCAATAATTCTTGCAGCATCTTCTTCTAGAGCAACACCAGTTATTCTTATTCTTCCTTCACTCGTATCTATATAACCATTCTGTGCAATAAAAACAGTTCTTTGAAATCCAGAAGTATTAGAACCATCAATAACAGTTTTTCTCATTATTTGTGTAACAGGAATAATCTTACAATTTAAAAGCAATGCAATTTGAATAGCAATATTCAATGCTTCTTGATTAATTTTATGTGGTGGCTCTTCATCTAATTCAACTAAACAAGTTGTGTCATACCCTTGATAAACAAAATCTCTATCTCGTTCAGCTTCAAATTTTACAGCAATATCAACGTCTCCTGTTTCACCAGCAACAGCATGTAATTTTCTCTGAACAATAAATTTTGGTTCATCTTTTCTTAATTCTGAAGGACATTCACAAAATAATTTATGAGTATTCAACTGTTGATGTATTTCTAAACCAGACTTTAATCCAATTTTATTATAATCTATTTCCATAAATAAAGAAAGATAAAACAATTATTTAAAATTATTCAAAAGCAGGAAGTGTTGCTTTCACTATTAAATTCCTTTTTTTTGGTGATTGTGTTATAGTATCCCACTCTTGCTCTGCTTCTTTCCAATATTTTGCATTAAATCCAGTTAATTCTGATAAAACTCTAATATCATACAAATCAGAAATAAATCTAAGTTTTTCTGCTAATTCAGAATCAGCAGGATTAAACCCCGCTTCTTCTCTTAAAGATGTAATTCTAGTTAGATATCTAGCAAGTTTTTCATAACTTAAAGGTTCAATACCTTTTGGGAAATATCTAGAAAATTTCTCATTTCTATCGAGTGATGCAATTAGTCTGGCTAATTTTGGAACTCCAATATCTTCTGGGCAGGCAACCATATATGTTGACCCTCTTTCTTCTACAATTTTGCTTTTAGCATTTTCTAGTTCTCTTTCTAATCTTTTTTTATGTTTATCAAAATTCTTCTCATTTCTTCTAACAAATTCTATAGACAAACTATCTCCTTCTGAATCAGTCATATCTAAATCAAAAGTTCTTGAACGTTTTTCTGTATTAGTATTATATCCGTAATCTTGCAAATATTCCTTAACTTGTTTAATCATATTTCTAAAACTTTCATAATTTAATGGTCTTAAAATAGCAAAATCAATATCAGAAGTCGGTCTTCTACATCTAGTGGGAAGATAACTCTGAACTGCTATCCCTCCAACTAAGAAATAAGGTTCTTTCTCATTCAATAAACTGATTGCCTCAAGTCCATCTTTAATTAATTTATCATCTAATGTCCTAGGATAGATTCTAAGTTTCTTAACTTCGTTTTTCATAAAATCTATAATCTATAAGGCCTTATAAATCTTACTATATGTTACTATCTATAAGTTACAATACCTTTATCACTCAAGGGTTTCGAAAAGTCAAAACCTTTATAATCTTATGTAATTTTAATTAATTATGAAGAAAAAAAAGGTGAAAGAATCTAAAAAAAATCCATTTACACCTATTTTTAAAGTAGAAAGAACATTTGGGCAAAAAGCAGCAGACAAATTAACAAAATTTGCAGGTAGTTGGACTTTTATAATTTTAGTAGGATTATTTATTGCAGGATGGATATATCTAAACATAACTGCTTATATTAAAAATTGGGATCCCTGGCCATTCATAATTCTTAATTTAGTTCTCTCGTGCTTAGCAGCAATACAAGCACCAATAATTTTAATGTCTCAAAATAGACAATCTCAAAGAGACAGAATAAAAGCACAGTATGATTATAAAATAAATAAAAAAGCAGAACAAGAAATCAGAGAGATAAAAAGCATTCTCTTGAAAAAACAAAATAGAAAGAAAAAATAATTTCTAATTATGAATATTTTTATTTTTAAAATAATCTGCTGTTTCCTTCAAACCATTATTTAAATCATAATTTACCGCCCATCCTTTTTCTTGTAATTTAGAATAATCTAAACAACTTCTCATTTGTTCTCCTTTAACTGCAGGACCGTGTATTTCCTTAATTTTATTTTGTAACCCCAAAATTTTGATAAATTTTTGGAAAATTTCATTAACACTTGTCTCTTTTCCAGTTCCAACATTATAAATTCCGAATAGATTTTTTTCTAAAGCTAAAATATTAGCATCAGCAACATCGCTTACATAAACATAATCTCTTGTTTGTTCACCGCTTCCATTAATTATTGGTTTTTGATTTTCATCCTGCAACAACAATTTTTCTATAAAAATTGCCACAACTCCTGCTTCTCCTTTTGCATTTTGTCTTGGACCATAAACATTACTATATCTTAAAACAGCATAATTCAAACCAGAGACATTTTTATAAAATTCCAAATAATTTTCAATTGTTAATTTAGCAATACCATAAGGACTCATTGGTTTTTCTTTCGCTGTTTCAGGAGTAGGAATTTTAACATCATCTCCATAAATAGCACCACCAGTAGAAGAAAAGATAATTTTCCTTACACCATGTCTGACACAATTATTCAGAATATTCAAACTACCCAAAATATTGGTCCTGGCATCTTCTTCTGGATTTTTTATAGATTCTCTAACATTTATTTGTGCTGCTAAATGAAAAACATAATCTGGTTTTTCTTTTTTAAAAATTTTTTCAATTTCATCTTTATTTTTAATATCTTCTTCATAAAAAATAATATTCTCATTGTTTAAATCTAAATTATCTTTACTTCCAGTGGATAAATTATCAATAACAACAACTTCATAATTTTTTTCAATTAATTTATCAACTACCCAAGAACCAATAAAACCTGCACCCCCTGTAACAAGTGCTTTTTCTTTTGTCTTAATTTTTTCATTATCTTCCATATTAATCAGCAAAACCCATTTCCTAATTTAGGATTTAATTCTCCAGCAATATTCTCCAGCATTTTTTCTTTAATAATATTTTTCCACTCTTTATGCCCTAAAACCCAACCAAGTTTAACCAAGGATGTTTCAGCCAACATATCTTCAAGATAAATTATTCCTGTTTTTAATAATTCTCTTCCTGGCGAGTATACTAGAGGATCAAGTCTTCCATAAATTGTTTGAGGAACAGCACAAATAATTAATCCTTTTTTCATTGCTTCTTTTAATTTTGGAATCCAATTATACAATGCTTCTTTTTCAACACTCAAATGTCCTAATCCACTCATTTCAATAACGATTCCTTTATATTTTTTCTTAATATAGTAATTCAGAATATCTGGATTTTGTCCAGGATAAAATTTAACAAGCGCAACTTTTTCTTCAAATTTATCATCTACAATAACTTTTTTTGCATGATCTCTTTTATTATAATCTTTATCAATAATTTCTATTTTGTCCTTAGAAACTTTTGCAATAGGTT
>CAZPQF010000001.1:7272-43420 GCA_964588735.1 Candidatus Woesearchaeota archaeon
TTTATTGGTTTAAAAGTATCTCTTTTTGAAGTGTGCATTTTACGAACTTTAGTTCCCCGCATTGCATAACAAAAATCATCATTCATCGAAGCATGTCCAACGAGAATAACTTCAGCAATATCACTGACTGTAGCAACAGCAGAAGCGTCTAAATTTAGCGTAGCATCACTGCTCGCTCTATCTGAACTTCTTTGTGAATAAGTTAAAACAACAGGTTTATTCAAGTCTCTCAAAAAGAAACTTAAGGCAGCAGAAGTATAATGTAAAAAATCTGTCCCGTGTGTTATTATAATTCCTTCAATATTTTTATCATTCAATAGTTTAACTGCAACACGTGCAATCTTTCTCCAGTCTTTATAACTCATATTTTCACTTGCTTTCATAAACGGTCTCTCAATTTTAACAACATTAACTTTTTCAAAAATTTCTGGATAAAATTTAAATAAATCATCAGGAGAGGTCAACCATTTAACTCCTCCTGTTTTTGGGTCTAATCTTGAACTAATAGTTCCTCCAGTAATAATCATAGCAATCTTAACTTTTTTATCAAGATTATCAGATTCAACATTAAGTTCAGTTGTTTTTGCATTTTTTAATTTTTTTTGTTTTTTTGCTGTTTTATTTTTTTTAAGAACTTTAATATTTATTATATCTTGTTTTTTAATACCAATATTATAACCTGAATCAAGTTTTAACAAAATAATCCCTTTTTCTGATTTAGGGGTTTCTAATAAAATTCCTTTATAATCTTTTTTAACTAAATTTACTTCAATTAAATCTCCAATTCCTGGTTTTGTTTTATTATTAATTTTTGGTGTCATAATTAAATTAAATAAACTAAATATAAAAACATTATCATAACCTATAAAAATACATCTTTATTATAATATTCATGACAAAAATAGGTTTAGAAATACACGGTTACTTAGCAACTAAAGAGAAGTTATTTTGTGGTTGTAAAAATGTTGTAGGTATTAAAGATATCAAACCTAATACATTCATATGCCCTATATGTTGTGGATATCCAGGCTCAAAACCTTTGTTTCCAAACTATCAGGCAATAAAAAATATGATTAAAATTGCTTTGATGTTAAATTGCAAAATCAATAAAAAAGCTGTATGGCAGAGAAAACACTATGATTGGCCAGATTTACCAAAAGGTTATCAAGACACTATTTCTGGAAGTTATTCTATTCCAAATGCAACAAATGGAGAATTTTTAAATATAAAAATAAGAGAAATACATTTAGAAGAAGATCCAGCTGCATGGAATCCAAAAACAGGTGAAATAGATTATAATCGAAGTGGCAGTCCTTTAATAGAAATAGTAACAGAACCTGATTTTAAATCAGCAAGACAAGTATCAGAATGGTTAAAACAATTGGTTTTAATCTTAGATTATATTAAAGCCATAGACAAAAATGCAGGATTAAAAGCAGATGTTAATGTTTCTACATCTGGAGAAAGAGTAGAAATAAAAAATATTAACAGCAGAAAAAATATAATTGCGGCAATAAATTATGAAATTAATAGACAGCAAAAATTAAAATCAAAAACAAAAAGAGAAACAAGACGTTGGGATGATAAAAAATTAAAAACAATTTTAATGAGAACAAAGGAACAAGCAGCTGACTACAAATTTATTCCAGAACCGAATTTGCCAATAATAAACCTTGAACAAAAACAGATTAATGGAATAAAATTATCTCTTCCAGAATCCCCACAACAAAAACTACAGAAAATAATTAAAAAATATAAGATAAAAGAAAAATATGCAAAAATCCTTGCTTCAAATTTAGAAATAGTGGAATTATTTGAGAAAGTTTCTGAAAAAATATCGCCTGAATTTGCACTTGATTGGGTAATAATTGAATTATTAAGAGTATTAAATTATAATAAAACTGCATTAGATCAAGTTGATATAAAACCAAAACATTTTATTGAGCTTCTACAACTTGCAAAAAATAAAAAAATTACAGAAACACAAGCAAAGCGAATTTTAAATAAATTTATACCAAAATCTTTTTCACCTTTAAGACAAATTAAAGGTAAAGAAAAAATAGACTCAAAATCAAAAATAACAGAATTCTGCAAAAAAACAATAAAACAAAATCCAAAAGCAGTTAAAGATTATAAATCTGGGAATCTAAATGCAATTAATTTTTTAATTGGACAAGTTATGAAATTAAGTCAAGGCAGAGCTGATTATAAGACTGCGCGGGAGATTATGTTGAGATTGTTAGCTTAGATAATGTTCTTTAGCTTTTATTTAGGCTTTATGCCTCTAAAGATTCATAGAAGAATAATTATTAATTCTATTTTGAACATTATAAAAAATGAAGATTATAAATCCAAAACAAAAATCAATAATAAACATATGAAATATATAATTATCAAAGAATGATAGATTAAATAATCTATAAAGAGAATTTATCATTAATCCAGCAATGATAGTAGTTCCAATTCCTGCTCAAAAGATTAATCTTGATTCACGTTTCTGTTCATAAAATAAGTCCATATTATCAACCATAAAAATTATTTATTATACTGGTTTTTATTAATTATTATCCTCAAGAACACAATCGCGCGCAAGCGCGCCATTTTAAAATAGGCCTGAGAGGATTCGAACCCCCATCAGCCGGGTTTTTCCAAAATCCTTTCATAAAAAAGACTTTGCCCGAAACCGGATATTCTATCCATTGAACTACAGGCCTATATAAATAAAGAGGGCAAAGGATTTTTATATCTTTGGAATTCAGCAAAAATAATTCCGAAGTATTAAAAATTCTTCAATAATTAAAAGGAAGAATTTTTATATGTTATTATTTTAATAATTTTATGAAAAAGAGCACTAAAAAAATACTCGACTCAATCCTATGAGTATTAGGGATAATAGCAATAATCTTATTAATTTATGGAATTATTAGGCCTTTTATTTAATATAGATAAAGAATTATTAACCTAGATTAGCACATAAACTTTTTAATCTTACTTTACTTTGTTTTAATTACTATAAAAATAAGAGGATTAGATTTAACACAAACATTAATAACCTCTTTTGGATTAATGGTTTCACTATTAATTCATTTACATAACTTAACAAACCAAAATGCCTTTAAAAAAACATCACAAATATATTATTGGAAGTTTAAGTACTTTAGTAATTATTTATATGATTGTTAGTTCTATTCTTCTGTTTATGTTATCAGTAAGAATAAATCAATTAGATATTTCTTTAGATAATAAAATAGAGGCAAATTATCAAGAATTAACAGGAAAAACAAATGAATTAACAAATGTTATTTTATCAATGCAAAAAAATCAAACATCATTAACACAAGAATTATCAGAATTAAAAGCAACAGCAAGTTCGGATTTTTCAGGAATTATTCAAGATTCAATAAATTCAGTAGTTGTAATAGCCACAGATATAAGCCAAGGTTCTGGTTTTTTTATAACAAATCAAGGGCATATTGTAACAAATACACATGTTCTACTTGGTGCGCATTATGCAAATATAAGAACATATGATAATAGAATTTATGAATCTTTTTTAGTGGGATATAATGAAGAAATGGATATTGCAATTTTAAAAATCAAAACAAATTATTATAAACCATTAAAATTAGCGAATTCAGACAATGTTAATATAGGGCAAAAAGCAGTTGCATTAGGAAATCCTTATGGTTTATCTTTTACAGCCACAGAAGGAATAGTTTCTGCAAAAAATAGGAAAGGCCCAAATGAACTTCCATATTATCTGCAAGTAGATGTTCCTTTAAATCCAGGAAACAGCGGGGGTCCATTAATAGATAAAAGTGGGAAAGTCATAGGAATTAATAATTTTAAAATAGGAATAGGGGAAAGTTTGGGTTTTGCACTTGAATCTAATCATGCAAAAAGAGTAATTAATGAAATAGCATCGGTAAAAATTAACCAAACATTAGTTTCTTAATCTTCTTTAATTAAAAAATATTTTAAACCCTTGTTTCCTTATTTTTATATGTCAAAAAAGATAACTTTTAATATTGACAAAGAAAAAAATTTTTCGAAATGGTATTCTGAAATATTGAATAAAGCAGAAGTTACAGATTTAAGATATAATGTAAAAGGATTTGTTGTTATTCGCCCTTGGGGAGCAATGACAATGGAAAACATGTATTTTCTTTATGAAAAAGAATTGCAAAAAACAGGACATAAACCAAGTTTTTTTCCTGTAGTAATTCCTAAAAAAAATTTCTATAAAGAAGCAGAACATGTAAAAGGATTTACACCAGAAGTCTTTTGGCTAGAAAAAATAAAAGGAGAAGATAAACTTGCACTGCGTCCAACTTCTGAAACAGCAATGTATCAAATGTATTCGTTATGGATCCGTTCATGGAGGGATTTACCATTAAAAATATATCAAAGAGCAAATGTTTTTAGATATGAAACAAAAGCTACACGTCCTTTGATAAGGGCAAGAGAATTCTATTGGATTGAAACACATAATTGTTTTGCAACAAAAAAAGAAGCAGAAAACCAAGTACAAGAAGATATAGAAACAACAGAAAAAATAATGCACCAAAAATTTGGAATTCCATTTTTGCCAATGAAACGTCCTACCTGGGATAAATTCGCTGGGGCAGTATATACAATAGGAAGCGATGTTTTAATGCCAGACGGAAAATTAATACAACAACCATCAACACATTTATTAGGACAACATTTTTCAAGAGCATTTAATATTAAATTTAAAAATCAAGACAAAAAAGAAGATTATGTTTGGCAAACTTGTTATGGTCCTGCAATATCAAGAATCTTGGCATCAGTAATTTCTACACATGGAGATGATTCAGGTTTAATAATGCCTTATTGTATTTCACCAATTCAAGTAATTGTCATACCTATATTTAATAAAGAAAATCAAGAAAGAATTCTTGAACAAACAGATAAAATAAAACAAATATTAGAAAAACAAAATATTAAGGTAGAAATAGATGATTCAAGTAAAAGACCTGGAGAAAAATATTTTTATTGGGAATTAAAGGGAGTTCCATTTAGATTAGAAATAGGAGAAAAAGAACTTAAATCACAAAAATTAACTCTCTTCACAAGAGATAACAAGAAAAAAGAAAAAATTTCTATAAAAAATTTAAATAAAATAAATCAATTAGGAAAAGATTTTGATAAAAGATTAAAACAAAAGGCGAATAAATTTATAGACAATAAAATAGTTTATTGTAAAAATAAACAAGAAATAAAAAAAACATTAAAAAATAAAAAAATTGCAAAAATAGATTTTTGTTCTACAGAAAAACAGGGAATTAAATGTGCTGAATATATTGAAAAACAAGTTAATGCTGAAGTGCGTGGAACCCTTGCTAATAAAAATGAAAAACCTAAAGGAAATTGTGCTATTTGTGGAAAAAAAGCTAATAAAGTAGTTTATATTGGTAAAGGCTATTAATCAATTATTTTAGTAGCAAGTTTTCTGTAACCAAAAAAATCAGTAGTATAATTATATGCCCCTGCATTTAAAAAAATAATTTTATTTCCAACTTTAACATTATCTGGATTTAATTTAACTTTATATCTAAAAATATCATCTCTAGTAGGAGAATTTCCTTTAATCAAAAAATAACTGCCTTCTTTATCTTCATCAAGCTCATTTTCCACCAACATTTTAGTTCCAGTGAACACACAATCCAAGGCGCAATTATAAATCGTTGTGTTAATAACAATATTTTTTTCTTGAACTTGAATAATTTCAGTCTCAAGTTTAATACAAGGGGCAGCCAAAAATCTTCCAGGTTCAATATAACTTTCAATTCCTTTCCCATTTAACCAGTCTTTTGCTTCTTTTATTTTAGAAAAAATATACCCTATTATTTTCATATTATAACTTCTATATTTAATTGGAAGACCTCCTCCAAAATTTAAAAAATTAATTCTATTCAAACTTTTTTCAGTTAAAGAATCTCGAAGTTCAGATTTAATATCCCATTCACTGGTATTTTGAGATTTTCTATGTATATGTACTCCTAATTTACCAATAAACCCATTATTTCTTATCTCACCGATTATTTTATTAATTTTATTAGAAGACATTCCATAAACAAAATATTTCCCGCTTCCAATTCTGTGTTCTTTAAACTTCATTCTCAAAGAGAGATTAATTTTAGTTTTTGTATCTTTAATAACATTTAAAATTCTTTGTAAATCAATTTTATTATCAATAACAAAATTAATAATTCCTTTATTTAAAATTTCTTTTAATTCTTCTTCTGATTCTGCTTGAGTAAAAAACCATATTTTTTTTCTGTGTTCAGGTTTAATCATTTCAATTTCTTCATTAGAATGAATAGAAAAATTAATATCTTTAAATTCGTCTATATTTAAATCCTGCAAAACATTTCCAACTTCTTTATTTGTTTTATAAGAATAAGAAATTTTCAATCCCAAATTTTTTAATTTATTAACTTGTTCTTTCAAAATCTTCCTGAATAAAATAAATTTAGGTTCTGTCATTTTTATTTTTTCCTATTTTCATTATCCAACAAACCTTCAATTTTCAATTGATCTAAAACCGAACACATTAACAAAGGAAAATTTATACAAACATCTCCATTAACAGTAGCTGCTTGAGCATCATCTTTAATTTTACCCCAAGATTTAGCTTCCTGTGTTGTTGCTCCGCTTAAACTTCCAGAAGTTGCATGCGAAGTAGTCATATAAACAGCATAATCAAATCCTCCAGACAATAATGCAGCAAAAACAGCATAATGTTTGCTTATACTGCCGCCTAAAGAAATTAATCCTTTTTTATCATCAAAACTTAAATCTCTAACACAAATATTTTTCATATCTTTAATAGTATCTACAATAAAATCATCATGTTTTTGTTGAAAAATAAATAAATGAAATCCAAAACTGGAATCAGCAATTCCAGGACAATAAATAGAAACATTATTTTTAGCTGCTTGATATAATATAGAATTTTCATCATTTAACATCAATCCTATCTCTTTTAAAAGTTCAGAACTAGAGATTCTTTTTTTCTTTTTATAAATATTTTCTAAAAGTTCATTTATTTTATCTTCAAATTTCGTATAGCTTTCATTTCTAATTAATAAATTACCTATGCGATTTTCTCCTCTTTCATGCATGGCAGTATCATCAGCATAAAAATTACTTAATTCAAATTCTTCACCCATTGCTTTCATTATATCTTCTTCAATACTCCCAGAAGTTGTAACAAGAATATTTGGTATTTCTAGCTTACAAAGTTGGGCAAAAAAACCTCTTAAACCAGAAGTAACCATATTAGAAGTAAAAGTTAAGAATATTTTAGCTCCGTCTCTTTTCATTTTTAATATAACTTCAGAAGCTTCTTTTAATTCAATTGCCTGATAACCTAAATCTCCAAAACTATTCAAAAGCTCTTTCACAGACATATTTTCATGCCATAAAAAATCTTTAACTTTTCTCATTTTAAAGAAATATTATTTAATTAAAATAAAATCAGATTAATAAAAATATAATTAAGAAGTTCTATCAAAAAAATTTGCCTTATTATACAAAATTCTTCTTAATAACATACTTTCAATTCTTCTTCATAATTTTTAAATCTTTCTCTTATTTTGAATAACAACCCTCAAATCTTCATTCCCTATCCAACCACAAGCAGTCTCTATGTTTCATACATTGTTTCTGTTTGCATTTTTCCTCAGATATTTAATTTTCTCTTAAAACAAAAAACAATAGGCCCAAATAATAAAACCAAAAAAATAGTCTTATTAAACTAAAAACACTCACTCAGAATCTAAAGTTAAAATCCTGAATTAAATTAAGAGGATTAAATTTCTGACTAATCAAATTCTGCATTTAATTAAATTAAGCTTAGTCAAAATCATACTAAATCTATAAAGCAATAATTTAATATTCTTTTATTTTAAAATCCTAATAATATTTTCCTTAAATCTTGATAATTCTTCTACAGGTATTTGTGCTCCAGTTGCATGTCTGTGTCCTCCCCCTGTTGCACCCTCAATATTTTTAACTGCATTTATAGTTAATTTTCTAACATTTATCTTGCCTCTTAAAGAAGTATTTGCTTTAGCTCCTTTAATATAAACAACAACAATTATTTTTTCTGGGTAAAGAAAATATAATTCATTTGCTATATCTGCGCTTAAACTTAAATCTCCACCATATTGAAAAAATAAAACACTGCTAAAATGATTTTTAGATTCTATTTCTTTTGCTTTATCAATTAATTTTTTATATTTTGTATTAACATAATGATATCTTCTTAAAATTCTATAATTCTTTTTATTTTCTTTTAAAATATCTGCAGGAGATTTAGATTCAATTAAAAATTTTAACATTCTTACAACATTGCTTGTTTTATCTTTTAAAGCAAAACTTAAAATTTGAACTAATCTTCCCATTTCAGTATTATAAATAGCTTCAAAAGCTGTAACTACATTTTCTACCCAATACCCGGGGTATTTTTCTTTAAACTCTTTAATAAATTCGGGCATAAAACCATCACCCAAACAACCAACAACAGCAATCCAAACATCTTGTTTTTTATTAGTAATTTTATATGCCCAATAAGTAACTGGTTCTGAAGTTTTTTCATGCTCTTTTTCAGGTTTAGTTGGATTATAATAATAAAATTCTTTAGGTATTTTTTGTTCTTCTTCAGTTAAATCATGATGATCAATCCATACACAGGGAATATTTAATTGCTTAACAACTTCAATAAATCCTTCATCAACTTTTGGCTTATCTAAAATAAATATATAATCTGCATTTAATTCAGTTATTTTCCTAGCATAACTTTCATTTAAATCAGGAAAAGATTTAATAGCTACCCCTTTTCCCCTCCCAATATATCTCCTTAATAACAAAAAACTACACAACCCATCAGCATCATTATCAAAAAAGAATATTGGATTTTGTGCTCTTTCAAGATGTTCTCTAATTCCATTTAATTGTTTTTCAGATAACATTAAAAAGAAAAAAGAAAGGGATATATAAAGTTTTTTAGAATAGCTTAAATCATTAAAAAAAGAAAAAATAAAATTAATAAGAACTTATAAATATTAATATCCCCATTAAATATAAAATCTTTTTCTATCAAATACATAGGGTTTTAATATATTATACTTATTTAAATTATATATTCAAGAATAATAACATTTAAAAATAAAATATAATATTGTTAAACATGAATAAATGGTTAGAAATATTGGTTGGTTTAATTTTAATAAATTTAGCAGCAATAGTTATACTAACATCAAGTAATTGGACTTTTTTAGGATTATCATGGAGTTTTAAACATGCTGCATGGATTTTCTTAAAAGGAGCAGTAATATGGTTTGTAATCATGATAGGATTATTATTCATATTATTAGGAATAAGTGATTTAAAAGAATAAAGAGAGTTCTAAATTTATTTATTGGTTTTATTTTTCTTAGTATTAAATAGTATATTTATTTACATAAAATCTTATAAATTTGTTAATACTCATTAGATAAATTAACAATAAATAAAAATTATAAGAAATATCATCATTAATCTGTTATAAAAGAGAAATAATTATAATAAAAACTAATCTTTAAATTAAAAATAGATTATATTAATAATAAAATAAGTGATTAATAAAAGAATAAATTGCCCTTAAATATCAAAGAGCATTCAAAATTATTAATAAAATAAAATTACTACTATCTATTCATCTTTATAATCATGCAAACATATAATTCTGAATTATGTGCAAGATGTAAAGGAAGAGGTTATTGCGGTAGAAAATGTCCTATTTTAACAAATATTAAACAATTTCTTCCAAAATCTAAATTACATTTCTCAGGTTCATCTCCTCCAGAAATTTTTGTTGGACGTTATGGGTATCCAAATATCAATACAGGTGTTTTATCCCCTCAACAATATGGTTCTAATGAAATTTTTTCATCACCGGAAGAATGGTTTAAGAAAAAAGCAACAATAGAAGAAATTTTATCATACAGAGGAAAATTAATTTATGGGAAATTTAAAACAAAAATTAAAGATGCTAAAAATCCAACAACAAATACTTCAAAAAGATTTATTTCAGTTTTACAAGAAGTTTCAATGGCTAAAAAATCTACTTCTACTGAGTTTTTTTTAAAAAAACCAATGCACTTTAATATTCATTTAAACAAACACATACCAATTATAGGAAATCCTGCTCCAATAAAGAATATAAGATTAGAAGAAAACCCTAAAATAGAAAAAAAAGTTGATTATGTAGTTGGAGATGATGAATTAAAATCAAAACAAGGAATTAAAGAACTTTACAAATCAAAAATAAATACAAGCAACATAATAAAAATTTTATCTGCGGGACTTCTAGGATTAAGAATAAATAGAAAATTTGTTCCAACAAGATGGGCGATAACAGCAGTAGATGATACTCTTTCTAAAGAATTTTTAAAAAAAATAAAATTTTATCCGGAAATAAATAATATTTTATTATTTAAATCAGATTATATAGGAAACCATTATGAATTTTTACTTTTACCAGATAAGTTTTCTTTTGAAGTTATTGAGGCAAAAATGCCAAAAAGTGTTTGGAATCCTGCTGGCTCACAAAGTTATGTAATGCAAGATTATGAATCATTTAATGGAAGAAAAAAATATGCAGAAAATGTTACAGGAGCATATTATACAAATCGCTTAGCTGTTTGTGAATATTTAGAAAAAATAAAACATCAGGCATCTTGTTTAGTTTTAAGAGAATGCAGACCAGAATATTGGGCTCCACTGGGTGTGGGAATTTTAAGAGAAGCAAGCAGAGAAGCATTTAAACAAAAACCAGAAAAGTGCCAGTCAATTAAAGAAGCTTTAAAACAAATACAAACCCGTTTAAAACTTCCAATTAAAGTTTTTAAAGAAAACTCTCAATTATTAAAAGAATACAAAAAACAAACACGTCTAACTAAGTTCTTTTAAGTTAAATAAAAAAATAAAATAAAAATAACAAAAATATTTTTAGAATTATTTGAATACCTTAACTAATGCATAAATACCGCATAGAGCAATCACATAATAAACTACAGATTCTACAGTTGCTCCAGCCCAGCTACCAACTAACAGACTAACTAAATTATAGTTAAGTTCAGCAAGTCCCCAATTAATAGCTCCAATAGCTGTCAATACTAATGCTGTTTTTTCAAGTCCTTTGTTCATTTTTACCTCCTTTTACCTCTTTTATAATAATAATATTAAATTTTTATTATTTTTAAATATAACGATAATTAAATTTTTTTATTTATGGTAAAATAAACATTAAAATTCCTTCAATAATAGCAGCAATAACTAAAAGAGGAATAATAATATATAAAAAAACCCTTAGACCCTCAATAAATCTTCTTTTTAATTCTTTTGTGCTATTTTTCCCACTAAAAATAAACATACCTAATTTTAGTCCTAATCCTAAACTCATTATTAAAGCAGGAATTTCAAAGATACCGTGGGGGAATAATCTTAATAAAATACTGACTCCTTGAATTTCCACTGTTTTTGACATTATATATCCAATAACATATCCATTAATTGCGGCATTAATAACTGAAAAAATCCCTAAAAAAATTCCGAAAACTAATCCAAAAAAAGCACTCCTTAAATTATTATTAAATAAAAAAGCAACCATATCATAAACCCCAAAATTTTCAGTTTTTAATAATAGTTCTTTTAAAAAATCTTGAATAAAATTAACTAAAATAGGAACATGAAAAGCAGCTCCTATAAATATAAAGAATAAAAAAATACCTGCAATTATATAAAAATAATTCAGACTTTCCCATAAATAAGAAAAACATTTAGGATAATTCCTAAGTATGGATGAATTATCAATATTTTTTCTAAAATTACTTTTTCCTCTTTTTTTCTTTATCATTCTATAAAGTTTATCTAAAATATCTACTAATCATACGTGCTTTTCTTTTATATTTCTTTTTAATATATAATCCAAAAATTAATCCGCATAATAAACCCCCTAAATGAGCACTATTGCCTATGGGTAATCCTCCGACTGCAGAAAAAAAAGCTAAAACACCCATTAAAAAGACCATTGCAGCCCACATAGGCATTGGAACAATAAAAAATACAAGAACTGGAAGTCTAGGAGTTAAAATTGCTAATAAGCCGCCTAATCCAAAAATAGCTCCGCTTGCACCTACAGCAAAAGTATTAGGACTGCCAAAAAGACTTATTCCTAATTCAGTATTGCCAAAAGCATAAGACATAGCAATAAATAATAATGAAGCAACTAATCCAGCTATTAAATAAAAAGATAAAAATCTCTTTCTCCCAATTAATTTTTCCACAAAATTCCCAATAAAAAGTAAAGAGATCATATTAACAAACAAATGAGAAATACTTCCATGCATGAACATACTTGTAATAATTGTCCAAATATATTTTCCATTCATAACATTTGAAGGATTTAAAGCAATATAATTAATGAAACTTTCATTTGAAATAATTATTGGATAAAAAATAAAAAAGAAAATAACATTTATAATTATAATCCAATTAGTATAACTTAATCCCTTTGAACTAAAAAAACCCGGACTCATTTTTTCTTTTTCCTACTTGATTTTTTCTTAGTTTTCTTAGTCTTTTTCCTGGCAGGTTTTTTAGACTTTTTTTTCTTAGACTTACTTTTCTCAAATTTTAATTTTGGTTTCTTTTTTACAGACTTTTTCTTACTAGATTTCTTCTTAGATTTTAATTTGGGTTTCTTTTTTACAGACTTTTTCTTTTTCTTACTAAATTTATCTTTATTTTTCTTAACAGTTTTTTTCTTTTTGACCAGTTTAATAATTTTTTTTATTTTCTTTTTCTCTTTTTTAGGAACTTTTTTCTTTTTCTCTTTTTCAGATTTTTTTGTTTTTTTCCTGGATTTTCTTCTCCTTTTTTTTCTTTTTTTAGCTTTCTTTTTTTCTCTTTCAAATTTCTTTCTAGATTTTTCTTCTATTTCTGAAATTTTTGAATTAACAAAGTCTAAATCTTTTTTTAAATTATTTAAATTTTTTTCTAAATCTCTTATAACTTTAGCATCATCATGCAATTCATAAACCTTTCCGCATTCAGGGCATGTAAAATTATGAAAAAGAGCATTCTCTTCTGTAATTTCTATTCCACAAGTTTTACAAACATAAAAAGTTTTTTGTTTTCTGCTAGTTAATTGATTCTTTAATTGCTCTATTTCTTTTTCTAATATTTTCCTAATAAAATATAAAGACTTATCTAATTCAATAGTCCAAAAATAAGTATACCATCCCTTTCTTTTATCTTTTTTTCTAGTAAAAGAAACTAATCCGTGTTCAGAAAGTTTGTATAATATATTTCTTACTTGATTTATAGTCATATCTAATTTTTTTGCAATTAAGAATTCATTTACATTTTTCTTTCCATATAATAAATCTACGATATCCATAGCAGGTTTTCCACCAATAGTGGATACAACATCATTAAGAAGTTTTTTATGCATTAAAAAATCTGTATATACATAAATAAATATCTTTCGCTTTTTCTGTTACTATTACGTAATTAGGGCAAAGGTATTTATATAATTTTAAGAATTTATGATTATGGTCTGGCCGTTTAAAAGTAAAAAAGAAAAGAAAAAAGAGGTTAAAGAGGAAGAAAAAACAGAATTACCTGAATTACCCCCCTTACCAGAAGTAAAACTTCCTGAATTACCAAACAAAAATCAACTATCTAAAGAAACTTCAGAACAGGAGCAACAACAACTCAAACAGAATCAAATACAATTACCGCAACAAACCACAACCCAATTATCGCAACAAAATCAAAATTCAAAAATTCCAGAACCTCCTTCTAAAATTCAAGAACCAATAGCAAGAATACCAAAAAATCAGCAAATTCAGCCACAACAAAATCAAACACATTTAACAAAAGAAATAGGAAATAATGAAACTCCTAATTTTCAAACATTACAAAAAAGAGGGTTTAAAACATCAGCATCACAAATGCCGTCTACAATTAAAGGAAAATTAGATGAACCAGTTTATGTTAGAATTGATAAATTTGAAACAGCAATAAGAGAATTTGATCAAATAAAAGATAGAGTAAGAGAAATTGACAGAATTTTATCAGAAATAAGAGATGTAAAAACAAGAGAAGAACATGAATTAAAAATATGGGAAGACGAAGTTAAAGAAATAAAAGAAAAAATATCATCTGTAGAAAAAAGTATATTTTCTAAAATATAAAAAACCTTGATTTAAAATAAAATGACAAATCCTGTTCATATAAAATTAGATTATAATAAATCTCTAAAATCAAAAAAATATCTGCTTTCTTTAGAAGCAAATTTATTAAATAGCATCAAAAGAATGAGAATGTTTCATTTAGCAAGAAAAAGAGAATTAAGATTAAAAACATCTTTAAGATGGAGATTAAAAAAATTAATAAAAGACTTAAATCAATTGAAAAAAGCTCTTCCTACAGATGAATTCAAAAAAACAAAGTACGTTAAAGAAAATATATTGTTTGAAGAAACTGAACCAGAAACATTAGGAAAAAATGAAGAAAACAGAAAAAAAATAATTGACAGAATAAGAAAAAAACAGAAAAAAACCCCAAAAAGAAAATTAAGAACAAAGAAAAAATCCGGGAAAAAGAGACAATCTAAAAAAACTGTAAGAATTGATGAAGACCTTGAAAAAGAATTAAAAGAAATTACAGAAAAACTTAAAGCCTTGAATAAAAAATAGAAATAATTCTAATAATTAATAATCTTTTTTTAAAATAATTAAATTTTAAAACTAACTAATATTATATACAATATAAGATGATTAAATTAAACCGCAAACAATTAATTGAAAAATACATTAAATTTTTTCAGTCTAAAGACCATAAAAAACTTCCGAACTCATCTCTTATTCCAGAAAATGATCCCACAGTATTATTTACAACAGCTGGAATGCAGCCTTTAGTTCCTTATTTATTGGGGCAAAAACATCCTTTAGGAAAACGTCTCTGTTCTGTTCAAAGATGTATAAGAACAGGAGATATAAAAGAAGTAGGAGACTCTGTTCATTTAACTTTTTTTGAGATGTTGGGAAATTGGAGTTTAGGAGATTATTTTAAAAAACAGGCAATAGAAATGAGTTTTGAATTTTTAACAAAACAATTAAAAATTCCAAAAGAAAAAATCGCTGTCACTTGTTTTAAAGGGCTTAAAGAAAAAGGAGAAAAAATTCCAAAAGATGAAGAGGCTGCAAAAATTTGGCAATCATTAGGAATTAAAAAAAATAAAATTAAATTTTTAGGAAAAAAAGATAATTGGTGGGGGCCAGCAGGCAAAACAGGACCTTGCGGACCTGATACAGAAATGTTTTATATAACAAAAAAGGGGAAAGAAATAGAAATATGGAATGATGTTTTTATGCAATATAATAAAATAGCTTCAGGGGAGTATAAAGAATTAAAACAAAAAAATGTAGACACAGGAATGGGAGTAGAAAGAACAATTGCAATTCTAAATAATATAGATGATATATATAAAACAGAGGTTTTTCTTCCAATAATTAAACAAATAGAAAAACTTTCTGAAAAATCTTATGCAAAATCTGATAAAGAAACAAAAAGAGCAATGAGGATAATTGCAGACCATATTAAAGCTTCTGTTTTTATTTTAACAGAAAAAATTCCTCCTTCAAACACAGAACAAGGATATGTTTTAAGAAGATTAATTAGAAGAAGTATAAGACATGGAAAATTCCTAGAAATAGAAAAGAATTTCACAAAACAACTCGCACAAGAAGTTATCAAAATATACGACGATTACCTAGAATTAAAAAATAAAAAAAATAAAAAATTTATTTTAAATGAAATTGAAAAAGAAGAGAATAAATTTAGGAATACATTAGAAAAAGGGCTTAATAAACTTAAAAAATTAACATCAAAAACAAAAAAACTTTCAGGAAAAAATGCTTTTTTATTATATCAAAGTTTTGGATTTCCAAAAGAAATGATAATAGAAGAGACTAAAAAAAATAAAATCAAATTTGATGAAAAAGATTTTGACAAAGAACTTAAAAAACACCAAAAATTATCAAGAACGGCTACACAAGGCAAATTTAAATCAGGATTAGCAGATAAAACTAAACAAACAACAAAACTTCACACAGCAACTCATTTATTATTAACAGCACTTCGTTCAGTTTTAAAAGATGATAAAATAGAACAAAAAGGTTCAAATATAACTGCAGAAAGATTAAGATTTGATTTTAATTTTCCAAGAAAATTAACAAAAGAGGAGATTAAAAAAATAGAGGATTTTGTCAATAAAATAATAAAAACAGGATGTAGTGTTGAAAAACAAGAAATGAAAAAACAAAGAGCAATAAAACTTACAAAAGCAAGTTTTGAACACAAATATCCAGATATTGTAACTGTTTATAAAATAGGAAATTATAGTGAAGAAATTTGTGCAGGCCCACATGTTAAATCTTTATGTGAATTAGGACATTTTAAAATAATAAAAGAAGAATCTTCTTCTGCAGGTATTAGAAGAATTAAAGCAATTTTAGAATAAAACCATCAGAACTATCAAAGAGTCAAACTTTTTAAATTAAATTTTTTAGGATGTAAATGTTCTTCACAATTTCTTTTAATAAAACCTTCTGAAAATTCAATCTGTTTAGAATTAAGATTTCTTTTTATAAAGGCTGGTTCAATATATTTTCCGCAATATTCATCATGATGTTGTATTTCTTGATTATTAACCCAATACATAACCACTTTTGCAGGATCTCCATTATGGGTTAAATAAGCACAATCTCTCCACCAAACATATTGTATAAATTCATAATGTTCATAACTTGGCCAATCAACATTTTCTTTTAAAAAATCAATTAAAGAATCAGAAGACATCCCTGGATTTAAAGATGAAGTATTAATACCGTGTTCTTCTAATTTATTCACTAATAAATTATAAAAATAATCTCTCTTATTTTGTGTATGATTATTTTCAGTCATTTTTATTTCCTATTCCATAAATATCGCCGGCTTATTAGGTTTTGCTTTTTTAGCCCAGTTATTTGAGTCATATTTTTTCTTGTCTGCAACAGAAAAAATTTCAATTTTCAAATTAGTCCTTTTTCTAATATCTTGGATACTATTTTTATATAACTCTAATTCCTTAGGCAGAACATAGATATAAGCTCTAGTGGCATATTTACCTTGTTTATCTTTCATTATTTTATTTATATTTTTAATATCCCCAACTAATTTTTCAACAGCCGCATCTTCTTTTTCAAATTTTTCATTAATCTTCTTCTCATCAACTACAGGCCATTTTTCTAAACTAATAAAATTTTTATTTCCTATTCTATGCCATAATTCTTCTGTAATATGCGGGCAAAAAACATGTAATAATTTTAAAAAACTTTCTGTATATTTTTTTGAAATTTCTTTATTTTTCAAAGAATCCATTGATTCAAATAATTCACGAATTTCAATAACAGCTAAATTATATTTAAAATCTTCAATATTTTCTGTTATCTTTTTTATTGTTTTATTAATTTTACTTTCAAATCTCTCATTACTTTTTCCAATTTTTTTCTCGATATTTGCAAAATAATCAATAACTTTATTAATAAATTTTAAACTTCCATTAATTCCTTTATCACTCCAAACAACATCTTTATCAGGACTTGCAGTAGAGACTAAAAACAATCTTGCTGTATCAATACCATATTTTTTAGAGACTTTTTCAGGTAAAACTACATTTCCACGAGATTTGCTCATAACAGCGCCGTCAGGACCATGCAACATGCCTTGATTAAATAATTTAATAAAAGGTTCATCACTTTTAATCAAGCCTAAATCTCTTAAAAATTTGTTATAAAATCTGGCATAAATTAAATGCATACAGGCATGCTCTGCACCGCCAATATATTGATCAACAGGCATCCAATAATTTGCTCTTTTTTTTTCAAATATTTTTTTTCTATTTTTAGGATCAGCATATCTTAAAAAATACCATGAAGAATTTACAAATGTATCCATTGTATCAGTTTCACGTCGAGCTTTTCCCTTACATTTAGGACATTTAACATTAACAAAATTTTTATTTGAAAGTAAAGGATTTCCTTTTCCAAATTTAACTTTTTCAGGAAGTTTTACAGGTAATTGTTTTTCAGGAATTGGAACTATACCGCATTTATCACAATAGACTATTGGAATAGGGGTTCCCCAATATCTTTGACGAGAAATTAACCAATCTTTTAATTTATATTGTGTTGTTTCTTTAGCTAATTTTTTGTCTTTTAAATATTTTGTAATTTCTTTTTTAGCTTTTTCATTATTCAAACCATTAAACTTACCAGAATTTATTAATTTTCCTTGTTCAATATAAGCTCTTTCATTAATGTTGCCCTTTTCTCCTTTAATTACTCCTTTTATAGGAAGTTTATATTTTTTTGCAAACTCAAAATCTCTTTGGTCATGTGCTGGAACAGCCATAACCATTCCACTTCCATAATCTGCAACAACAAAATTACCGACCCATATTGGAATTTTTTCATTTGTTATAGGATTAATTGAATAACTTCCTGTAAAAACTCCTTGTTTTTCAAGTTCTTCTATATTTTTTTCACTGGTTGATTTTACTTTTGTCAAAAACTTTTCAACCTGTTTTTTTTGTTTGTCAGTAATTAGATTCATAAGTTGCGGATGTTGTGCGCTTATTACCATAAAAGTAACTCCAAAAAGTGTATCTGGACGTGTTGTAAATATCGGCCATTTCTGAACAATTTCATTCAATAATTCTGGAAACTCTTCTGTGCCCATATATCCTTTACAAAAATGCCCATAACCTTTTCCCAAATGAATTAATTTTCCACCAAGTTCTTTTTGATATTCATATGCATTAGGAATGTGATAAGATATATCATCATCTGCTGTAAAGATTATAAGTTTATCAAAATTATTTTTTATATTTAAATCAGCTTTTGAAGCATAAAAATTATTTAATAAATGATTGCTTTCATGACCTGCTTTTCCAGGAGATACTAAAATTAGTTTTTTAATTTTTTTTCCTGTCTCTGCTAACCATCTAACTAAAAAAGCCCCTCCAGCACTATGCCCAATCAAAATAGTATTTTCATTAACTATTAATTTATCCATAATAGATTTCCATTCATCATATTTCGGGGCCCAGGCTGTAGGCATCTCTGGAGTGATAGTTTTAATTCCTCTTTTTTCAAGTTCTCTTTTTAACCATGGAAACCAATGATTTAAGCTATGTGGAATATAACCCTTTTCTTTTGTTCTATCTTTAGATGGAGAACCATGAACAATTACAACATTTGAGATTATATTATCAGGAGTTTCAACCTCAAACATAATCTCTGTTCCATAACTTTTTCCAATCCAATTTTTCTGCATTATTTTAATTCTTTCAGGCCATTTTAATTTTTCAGCATCTTTTAATAATTCGTCTGCATATTTTGTAATTTTAAAAAACCATTGTTCTAGATGTTTAATTTCAACTTCTGTATCTTCATGACGCCAGCATTTTCCATTATGAACCTGTTCATTAGCTAAAACTGTTTTACATTTTTTACACCAATTAACAGGTGCTTTTTTTCTATATGCAAGTCCTTTCTCAAACATTTTAAGAAAAATCCATTGATCCCATTTATAATAATTTGAATCATGTGTTTTTACAATTCTGCTCCAATCATAACCCAACCCCAATGATTTTTGTTGTTTAATAAAATTTTTAATAGCATTTTCAGTAAATTTTTTTGGATGTTGTCCTGCTTTTATTGCAGCATTTTCTGCTGGCAATCCTAAACTATCATAACCCATTGGATATAATACATTAAAATTATTCATTCTTTTAAAACGAGCATAAATATCACCTATTGTATAATTAAATGCATGCCCCATATGTAATCCACTTCCACTTGGATATGGAAACATTTCAAGAACATAAAATTTCTCTTTTCCTTTTATATTATCTTTAACTTGGAAAATTTTTTTCTTTGCCCATTCTTTCTGCCATTTTCTTTCTATCTTATTAAAATTGAATTTTGATTTTCCAGTTTTATTTTTCATTTTATCTTTTATTATAAATAAAATTTGATTTAAATTGTTTGTGTTTTTTGTTCAAGTCTCTGTTTTCTTTTGAATCTCTCTGCTTTCTTTGCCCGCCCTATTTCAAATTCCTTAATATCTATTTGCGTAGCTTCATCTATAATAAAATCTCCATTATTGGAATGTATCAAATTATAGATTCCTTTGATATTATATTGTCTTCCTTTTGAACAAAAATTTCCATCATTATATTTTCCTATCTTTAATGATTCATACCAATCATTCCCAATTAGATTGCTTATCTTTATTATTTTTCTTGTTTCTCTATTCATTTTTTTCTCCATCCATTTTATTTTCTTGTTCTAAGAGTCGCACAGCAATAGCAAAAAAATAAAAAAACCATCAAAACATTCATTCCAAAAGATTAAGTGGAATGAAAATTTATAACACGACTAATAGAACCAAGACTAACATAACAACATTCAACATAAGCATCATCATATTAGCTTTCATAATTTTCCAAGAAACTTAATGTTTATAAAATTATCTTATAATTGCTTCAATACAATTTCTTCAATTCCAGAAACATTTGCTTTTCTTAGTGCTTTTTGAATATCTTTAATATTATAAGCACCAGAATTTTTTGTAACAATCAAAAACCTTAAATACTATGTAACAATTATGTTACATATGGAACAGAAAGATTACAAACTTGAAATTGTGAATGAATTATTAAAAAACACCAAGCATGTAAGAGGAATAGCCAAAAATTTTAATATTAATCATATGCTAATATCAAGAAAAATAAAAGAACTTGAAAAAGAGAATATTGTTGACTTTAAAAAAGAAGGAAAAAACAAAAGATATTTTCTAAAAAAAACCATAGAAGCGAAGAATTATATATTTACAGCTGAAAATTATAAATTAAATCAAATATTAAAAAAATATTCAAACTTAAGAAGAATAATTGAAAAAATACAAAAAGACAACAGAATAAAACTTGCCGTATTATTCGGCTCATATGCTAAAGGTATTGCAAAAAAAGAGAGTGATATAGATATCTACATAAATACAGAAAATCTAAAGATAAAAAGAGAATTAAGCCAGTTTGACACGCGATTAAGCATAAAAACAGGGAAATATAATAAATCAAGTCTTCTTATAAAAGAGATAGAAAAAAATCACGTAATAATAAAAGGAGTTGAATTATACTATAAAAAAAATAAATTTTTTGCATAAGCTGACAAAGGAAAAAAAGTTGGAGATTGTTGAGCCATCTGAAGAAATTAAAGAATCTTACACCAGAAAATCAGAAAGTAACTTAATTTCCTCTAAAATTCTTCTTGAAAATCAAAAAATCCCTGTGTATTACCAACACTTAAAAGTGTTGGTTTGTTTTGGGATTTTAGGATGCTCAAGATTGCATTCAACCACATCTTGAAAGATGTGGTTTTCTGCATCAGCAATCTTGACATAACAAACTTGAAGAAGCAATTGCATTAACTTATTATAGCATGTATCGTATGCTAACCGCCCTATTATTTAAAATAGGGATAAAATGTGAAAATCACTCTGCTTCAATAATTTTATTAAAAGAGATATTTGACATAGATAATAAAAACATCTCCTTAGCAAAAGAAGAAAGAATAGACAAACAATATTATACTGGATTTCATATAACTAAACGCGAAGTTATAAGTGCTATAAAAAATGCAGAAATTTTCAATAGCAATCTTCTTGATTTTATCTCAAAATTAAACAATAACAATATAAAAGAGTATAGAGAAAAATTCAAAAAAATAATAGAGTAAATACCCGAACCACTAATCTTAAAAATCTCCTATTCTTCTTATATTCATGACAATAAAAGCAATTTTTACAGGAGAAAATATTTTTAGTAATGCAAAAGATGCATTTGCTCTTTATGAGAAAAGCAGATTTGGAGAACAAAAAGCAGGAAAAATAAAATATGCATTAGTTGAAGCATTATTTTTAACAAATAAAAATAAAGCAGAGATTTATAGTGGAAATAAAAAATTAACATTTGACCAGCTTTTAAGAAAATGTAAGAAAATAGATAAAAAAATAGAAACAAAATTTGCTGTTTTCTCAGATTTAAGAGAAAGAGGATATATTGTTAAAACAGCTCTTAAATTTGGAGCAGACCTTAGAGTATATGATAAAGGAAAAAAACCAGGACAAGCTCACGCAAAATGGATAGTCTTTCCAGTAAATGAAAATCAGTCTCTTACTTGGCATGAATTTTCCTCAAAAAACAGAGTTGCTCATAGCACTAAGAAAAATCTTCTAATTGCCATCGTCGATGAAGAGGGAGATTGTACATATTACCAAGTCTCATGGATAAAGCCCTAATCATTTAGCAAAAGTACTTTTTTCTTCTAAATTTAAATTTTGTTTAGACGAAGTAGCTCCCCATTTTCCAATTTTTTTTTAATTCACTCAATTCTAAAGGTTGTTGTAATTTAGTATCACAAAGAATTCCTTTATCATTAAAATATAAAGAACCAACATCAGTCAGAACTTCAATACTTGAATTAATAACATCATTATTATATGCTCTAATTAATGAATCATAACTTTACCATTAATAATATAAACCATAAATAGAATTAATTAAATTAATTTATAAAGATTATTATAATAAAGATATCTACTAGACTTCCCTACAACAAACTTTATAACTTTAAAGAATTCTAAATAAATATGGATATTGAAGCTAAAAAAAAGGTAGAAAATTTTTATGCTAATTTAATAAAAAATAGAAGCAATTCTCAAAATAAAGAAAATCAAGACTTTTCAAATATAAATCAAGAGAACTCTAATCAAAATAATCCTCCACAATCTAAAGCAAAAGAAGTTCAAGACCACACAAAAACAAGAGAAAAAATTTTGCAGGTATTAAAAATAAAGGGCCCTAGTCTGCCTGTACATTTAGCAAGAGAAACAGGCATTAGTATGTTATTTGCTGGTGCTTTTCTTTCTGAATTAATAAGAGAAAGAGAAGTAAAAACAAGTAATATGAAAGTTGGAGGCTCTCCTATTTACTTAATACCTGGACAAGAATCTAAACTTGAAGAATTTGGAGATAAATTTCTTAAAAGTAGAGAAAAAGAAGCATTTTTAAAATTAAAACAAAATAAAGTTTTAAAAGATTCAGAACAAGAACCAGCAATTAGAGTTGCTCTCCGTTCATTAAGTGACTTTGCATTTCCTTTACAAATTAACAATGAATTATATTGGAGATATTTTTTAACCAAAAATAATGAAACAACAGATTTAATCAAAAAATATCAATCAAATAAACAAAATTCAGAAAAATATGGACAACAAGAAAAAATTAAAGAAAAACAAATAATTAAACCGCAAACAAAAATAAAACAGCCAACAGAAAAAAAATCTGAACAAAAAACAGAAAAAGAATCAGCAAAAGAAAAACCTTTGATTCAAATTAAAGAACAGCAAAAAAAAGGCAGAAAAAAACAAAAATCAAAATTTGTAAGCAGTGTAATTGAATTTTTACAAATAAATGATATTGAACTTCTAGAAGAAATTAATTTTAAAAAAAGAGAATATGAAGCAAAAACAAGAATAAATTCTGATTTGGGAAAAATAAAGTACTATGTAATTGCAAAAAATAAAAAAAGAGTAACAGATAATGATTTAACAATTGCAAGTCAAAAAAGTCAAGAAGAAAAAATGCCTGTTTTATTTGTTTCAACAGGAAAATTAAACAAAAAAGCTAAAGAATATTTGAAAAATTGGGAAAATTTAATAGTGTTCAAACAATTAAACAGCAAAGTTTAAATATGCTTATAAATAGCAATATAAAATGGGGAGAATAAAATCTACATTAATTAAAAGAACAGCAAGAAAATTATTAGAAGAAAGTAATAGTTTTAGTGACAATTTTAAAAAAAATAAACAATTGATTGGAAAAACAATGCCTAGTAAAAAACTGAGAAATAAGATTGCAGGTTATATCACAAGATTAAAAAAACAAAAGTAATACTAAATAAATTTAGGAGGTCAGTAATCAAATGGCAGACGAAAAAACAGCAGATAATGTTGTTTTCATTGGAAACAAACCTTTTATGAACTATGTGACAGGTGTTGTAATGCAATTTGCAACAAAAGGAAGTAAAGACGTGGTGATAAAAGCAAGAGGTAAATTTATTGCAAGAGCAGTAGATGTTGCAGAAGTTGCAAGAAAAAGATTTCTAAAAGACCACAAAATAGATGTAAATGACATCAAAATAGACAGTGAAGAATTTGAAAACAAAGAAGGCAAAAAGGTAAATGTTTCAACAATAGAAATCGCACTTGTTAAGAAATAAAAACAATTTATCAATATAAAGATTTTTTCTTATTTTTTATTTTTTATATTTAATTTATTCTTAATTTTTTCAATATCATCATGTATTTCTCTAATTTTTTTATATCTTTTTCTGGATTGAATAAAATTATATATTATCCAAATTAAATATAAAGTTAAAACTCCTCCAATCGCTTTAATCATAGTCAATAAAAAATTTAGTTTATCAGCAATATCTCCAGGCAGATTTCCAACAGTATTTGTAATTGTTTCCTCCCCTACCATAAAATTCAATGAAAACAAACTTTTTAAATGTCTGCTTGCTTCTAAAATCAGTCATGGCTCTGTAGCTCAGCGTTAGAGCGCCTGTCTCATGAACAGAGGTGATAATTGAGAGAGCAGGAGGTCGGGAGTTAAACTCTCCTCAGAGCCATTTTATTTCCTAAAACATATACCCGAACATAATTAACTATTTAAGCAATTATTTTTATTTATTATTATAAAAACAGGTATATACAAATGATCTGGGGTTTTGAAAAACACAGAATTGTTTCTTTTATTATAACAATCTTAATTGCAATACAGATATATTATCTTTCTTCAATACCAGGACAAGTTGGTGGTATAGGAAATATTTGGATATCAAGAGCCTATCATTTAGCTATATTTTTTCTATTAACATTTTTTTTATTAACAACAATAAAAGGAATTAAAAATATAAAATTAAGACATATTTTAATTGTGTTAACAATAACTATTTTTTATGCTATATTTGATGAAATACATCAAACATTTGTTCCTTACAGACATTGCAGTATAATTGATGTTTTAACAGACAGTGCAGGAATTTTAACAGCAATATTATTATATAAATTTTTAGAAATAAAACAGCACGAACATGTTATATCAGCCTAAAATTTTTATATTGTCACCTTTTTTTCTAGGTACAATATGTAAATGAATATGATTAATTATCTGTCCTGCAGATTTTCCATTATTAATTATTAAATTAAACCCTTCTGCGTCTTTTTTCAATTTTTTTTCAGCAACTTTTTTTGCAAGAGAAATCATCTCATCACTTAATGAACTTGGCATATGCATTATATTTTCAAAATGTTTTTTTGAAATAATTAAACTATGCCCATCAATAATTGGATTTTTATCAGGAATTGCAATAAAATTATCATTCTCTTCAATTATATCTGCTGAAATTTCTTTATTCACAATCCTACAAAATATACAATCATTATCAACAGTCATTTTTTCCTCCTATTAGGGTGATGCTTATTGTTAGTATATACTGCAAAATAATAAATAATTGCACCAATTAAATGAAGAAAAATTAATATAAGAATCCAAACAACTCTCTGATTTTTATCTTTAAAATCTCTTTTTGCACAATCAATTATCATCCAAATCCTAAATATAAAAATCAAAATAAATAAAGTTAATAATACAATAATAAGTGCAAAAATATTGAGAGTTAATGTTTGAATCATTAAAAAATAAAGACAAAATTAATTTAAAAACCTTATTATATCAATAAATTATTTTTAATCTTGAAAGAATAACACCAATTATTCAAATAACATCCATAGAAATATAATTAAAAATAAGAAAAAAATATAAAAATAAATTACCCACTTATCTTCTCTTTTTCTTTTTTCTTCTTGAAGATTTCTTTTTCCTAGATTTTTTCCTAGCAGGTTTTTTCTTAACTTTCTTTTTCTTTGCTGCTGCTTTTTTATCTTTCTCTAATTTTTTTACTTCTTTTTTAAGCTTTTTAATTGCAGCAGAAAACTGCTTAGGTGTTTTAGGTTTTTTTGCCATTTAATCACCCCTTTATTTAGTTAATAAAATAAAGAAAAAATACTTTAAAAACTTTTCTTAAAAAAAATTTTTTAAATTTTTAGAAAAAAATTTATTTTTCTAAAAAAATTGTTTGAGTAGGAAATGCAAAATCTATTCCCTCTTTTTCTATTAATTCTTTTATTTTTAAATTAATATCTTCCTGAACATCCATATAAACATTATAATCATTTGTATCGACGTAATAAACTACTTCGAAAATTAGACTAGAGTCTCCAAATTTTTTAAAATGAACCCTATCCAATTTTGTATGTTTTTCATCATCAATAATTTTTTTAACAATCTTTTTGATTTTCTTTAATTGCTTAACAGAAGTTTTATATTCAACTCCAAATTCAAAAACAACTCTTCTAGAATTCATTTTTTTATAATTATTAATTCTTGTTGAAGTTAATTCACTATTAGACATAATTAATTCTTGCCCCCCTAATGCCTGTATTCTTGTAGTTTTAATTCCAATATGTTTAACAACCCCCATATCATTTCCTATAATAATAAAATCTCCTTCTTTAAATGGCTTATCAAAATAAATTGCAAATGCAGAAAATAAGTCTCCTAAAATATTTTGTAATGCCAAACCTATTGCAATTCCTCCAACACCTAAACCAGCAATTAAAGGAGTAATATTAATTCCAAAATTACTCAACACCATTAATAAAGCAACTGACCAAACAATAAGCTTAATTAAAAATTTCATAACACCAATCATAGATTCACTTGCATGTTCATCTTTCTTCTTTTTTATTTTTTTATATTCTTCAAAACCTTGATTAGAAATATTAATTAATCCTTGAGCAGCATAATATGCAATAAAAATCACTAATAAATATTTAAGCACATTAGAAAAAGTTTCTGGAAGAATTAAATACAAACTTGCGATGTAAAATGCTAAATAAATATAAAATGGCCAATGAATTCTTTCAATAAAATCAATCAATACATCATCCCAAGTAGTTTTAGTTTTTTTACTTGCTTTTTTTAAAAAATATACTAAATAAAAATCAAATAAAGTAAAAATAAGAAATAATCCTAAAAACATCCATAAAGCTGTTAAATAATCTCCAATAGTGTTGGATTCCAAAAAAAATGCTAATAAGTTATTTAAAAAACTCATGATTATAAAACTTCTTATTTATTTTTATATGTTTGGGTTAATTTTATTTTTTTCTTGTTTTTATTTTTTTTCCAGCTTTATTAAAATTAATTTCATAATTAATTAATTTACTCATAATTTTTTTTAAATCTTTTATCTTAACTCTTATTTGTTGAGTATTATCACGATTTCTAATTGTAACATCTTTATTTTTTATGCTATCACCGTCAATAGTTATGCAATATGGTGTTCCTATTTCATCTTGTCTTGCATATCTTCTTCCAATACTAGAAGATTCATCATAATAAACATGAAAATCTTTTTTTAGAGAATTATGAATTTCTCTTGCTAGTTTAACAAATTGTTTTTTATTTTTTACAATAGGCAATACTGCTGCTTTATAAGGAGCAAGTTTATTTGGAAATTTTAAAACAACATTCTCTCTATTTTCATCATATTCATAAGCTTTAACTAAAGCAGCAAGAAAAACTCTTTCCATTCCAAAAGTTGGTTCAATAACTCTTGGAATAATATTTCTTCCTGTTTTCTCGTCAAATATTTTTAATTTTTTTCCAGATTCTTTAATATGCTGATTTAAATCATACTGGCCTCTATTAGCATTTCCAGCAACTTCTTGGCTTCCAAAAGGATATCCATAATCAATATCAAAAGTTGCACTTGAATAATGTGATAATTCATCTTTTGTATGTTCTCTTATTTTTATTTCTTTTAATCCTAAACTATCAAACCACATAATTTGTTCAGCTAACCAATAAGCATGCCATTCTCCTAATTTTTTTTGCTTTAACATTTGTTTAATAGTTGTTTCTTTTAATTTTCCTTGATTTCCCGCCCTCTCTTTTAATTGCATCTCTTCATTCAATAAATTTAATTTTAAATTTAAATGTTTATTAGTTAATAATTCACATTTTTTTTCTTCTGGATGAATAAAATATTCAAACTCTCCAATATGAAACTCTCGACTTCGAAATAAAAAATCTCTTGGAGAAATTTCATTTCTAAAACATCTTCCAATTTGAGCAATACCAAAAGGCAGTCTCATTCTTGAAGTTTCTGCAATTAATTTAAAATCCATAAACATAGCTTGTGCAGTTTCTCCTCTTAAATAAGCTATTAAAGGGTTTAATGCTCCTATACTTGTTTTAAATAATAAATTAAATTCTCCCTGACTTTCATAATCTCCTCCGCAATCACATTTTACTTTTCCTAATTCACTTTTATCTATTTTAGTAGATTTTTTACATTTCTTACATTTAACTGCAATATCAGAAAAACTTTCAACATGCCCAGAAGCTTTCCATGTTTTTGGATGAGAAATTATTGATGCTTCTATACCAACTAAATCTTCTCTTTGATTTACAAAATAATTCCACCATTCTTTTTTAATATTATTAAATAATTCAATACCTAAAGGACCAAAATCCCAAAAACCAGCTAATCCTCCATAAATATCTGATGAACGAAAAACAAATCCCTTTCGTTTACAAAAATTAGTAAGTTCATCAATATTTAATTTTTGTTTTTTAATAATCTCTGATTCTGGTCTTTCTTCAACTTCCTTATTTTTTTCTTTTTCTTTTTTATTATCTTCCATATGTTTTTTATTTTTTTCTTTATTTTGTTTTTGTGGTTTTTCTTGTTGAATATTTTCTTTTTTATTATCTTCCATATGTTTTTTATTTTTCTGTGTTTTTAAATTTTTCATATTTTCCATTATCTCTTTTGCTTTTTTCTCAGCTTTTTTCTGATTTTTACCTAAATAAGCAATTGTCTTTGCCTTAACTTTTCCATCTTTTCTTACAGAACTTCTTAAATAAAAATAATCTTTATCATGAATTTTTTTCTTAACTATGAACATTTTTTTCTAATTCTCCTAATTTAATTAATAATCCTATCTCAGATTCTTTTTGACAATTTTTACAATAAGGATGTTCTTTAATATCTGGATCAATACAAGGCAAAAAAACTTCTGCTTGTTTTCCACATACACAACATTTGTAATCTTTTGCATAAATCTCTTTTAACATAAATAAGTAGGCACTACATATTATTTAAATCTTTTTATTACCCACTACCAACATAATTTAACCACTACACAAATAAAAGTAGAAAGAGATTTAGGTACTACCAATTATTCGCCGATAACTTTAACTAAAACTCTTTTTTGTCTTTGCCCGTCAAATTCTCCATAAAATATCTGCTCCCAAGGACCAAAATCTAAATCATTGTTTGTAATTGCAACAACTGTCTCTCTTCCCATTATAGTTCTCCATAAATGAGCATAACCATTATCTTCTCCTGTTTTATGATGTTTATAATCATAGTTTTGAGGAGCTAATTTTTCTAACCATTCTAAAAAATCTTCCTGTAAACCTAATTCAGCATCATTAATAAAAACACTTGCAGTAATATGCATTGCATTAACAACAACAAATCCTTCTTTAATTTCTGATTTTTTAACAATTTCTCTAACTTGAGAAGTAATATTAATAAATTCATGCCTTTTCTCTGTTTTAAATTTTAAATATTCTGTATATGTTTTCATTTTTCTTTTTGTTTATAAGATATTTATAAATTTTTAAATAAAAACCAAATTCCAAATATAACAACCATAATAATTAACCAAGTCCAAAACATTTTTTTACTTGAGAAAAATCCAATTGGAATAGGCCCAATAAACCCTCCAATAGCATATTCTGCTTTGCCTTTTATTCTATCACTACTATTTCCAGCAATAACTGAACCTATGATTAACAATAACATACCAATTAAAACAAAAAATAAACCTATAATAATTATTGAATTCTGCATTTTATTTCTGAATTTTATTTTCTTCATTCCAGTCTATTTTAGTGTTGTTTCTTTTTGCATTATTAATTGTAAAACCATTGGGAAATCTTTTTTTTAATTTATCTAAATTTTCATTTAAAATATCTTGTAGATTCCAATTATAAAAATTACATATCATAGCAGCATACCATAATGTATCTCCAATATTTTCCCTAATTCCATGTTTTTGATCATTATTATGTGCATATGTTTTTTTAATACATGCTGCAACATCTCCTGCTTCACTAGCAATACCCAGCCCCCAAGTTAAAATTTCTTTTTCATCTGTTTCAAATTTCTTAGCAGTCTTTCTGCATAATTCTTGATACTCTTTTAAATTATTTGGTTTTTCTTCTTCCATCTTATCAAATTGTGTTATTTATTAATTTTAATTTTAATTTTGTCAATCTTAAGCCTAATTCAAAGGAAGTTGAACAAGCGCAGGGTGGGACTCGAACCCACGAAAAGTTGGTATTTGCTCAACTCACCCATGAGGTAATCTCTAGGGAGGTTGACGGTTAAGGAACCGTTAGGTGCCTTACCTCTGCAACCAACCGCAGTAGCCGCTGTGCCACCTGCGCATAAATATTCAAAAAACAAATGTTATTTAAAATGTTTGGTGAGGCATAGTAGCCGCCGAGCATTTGCACGAGACAAAATTAAATTAATAACGAGTGTAAGTGGGAGATGTGCCACCTGCGCATTTTTGTTTTTTAAACATGGACCCGACAGGATTTGAACCTGCGACTTCTAGCTTTCCTCATCTTCTCCATTATTAAAGAGGAGAGGTTGTAGAAGGCTAGCGCTCTATCCAAGCTGAGCTACGGATCCATAACTATTTCCTTCTTAAAACTACATAGAAGAATTATTTAAAAAGCTTTTCTACTTCTTTTTTCTTCTTTTTCTTTTCTTTTTCTTAAGTTTATTAATTCTTTTTACAGAAAAAAAAGCAAATACAAAAAAGAGGATAATTAAACTAATATTCACAAAAATATCAGAATTACTATCTCCTAATATGGCTAAACCACCAACAGGAGAACTTTTACCTAACAAAACGTCTTCTCTTATAAAAGTAGATGCAACATTTGAATTAGCATTAATCAATAAATTATGTTCTCCACTTAAATAAATAGGAATATCTAAAATATCAGAAAATTGCTTCTCTTCTCCAGCACCAAGATTTTTTATATCAGAATATTCAACAACCCTTTCATTATTCTCATCTATTAAAAATAATTGAATTTCAACTTCTTGTTCTTGATTAGAGAGTTCTTTTAATGAATAAACAACTTCTAAATTTTCGTCTACTTTTTTAATTTCAATTAAATTAATTTTTAATTTATCTTCAACAATATTAACTGAAAATTTAGTGGATTTGTCAGTTTCTTCACAAGATAATTTTACTTCAACAGAAGCAGAACTTTTTTCAACATCTTCCGGAACATTTACATTAATAATAAAATCATGAGATTCATCAATTGCTAAATCTTTACTATCACTTCCATCAACCCAAGAACCATATTTGCCTATACCACTTAGTTCACATGAATTTAAAAAACTCTGTCCAGTATTTTTCACATTAACACTTATTTTTTTACTATCTCCTGGTTTTAAAGAAATATCAGAAATTGCCTGCATAGTAAATTGGGTTGTAACTTGAACAGTAGTAGTACTTGAACCTCCTCCGCCTCCACCACTGCTTCCTGTTGAACCGCTATCTTCAGACGTATCGACTGAAAAACTTGAATTATCATTAGAACTTGAACCTAAAGAATTATTAATATATAAATTAGCAACATAATCCCCATCACTAGAAACATCAAAACTTGAATTAGAACAATTAGCCAAAGTAGTATTTTCTATAACACTTCCTCCAATAGAAGTCTTAACATTATGCCAACAAGTTAAATTTTCTCCAGTAGTTGTATATTGAAGAGATATTCCTGTTCTTGAAGATTTTGTTCCTATAGGTTCAATAATAGAAACAGCAACTCCAGTAGCATCAACATTAAAACTTGCACTATCACTAACTTCTTCTCCATTTGTATCATTTGCATAAATTATAAGAGTATAAGAATTCCCATCAGCAACATCAAATGTGGAATTTCCACAATCAACAAGAGTTGTATTTGTCTCGCCATAATTTAGAGTATACCAGCAAGAATTCAAATTTCCGTCTGAATCTGAAACAGAATAATTTAAAGGAATTGAGACATTTGAAATATAAAGGGTGTTTTGCGGATTAACAAGATTAAGAGTTGGGGCGGTGTTTAAAACAATATTAAATGTTACTGAACTGCTATTTTCATTTCCTGAAGAATCATTAGCATATGCAATAATTGTGTTGCTTCCCTCTGAAAAATTATAATAAACCTCGCTTGAATAAGTTATATTCTCTGAACCATTATACCACCAAATAGAATCTAAATTCACATCACTCGCTGAAATATTAATTAAAATACTCTCTGTATTATATGTTTGGTTTAGAGGAGAAACTATTGAAATATTTGGAGATTGTTCATCAATCAAATCATAATCAATTGAAACAGAATTTAATTGTGGTGTCTCATCTGAAGAAGGACTTTCCAATTCTACTTTATATTGAAAATATCTTCCTGTTAAATTCAAATTATTTAAATCAGCTGACTGCCATGTTCCATCACTGCAATCAGAAGAAGAACAATTTTTAATTTGATATGATAAATTTGTTGAAGAAGAAAAATTTATATCAACAAAAACCCAATCAGTTGAATAATAATCCTTTGAATCTGCAGTTGGTTGTGTGCATCTCATCCATAAATTATTTATTTCTCCAGGAGTATCTACTTCAGAATTTGTTTTTAAATCACAATTAAATAAAGTATTTTCAACTGCATCTTGAACACAAACCTCTGAATCCCATGTTGTTCCATTATCACGAGAGGTTTGAAATCCTATTTGCGCTCCATTATCAATCCAAAGAACATCACAATAACCAATCACAAAATCAATAGTATAATCTAGAGATAAACTATTGTTCCAGCTCTGGACCTCAACTCTTTCCCAAGTTCCACTTCCATCATCAGCTTCAACATAAGAAGTTATGTCTCCCCCCCACTCGTCTTCTGCATAAGTTGGATTTAAGATTATAGAAGAAACAATAGAGGGCTCATTACTAATCTTACTAAGATTATTCCACATCGCATCTTCCCCTGCATCAAAAACCTTTGAAGTATAATTTCCAGTGATATTTGATTCAGACAAAACAACAGCACTTCCATTATATTCAGTATTTTCATATGTTCCTAAATCAAATTCACTCTGATTTCCCTGTTCATAAATAGCATAACCCACAAAACCTGCTAAACTTGGTTTCATTAAATACACAACACCAAATAATAAAACAACAATTACAGATAATATTAAATAAAATTTAATATTTTTACTAATTCCTCTTTTTATCTTCATAATAAAAATAAGTTACCTTAATTTTTAAATATTGTTATAAATAAGAAAATTAATAATAAGTAATACCTACTATGTTCTTAAGTTATGCTCTAACCATCCCATATATTGAGCTTAGTAAATTATACTTATTGGACTAATCATAAGAAATCTGTAATGAATTATTTATATTATCAAATATTTTCCCTGCTTTAATTATAATTAACATATCAACCATTACATTCCTTACCACCCATAATCTCTATAATTATAATTCTATACCTAACTTAAAAACCTTAGAGAGACTTATTAATTATCAATAGGGGTGGGTTAGGCGAATAATTTTACTATAGAAATTAAAATAAATAATAAGATAACAAAGTTGAAAGTTAGAGTTTAAACTTCAACTTTCATTAAATCCTTTCCTAAAATCGTGTTCTTAAAAAGTTTTTTAGCTTCTTTTAAAATTCTTTGTTTATCTTTACTTGTTTTCTGACTAATATGTAAAAGCAATAATTTTTTCGCACCAGCTTTTTTAGCAATTTTTCCTGCTTGTTCTGCAGTTAAATGCTTATGTTTTTTTGCTTTTTCTTTATCTTCATTAGAATAAGTAGACTCACAAACTAATAAATCAGAATTTTCAGAAATTTTAATTGCATTTTCACAATATTTAGTATCAAACACAAAACTAATTTTCTTTCCTTTTTTACCATAAGTCAAATCTTTTGCTGTAATCAATTTTCCATTAATCTTAATATTTTTTCCTTTTTTTATTTCAGAGAGATGTTTTCCAGGTTTAATTTTAAATTTTTCTAATTTTTTCTTATCAATTTTTAATTTATTTTTTTCAACAAAAGCATAAGCATTTGTTTTTGTTCCATGAATTAATGGGATAGTTTCTAAATAAAAATCATTATTTTCAAATATTTTTCCATTTTCAACTTCTTTAACTTTTATTTTTATTTTATCTTCAAATACAAAAAATTTCAAAAGCATATTAAAATATTTTTTAGTTCCTTTAGGAATATAAAATTCTAAAATTCTATTATAATTGCTAAAAGCTAAGGTCTGTAATAAACCAGGCAATCCTAAGATATGATCTCCATGCCAATGAGTAATTAATATTTTTGTTAATTTACAAGGATTAAGCCGCGCTTTTCTAAACTGTCTTTGAGTTCCTTCTCCACAATCTATCAAAATATTCTCCCGGCCATATTGTAATAGCACAGCTACATGATTTCTTTCTGCAGTTGGAATTGCTTGTCCTGTCCCAAGCAAAATAACTGGTATTTTCATTTAATAAAAAGGGAAATTTAGTTTAAATAATTGACTAATAACTGATAATATAATTCATCTAATTTTAAAATTTTAAAAATAATTAATATATTAATTAATACATCACTTATTAATACTAATCTCTACAATTGCCCCCTAAACCTACTTAAAAACCCTTAAAGAGATTTATTAATAATTACAAATCTATAAACTCAACTTAACAATCTTAAAAAAGTTTATCAAATAAAAATAATAACAAATTTTAAATATCTCTTATAATTAGTTTAATCATGAGAAAAAACATTTTTACTACAATCACAATAATCTGTATATTTTATATATTTCTTTTATCCCTAGTTTTAGCACAAGTAAGCAATATACAAATATCAACAACTCAAGAAACTTTTAAACCAGGAGAAAATTTAACATTAAAAGTTTCTTTATATGACAATAATAACAATTTAATAAAAGATAGTATAGATATCCAACTAACAGATGCAGAAAAAAACTTTTTAATTGAAAAAACAATTCCTTCAAACATATTAACAGATATTCAATTGCCAAAAGATGCGACTAAAGGATATTGGACAGCAACTGTAAATTATGAGCAAAAAAAAGCAGACGCTATTTTTTATGTTGAAACAAATGAAGAAATAGAATTTAGAATAGAAGAAGATAAACTATATATTAAAAATATAGGTAATATTCTCTATCACAAAACAATACAAATTTTAATCGGAAATACTCCAACTATAAAAGAAGCAAAATTAAGTCCAGGACAAGAAATATCTTATAGATTAATTGCACCAGATGGAATTTATGATGTTAAGGTAACAGATGGAGAAACAGATTTTTCTAAAGAAAAAGTATCTTTAACAGGGAAGGCAATTGGAATTGTAAGTGAAGAAATGCAAGATAGAAGCCCTATAACTGGATTGCGTCCAGAAGAAGAGGAAGCAGATTATTATGAGCAAAACCCATTTTCATATCTAAAACAAAGTAAATTCACTTATGTTTTTGTAATTGTTTTAACAGGCATGCTAATTCTAATAGTTATAGAAAGAATTTATAGTAAAAGAACTAGATAAAATTTATTTTTCTAAATTTGTTGAAGATGGAGAAATAAAAATTATGGTATCTCCTCTTAAAAAAGTCAAACCAATATTTCTTTTAACTTCGCCTTCTGACATCTCTTT
>CAZPQF010000002.1:0-18163 GCA_964588735.1 Candidatus Woesearchaeota archaeon
GTGGTTCTATCGTGAGTCATCGAAACGCTCCCGGTGGATTCACCATGAACAGAATGTATCGTCTAGAATTCTGAGAAAAGGTATGAAAAATGATGAATTAGAAAAAAATACTGTCTCTATTGAAAAAATGTGCGAAGATTTAGCAAATTCCAAAATAGTTTTATTTTCAGATATTGAGTTTTCCTCCAAACAAAAAGAACATTATTATGCGTTGTTAAATGAAATGAAAAAACATAATGAAAATATTATTTTTGGAAATGAATTGTTTTTTACTAATCAAAATAAAGAGATCAAAGAATATATAAAAGGAAAATTAACTGAAAAAGAGTTTTATGATGAAATTGGATATACTTATTTAATAGATATCTATGATGAATTTGGATATAAAGATTTGATGAAATTTTTAAAAAAAGAGAAAATAAAAACTATAGGAATTAACAAACCGCTGCATCCTAAAATTGATGAATTAATGAAAAAAATGGCCAAACTAGGTAAAGAACCCCCTTATGAAATTCCAGAAGGATTAACAGACGAAGAAATATATAATTCTGGATTTGATTTTTATAGACGAGATAAACTTGTTTCTAAAATTGCTGGAGAGATGGTTAAAGATTCAGATAATTGTTTTGTAATTATGATTGGAGCTTCTCATTGTTATGAGGAGCATCTTCCTAAAATGATTAAACAAGAAACAGGAATAAATCCTAGAGTAGTTGAATGGGGATTGTCAGGAATAAATATTAATGATAAGGGCAAAATCAGAGTAGATAATAGCTTTTATGAAACATTTAAAAAATACTGGAAATTAAATGAGGATAATGCACTTAGAATGGGAGATGATTATTTTATTAATTTTAAATTTAAACAAAAAAACGCAGATGAATATGTAAAAACATTAAATAGCGAATAATATTTCTAAAAATTAGCAAAACTTTATATAATCTTAAAGATTTATTTTATTATGGGTTTTAAAAATTTAGAAAAGAGAGTGAAAAAATTTGTTATAGGAACTGCATTAACTGGAACAATAATTGGTTATTCTGGATTATCTTATGCTGATACAATTTATTATGGTAAATTAGAGCAGGAAAAAAAACAAAACATTGCTTATGTAGAATGGGATGAGATAAAGAAAGCAAGCAAATATCATAAACAACTCGAAAAATTAAATAAAAATGATCCAAAATACATGATTATTCAAAATAAAAGAAATGAAGAAGTTATGAATACTATAAAAAAAATAGCAAAAGAAAAAAATTATGATGTTGTTATAGAAAAAGATGACCCTAAAATTGAAGGTTATAAAAATATTAATAAGGAAATTAAAAAAGAAATATGTAGAATAGAAGAATAATTATTTTGGAACTCTCCCAGTTAAATCTTCTCTTGAAATACTTCTTGCTTCCATTAAATAAATTAAATGGCTTCGATTATTTTCATAAGATTTTGATGTAACTAATTCTTTTAGCACAGGTATTTTATTTAAAAGAGGAATTCCTCTTTCAACTTCTTTATATCTAGAAAAAGTTGAACCTAATGCAATATATGTTTCCCCATTTTGAAAAGTATATTCTGAACTTAAATTAGCTGTTCTAAAGGTCGGTCTTTGCTCTTTTCCTGCATAACCTGTCTGTTCTCCTGATTCTGCTTTTTCTATTTTAAGAGTAATATATCCTTCTTCATTTTTATATGGGGTTAGATTAAGCTGAATTCCAGTATCTCTGTATTTTAAAGTTTCTACTAATGTTCCTTCTTCAAATATTATTTCAGGATATGGAATAGAAGAAGTATTACTCATTTCAACTGTTTTTCCATTGTAACTTAACAAATCAATATTAGATAAAATCTCTGCATAACCTTTGCTATCTAAAAATTTAACTAAACTATCAAAATCATAATGTCCTTCTTTTATATGATATAAAGGATTTGCACCTAAACCATATTCTAATGCTCCTCCTTCTGAGCTACTTGGAAGATTTAAATCAAATATAATATTTTCTCTTTTTAACATTTTAATCATAGCATCTCTATTATAAGTATTATCTCCAAAAAATTCCAAAATTGCCATCTTTACTCTTATTTGCTCTGCAGGAGTATCAAATTGATTTAATATAGAAGATAAATAACTAAAATCTCCAAAATTTTCTTTTTTACCAGAAAAAACCAATGTATTTTTCTGTGGAAACTCATTTATTTTTATATCAGAATCTGATAAGTAAGGTTCAATTATTTTTTTCAAATCAGAAGGTGGAACTCTGCTCTTATAATTTAAAATTATTTCATCATTGGGTTTTTCAATATAAGAAGCGTTAATCAATGGAATTTTGTGTCTTGTTTGGGGTTCTACGTTTATTATTTTTTCTAATGCTTTTTTGGGTCTTGAATTATCTTTGGAATATACTCTGTCATTTATTACAACTAAATTATTTTTTGCATCATAATTATTATAATCAACTTCAAGATGAGGAATTTCTCTAATACTCTGTTTATTTTTCTGACTATTTGTTCTAAATATTTCTTGGTAAGGATTTAAAATTGGCTCCTTAGATTCTTTAAATTCATGTTTTAAACTCTCACACGAAATATTTCCTAATGCTAAACTGCCAAATAATAAATATCCCAATAATCTTTTCCCTGAACCCATATCTTTAAACAGATATATTCAATTTTTAAGTATTATTATAGAGTAGTATATATTTTTATATATAAATATTTAAAAAATAATTAGAGATAATAAATATACTAAAAATTGAAAAATGAAAATAAGGGAAATTGATATTTATCATACAAAAATTCCATTTAAAAGAGAATTTAGACATGCAGAATCAAAGAGGAGTAAAAGTGGAAATCTTATAGTAAAGACTACTTTAAATGATGGAACAACTGGATTTGGGGAATCTGTCCCACGAGATTATGTAACAGGAGAAACCTTAGAAAATTCTAAAAATACCCTTGTGGAGGATTATATCCCTATTGTATCAAATGTTAATTTTAGCAGTTTTGAGGATTGTGTTTATTTTATGAAGAATGTTGGGGAAATAAGAAATAACCAGATTGTTTATAACTCTGCAAAATGTTCCTTAGAATTATCTGTTTTGGATGCTTTTGGAAAATATTTTGAAAAAAGTTTAAGTGATATCGGAAGAATTCTTAAAATTGAAGAACAGAGCAAATCAGAAAAACAAATGAGATATTCTTATGTATATTCTTTAGGAAAAAAGATTTCTTGGCAGAAATTAAATCATCCAAGAGAATTATACTGGTTTGGATTTAGAGACTTTAAATTTAAATTAGACTCTGATTTAGACTATACTCAAATAGATAAAGTGTTAGAAGTTTTAAAATCAAAAATAAACTCAGGAGATGTTACTTTAAGAGTTGATGCTAATTGCAGTCTTAATTTAGGTAATGCGCCTAATGTTGTTAAAGATTTAAAGAGAAGAAAAGTTTATTCATTAGAACAGCCATTTAAAAAAGGGGAAGAAGATAATATTCCGCTCATAATGGGGGATATTCCAATCATGCTTGATGAATCCTTATGCACTTCAAGGGACGCAGAGAATATAATTAAAAATAATTATGGTGATTTATTTCATTTAAGAATTTCAAAAAATGGAGGATTAATCAATACTTTAAAAATTCAACAACTTGCTAAACAGAATAATATTAGTTATCAATTAGGGTGTATGGTCGGAGAAACAGGGATTTTATCCGCAGCTCAAAGACATTTCTTAAATATTGTGCCAGATGTTCTTTTTTTAGAGGGGAGTTATGGGACCCATTTATTGAAAGAAGACGTAACAAGACAAAATATGACTTTCGGTTTCGGCGCAAACCCAAAACCAATGAATGATTTTGGATTAGGAATAGATGTTGATGAGAATAAATTAAATAAATATTCTGAAAAAATAAAAAAAAATTATTTTTAAATGAATTTAGAAAAATCAACATCAGAAAAAGCAGGATTCTTAGAAAAAACAGTTGATAGAGTAATTAAATCAAAATACAAAAGTTTCTTTAGAAATCCGCTAAGTTGGTTTGTAATTGGAACATATTTACCGGGGAAAAAACAAGAACAAATTGCAAATAGAGCTAATAAAAATAAATTAAAATATTCTGTTACAAGTTTGATTGGTTGTAATTTATTGAATATCGGAAAAATTACTTATGGCAATTATTTAATTATGAATATGGTTGAATCTTCAAATGAATATATAAAAGTAGCAAAGGAAATTGGTGCTACTGGGTTATTTTTATGGGCCGGAATAGGATTGTTAGAAACAGGAGTTAGAACTTACCTTGTTGCTAAAAATAGAAAACCTATTGCCGGTTTACCAATAGAAGGTTCATATAACGGCGGATTAAGTATATTTAAAAAATTTAGAGATAATTAATTAGAGAATATAAACTTAACAATATCCTCTATTAGCTGATCTTTATAAAATCCAAAAAATATTGTATGCTCTGATTTGGGATATTCAATTAATTCCGGTTTTTTTCCGAATTTTTTTAAGGTTTTTTTCGTTTTTTTATTATTCACAATCTGATCGTTTCCTGCTAAACATACAAGAGAAGGGGTTGTTATTTTTCTTAAATTTCTTGAAATATAAAAATCTAATAATTTTGACTGAAAAAAATCCATAGTTGCCGGAGCATGGTTTCTCAAATTATCAATTTTTAGAAATTTGAGATATTCTCCACTAGAAGTGAACATTTCATCATTTTTTATTGGACTTGGAATTCTTTTATTTTTTTTAAATAAAACAGATTTGGCTATCATCATTTTTTCTTTAAAAGAAGGATTAATTTTCATATTAAATCCAGGGGATAAATATATTAAAGAATCAATTTTATTTGGATTTTGTATTGTATATGCACTTGCAATTTTTGCTCCAAAACACAGGGAAGTTAAATTTATCTTTAAATCTGGATTTTTTAATTTTATCTCTTTAATTAAATCATCAATATCATCTATCCAAGTCTGATAATCTTTTGCGGACTTATCCATATTTAATCCACTGCCTCTTCTGTCTAAGCCATAAATCGCGATGTTTTCTTTTGCTAATTTACCAGAAGTTTCTTTAAACCAGCCAAAATGACTTTCTAAACCATTTAAGTATATCAAAGAATTTTTGAAATTGCCTTTTTTATCTATGATATACTTTAAAGTTTGATTACCTCTTGTTTTAAAATTAGAAATCCTTATTGACATTTTAATTATATGGGTGATAGGTATCAATCCATTTTTTTGTTTTTTTTAATCCCTCATCAATATTAATTGCTGGTTTATAACCTAAATGCTCTCTAGTTTTTGATATATCAAAATCTAAGTTTAAACTCATAAATTTTAATCTGGTTTTTGTTAATAAAGGAGGTTCTTTTTTTCCTCTTATTTTTGCTATTTTTTCGAGCATATTTGCTGCTATTTTTGCGACAGGGATTGGAATGTGTTTTGTGGGTTTTTCAAAACCCCAGATGTCACATATTTTATATACAAAAGTTTCAATATCAAGATTATTATCATCTGTTACATTATATATCTCTCCAACTGCCCTGTCTGTTTGACTGGCGAGATAAACAGCATCTGCAAGATTTCCTGCGTAAACTAAATCCATTTTATTTTTTCCATTACCAATAAACATAAATTTTCCCTTTTCTAAATTTTCCAGCATTCTCTTCATTAATCTTCTATCTCTTTCACCATAAACAAAACCAGGCCTCATAATCGTAAAAGGAAGATTATTTTTTTCAGAAAAACATCTTACTAATTTCTCTGATTCTATTTTGGTATCAATATAATTATCATTAGCTTTTTGATATCCTATATCTGTTCTTGTTTTATTATGATTTCTTAGGCCCGCAACTCCTAAACTGCTTATAAAAATAAATCTTTGTATTTTATTTTCTAAAGAACCTTTAAGTAAATTTTGAGTTCCTTTTATATTTGTATCATATGCTTGTTTCTTTTTTATCCATTCTCCTGTAGAAGCAGCAGAATGAATAACTCTATCAGAATTTTCAATTGCGGATTTTATAGAATCGTATTTGGTTATGTCGCCATAATAAATCTCTGCTCCTAAATCTTCTAGGAATTTTATATCGTTGTCTTTGCTTGATTTTCTTGCTAATGCTATAACCTCTTCTCCTTCATTTAAAAATCTCTCAGCTATGTGACTCCCTACAAATCCTGTAGCACCTGTTATTAAATTTTTCATTTTGATTGCCCATTAATTCTTTCAATGTTTATACTCATTTTTTCATCATATTCTCTCGTATCGATTCCCTGCTCTTGTGCTTTTTCTTTTAAATCCGCATAGATATCTCTCGTTGAGTTTTTTAATCCTTCCAAAAATTCCTTTTTGCTTTCACTTAACTCTGTGTTTTTTAATCTTTTCTCAAGGAGATGATAAAACCCGGTCATTTCTTTTAAATTTTCTCTCAATCCTGCATATACTGTGACTATCTCATTTAATGTTTTTCTTTTTGGTATTGAATATTCTGTTATTTGTTTTTTAGGGTGTCCGACTGCTACTATAAAAACTGGGTCATAATTATTAGAGATATTTAAAATTTTTTTTATTTTTCTTTTTCCTGTAAAAAGACTTAATGCTCTGGCTGTGCAACAACTTCCTAATTCAAGTTCAGTCGCCTTTAACATTAAATTTTGAGTAGCAAAACAAGTAGATTCTCTTGCATAAGGAATATTTTTCTCATATATTGGAACAATCAAAGTTGCTTTTTCTAAAAATTCTGTGTTTTGATCATAAATTTGAGCGTTAGTTAAATGTAATTTTTTAAGAAGCATCAATGTTTTAGTTGAATTATCATAAACCTGCCTTATTTGTCTCTTCTTTATTTCATCACATACTGCGAGGAATTTCCAAGGCTGGGTGTTTAAAGCAGAAGGAGCCATTGAAGCTGCTTGTATAATTTTTTCTAGAGTTTTATAGTCAATTGGCTGATCTTCAAACTCTCTTATACTTCTTCTTTTTTGAATAATGTCTGTTTTTTCTATTTGTTCTTGATTTTTATTCTTCATCTTCATTTAAATTTGATTTTGATAGATTTTTAAGGAATTCTCAGGGTTTGGTTTTATTTCTCCTTGTTCTATTTTTTTAATTAGATTATAAATATTTTTATTTAAAGGACTTTCAATTCCATAGGCTCTTCCTAATTTAATTATTTGCCCATTAATATCATCTATTTCAGTTGGATTTCCTTTTCTTATATCCTGCAACATAGAACTTTCTACAGCCCCAAATTTTTCAGCTGATTTTTTCAATCCTAAGGAAGCTATTTTTGGAAATTTAAAGGCAAAATTCATTAGCGCAGGAGAAGATTCAAATTTTCTGAGTTGTCCTGCCTTTTTCTTAACAATAGGATAACCTTCCCTATATAAATCTATGAAAAGTTGTTTAGATCTTGAATCATCTATTATCTCTTTAAAAGAATATCCGGTTATGGCACTCACTGGATTTAAAGCAGAGTTTATTAATATTTTAGACCACATATATTCAGAGAGATTATCAGTTAATTTAGAATCTATTCCTCCTTTGTTTAACAGGTAATTCCAGAAATGTGAGTCAAAATCAATTTTTTTGTTTAATTTTCCTAAAATATATCCTCCTTTCACGGCATTATAAATAAAACCAGGTTCTTTGACCTGGCAAGCAAAACCAAATTCAATTCCTCTGGCAGCATCATTAAATTCATCTAATTTTTCATCATAACCATTTTGTAAAATAAGAATTTTTTCTGCTCTACTTAAAAGTTCTAAGGTCTCATCATTAGAATATGATTTTGTAGAAAGAATTATATTTTCTAATTTTTTTGAAGAATTAATTATTTCTTGGGGGTATATTATATTTACATCAATAGATTGTGTCTCTTTTATTTTCTCATTTCCTAAATCTTTTATCTTAAGTCTATTTTCTCTTATTGTTTCAACATGTTCTTTGTCATTGTCAATAAGAATTATATTTTGTTTTCCAAATCTCTTAGTCATATATCCACCTATTAATCCGCCAATTGCTCCTGCTCCTAAAATATATATGTTTTGCATGATAAAAATTCTTAAATAGTACTAATTTATAAATATTGTTGTAATGTAATAACTATAAAATTACAAATTAAAATGATGAATACATTAAAAAATAGTATAAGAAAAAAAATAGTTCATAAACTTAAAAACAATAATGAAATTTTAGTCAGTGATACTACTTTAAGAGATGGTGAGCAAATGCCAGAAGTATTTTTTACTCCTGAAGAAAAAACAGAAATTGCTAAATATTTAAAAAATCTGGGTGTCCACTCAATAGATGCTGGTTTTCCTATAGTATCAGAAGGAGAAAGAGTCGCAATAAAAAAAGTTGTTAAAAATGTAAAAGGAATTACCAAACCAGTTATTACTACTTTATCCAGAGCAAAAAAACAAGATATAGATGCTTCATATGATGTTCTAAAAGATTTAAATGTAATGAGGAGAGGAATATCTATTTTTTTAGGGAGTTCTCCACAGCATAGAAGAAAATTGGGCAAAACTAAGAAAGAAATTGTAGAAATGATTAGGAACTCTGTAGAATATGCTAAAAATTATTTTGATATAATCTCTTTTTCCCCAGAAGATGCTTCTAGAACTGAATTTGAATTTTTAAAAGAGATATATGAGCAGGCAATAGAATCAGGAGCATCTGCAATAGGTTTTACAGATACAGTTGGAATTTTAACTCCAGAAAAAACTAAAGAATATATAAATTTTATAGGAAGAAATGTTAAAGGATTAGAAGATGTTGTTTTGGCAGTTCATTTTCATAATGATTTAGGTTTGGCTGTAGCAAATACTTTAGAAGCAATAAAAACAAATTATGTAAGTATTTTTCAGGGAACAATAGGAGGAATTGGTGAAAGATCTGGGAATACTGCAATTGAACCAGTAATTATGGCCTTAGAAATGCATAAAGATGAATATAAAAAGAAAACTAAAATTAAAACTGAATTATTGACTGAGAGCTATAATCTGGTGAGAAGACTTTCTCAAATTGGATTTAATCCTTTTAATCCAATTGTAGGTGAAAATATATTTAGAACAGAAGCAGGAATTCATCAAGATGGTATTTTAAAAAATCCCGACACCTATGAAATTTTTTCTCCTGAAAAAGTCGGGCAATCAAGAGAGTTTGTTATAGGAAAACATTCTGGAAGACATGCTATTATTAATATAGAAGGAAGAGAAGAAAAAATCTACTCCCAAGTTAAAAATTATTGTGATAATAATGGAATTATTTCAGATTCGCAATTATTAGGAATTATAGAAAAGGTTAATGAAAATTCTTAAAGATAGGCAAAATGAAAAAATTGAAAAAAAAATTAATTGCAAGTCTAATTTGCTTAAGTGGAATAACATTACAAAATTGTGCATCTCTAAGTTATTCAAAAACATTAGAAAGAATTATTAAACAAAACCATAATCAAATATTGATTGATAGAAGAAAAGAAAAAACAGTAAAAAGAGAAAAAATCCCTTTTGATAAGTTTAATACAATTATTGGTTTTGGAAGAAATAGAAAGGTAAATCTTGAAGTATATAAGTCCAGAGAAGCATTTTCAAATATAATTCTACTGCCTACTTTAGGAGAACCTATAAGTTCTTTGAATAATTTTTCTTCAGAAATGGCTTTATATAGACATAATATATTTGCTTTAGATATAGAAGGTTTTGGAAAAAGTTCTGGAAAAAGAGGGGAAATAATATGGCCTAAAATTAAACAAGATATTTCTAAAACAATTGAGCATATTAAATCAAAAAATAACAAAAAAATTATATTGGCTGGAACGAGTATTGGAAGCGAATATTCTTTGTTATATTCAATAGAAGGCAAATATAAAAATTCAATAGATGCAGTTATTGCTCATGGGCTTTATGGCTTTAATTTTAATATACCTTATTCTGATTTTAGAGCAGATTTTTGTAAAACATGTATTGGAAGTGTTTTAGTTGATTTGTTTGGAGGGGAAAGTTTAGATATTTTTAATAGATTAGGGAAAAAAAATTTTTATAATAATAAAGATAAATTTAAAGAAATAATTGAAAATGACCCTGATTATGCAAAAAAAATAGATTTAAACTCTTATTTAGATTTTATAAATTATAAACCAAAAAAGGAGCTATCCTCCTATAATGGGAATATTCTTTTGATAGTTTCTAAAGATGATAAAATTATTTCTTTTAAAAGAAGTTTGAGTGTTTATAATTTTTTAAAAAAACAAAATTTAAATACCTATCTTTATATTCCACAAGGAAAAAATAAAAATAATGAAGTTCCACATATGGCATTTGATACAAATTATAAAGAAATCACTAAAAATATAGACGCTTTTTTGAGAAATATAAGATAAAATGATTCACTTAAATAATAAGAACACAAAGGAAAGATTTGATAGTTGGGCTAAAAATTATGATAGAAGCATATTTAGTGGTTTTTTTAATTATGTCCAACATAGAGTTATTAAATCTCTAAATCCTAAAAAAGGAGATAAAATATTAGATATTGGGTGCGGAACAGGTATTTTATTGGATAAAATAAATAGAATCATTGATAACGAGGGAAAATTAGTTGGAATTGATCTTTCAGAAGAAATGATAAAAGAAGCAAGAAAAAAAAGAACAAAAAATATTGATTTTTTAGTTTCAAATGCAGCTGAGCTTAAATTTGAAGATAATTATTTTGATGCTGTGACAAATACAATCTCTTTTCATCATTATCCTAATCAATTAAAAACTTTAGGGGAGATAAACAGGGTTTTAAAACCTGAGGGGAAGTTATATTTAGCAGACCACAGCTTTAGTTATCCGCCAGGTTTTGTATATATGATGAATCCTCTAATGAATCTATTTGAAGGCCCAATAAAGATTAATGGAAGAAGAAAAATGAAAAAAATGTTAAAAGAAACCGGATTTAATCCATTATCTGTAAATAATTTGGCATTTATTGCTAGTTTATATATTGCTGAAAAAAATTAAAGTAAATTTTTAAATTGAAGAATCCCACCCTAAAAGGCGGGGTATTGATAATAAAATGTTAAAAATAACAAATTCAGAGTTGAGAAGAGTTTTTGATATTCAAAAAGAAATATTAAATTTTGGGGGCAGTGATTTTTCTCTAAACTTAAAAGTTAGGTATCTTTGCTGTGGGTGTAATGAATAAAAAAATTTTGAGTGCTTTGTTAATAGGGGCATTTATAGCAGAAGCAGATATTAATTTAATTTATACCAAGAATATTCCAAATAATGTTAAAGAAAATATGGGAAAATTAACAACAATTACTAATGAAGAACCAGAAAAAACAAAAAAAAGAAGTGCAGATGAAATTCTACAGCAGAGTTTGACTAGGAAATATAAGTCAAATAATTTAGAAAAAACTTTGACAGATTGGTCTGTAAATCCAGCAAAAAACTTTACAGTAAAAGATAATTTTCCAAAAATACTCAAAAAATATAAAGGTAAAGATAAAGATGAATTAATGAAAAAATACCAGATTATTTGGAATTATGATTTTGATGCTGTTTATTGGGTTATTGAAAAAATGAGGAAAATATCTGAAGATTCTCAGGATAAATTAGAACATTATGGAATGCAGAATTATTTAGAAAAAAATATTTCTGATAAGATGTTTATTTTGGATTATGCTTTGGAGTTATATATAAAAAAAAGAGAGCCAAAAATGAGAAAAATAAATGAATTAGCTTTAAAATCGCAGAAAGCACTTCAAATATTAGCTGAAGAAAATCCTGCCCCTATTATCAATATTAATCCAGTAAATTATCTTTCTGATGAATGTATAAAAACAAGAGGAGGGATAATTTTAAGTAAGGTTAAGGATAATTTAAGATTATTTAATTCAAGTGAACAATTTGATAATTATAAAGATTTAATTAAAAATACATATACTTCTGAGCAATATAGAGAATTCTTAAGAGAAGTTATAAAAACCAATAAATCCTATTTTGAAGCAATAAACAAAAGCAGGAAAGAACTTCCTTTTATTAAAAAATGGACCTATCCTTTTGTGAAAAGTGAAATCAATGGAGAAACAGAAAATGCTTATAAAATTGTAGTTGAGTTATGTAATATTTTATATAAGGAGACTTATGGGAAAAAAAGAGAAAATTAAGAATATAGCATATAAAACAGCAATGTTTATTCCAAATTTAGCAAATTATTTGTATTTTGCACCTACTACAATAAGAAGAAAAGAAAGATATGAAGACAATACAAATATTCTTGAAAAAACAATTGGAGGAAGTATAATTGGAAGTTCAACTAATCTAATAACATATTCTTTAGTAGGCAGTATAGGAAAGTTTAGAGATTCTAATACACTGCTTTTTTTTAGGCGCAATATCTGCTCCTTTAATAACTAATTCTATCTCAGGAAGTTATGAATATATTAAGAAAAAAATAAATAAGAAAAAAAATTCAAAAAATCAAAATAATGAATTAGAGAAAATTATTTATGAAAAAGATAATTAAAATGGAGAGTAAAAAACTGAAGAAAATCAAGGCAATTGCCTTAAGCAGAAAAATAGGAGAAAATTTTATTAAACAAGGATATGGACCAGAAATAGTTGAAAAGTATAGAAGAGGGGCATTTGCTAGAGAGATAAGTAAAGAATTTACTCGAAGTTTAGAAGTTGAGAATGGAATTGCAACAGCAGCTATTTTTTATGTATTGAAAAGATTGTTAGATAAAGAAGAAAAAAGGAAATTAGGTTTGGAACATAAAATAAAAAATTCAAGAAAAAACATAGAAAAAATAAACAAAGAAAAGAAATCATGGGTATATAATCCAAAAATTCGGGAGGGAATATTTAAAAAATTAACAATTGCAGCAGGAAAGAATCCTTGGTCAGAAGAAGAAAGAAACAATTTAGCAGAAATGGTTCTTTCTGAAGATTATAAAAAATCAGGAAAGCCATATCCAGATTACCAGGAAATCGCTGATAGATTAAATAAAAAATATCATTCTGGGAAAAAGATAAGAAATAGAGAGAAAGTAAAAACATATGTTAGATTTATGAGAAGAAAAAGAATATTGTAATTATTTGCTAAATCTTTCTATTGAGTGCCCTTTTTTCTCTTTAGCATGTAATAAATTCCTAAATGAAACAGCCTTTTTGGTAACTTTATCATAAACTGGTCCTTCTCTTGATAATTCTGCCCCTGGATGTGTTCCATAAATATTGTGTTTTTCTGTTATGTATTTTAAATTATGAGGGCCATCTATATTTGGACATGGTCTTAATTTTTCATCATGAAATGGTTGCATTGCTCTTGCTTCTTTAAGCCAAGGGGCACTTACTGCTTCTACTAAACTTACATCATGTAGATTATCCTTTCCATAATGTATAAACGCACATGGTTCAACTATTCCTTTGTGGTTTATATGAACATACATTTTTCCCCATCCTATACATCCGTTTGTTATCCAACCATCATTAAAAAAATCATAGACTAGTAGGGGTTTTTTATCATCTCTGAGTTTATTAATAACTTCATATCTTTCAAATCTTTGTTCAGCTGTTGGAGCTAAATCTGGATTAGGATCTCTTCCTAATGGGACATATTGAAATATCCATCCTAAAGATGCCCCTCTTTCAATCATTTCATCAAAGAATTTTTCATTGACTAATGAATTATGATTTGATTTTACGTGAGTTGCTGAAAAACCAAAGAAAGCCCCATTATCTTTTAGTTCATTCATAGCACTTAATATTTTATTAGATAATCCTTTGCCTCTTCTTGTATCTGTATCTTCTTTTCCCCCTTCTACACTTATACATGGATAAAAATTTCCTAATTCTCCAATCATTTTTGCTGTTTTTGAATTAATTTTAGTTCCATTTGTGTATGGCATAAAGAAAACATCATCATGTTCTTTAACAATATCCCACAAAGGGGGCCACATAGTTGGTTCTCCTCCTGTTAAAACAATGAAATGAATTCCCATTTCATTTTTTGCTTCATTAATTATATCATTAACTTTTTCACCTGAAAGAGATTCAGAGTTATCATATTCAGAAGCCCAACAACCATTACATTTCAAATTACATTTCATAGAAGGGCTAATTAAAAGAAAAGATGGTGGTTGATCTCCATATTTAGATTCATATCTTTTTGCAATTGGCTCTCTTTCAAGTCCCTGATGCAGGAATATGTTGGTTAACAAACTTTTTTTAGTATTTGTATTTAAATTAGGTAAAATATCTTTAATAGTATCTGAAAAAGTATTACAAGCAATAAATCTGTTTCTTAAATAATCTTCACTCCAATTATCTTCTTGAGCTTTTTTTTCCAAAACGCCATGAAACTGCTTTCTTACTCTATCAATAAAATAATTCTGCATTCTTGTACTTTTGCTTAAAAAAGGTATTAATCCTTTTACTCCAATTTTTTTTAAATTTAGAATTCGATTATTTAAATATCCGGGAAGTCTTTCTTCTTCCCTCGTTAAATCCTGTTCTGCTTGTCTTTTAATTTCTTCTATTTTTTCTCCCATGTTTTTACTTACTTTTAAGTACTTTAAAAAGATTTATGTAGTGTGATTATTATAAAATGACATACATTTATTTTTAAATCAATCAAAAATAAATTATATTATTAAGTTTTTAAGTTTGGAAAAAAATGAAAAAAAAATATTTTAATAGTTTTGATAATTTAAGAATTTTTTATGAAACAAATTTAAATGGAAATTTAGAGAAGATGCTGAAAACTCCTATAACTTTTATTCATGGACAAAGTGGGGGGAATTCCACCTTATTAAGTTTTCAGATTAATCATCTTAAACAAAAATACCCTGTTTTATCTTTTGATATGAGGGGATGTGGTAGATCTGAATTAAAAAATAGAAAAGAATATTTTGAGTTAGAAAAAGTAGCAAAAGATACAATAAATCTATGGGAGCATGAAAATATAGAAAAAAGCCATCTTTTAGGTTATAGTTTAGGAACAACTGTTTCTCTAAAAGTATTTGATTTAGCTCCAGAAAAAATAAAATCGTTAATACTTCTTCATCCGACTTATAATCCGCTGAAAACCACAAGCAAATTTAATAAATTTTTAGTCCATAGTAGAATAGAGAAATATTTGGGAGGTTTAATTAATTATGTCTTTTATTTTAATAATAAATTTTTTAGAAATAATGAACAAAAAGAGGTTTATGATTTTGGAAAAGATAATGATGTTGAAGGAATTAAGATGTATTTTAATAGAGGATTTTTGAAAAAACAAACTCCAGAGCAAATAATATCGAGAATGAAATTTACTGAAGCCAGAAAAAAATGGGATGTAGAATATGTATTAGATAAAATAAATATTCCAACTTTATGTATTGCAGCAGAAAAAGATATGTGGACTCCTCCTTCTGTTTCTCAAGAAATCTTTAATAGAGTAGATAATGAAGAAAAAGAATTAAAAATCATCCCTGAAAATAGGCATAACTCTGTTTATAAAAATCCTGACAAAATTAATGAATGTATCTCAAGTTTTTTAGAGAAAATAGAATAAAAATATTTATTAACATCAATTATGTTTATATCTTGTGGCATCTACCTTAGAAAAAGAATTAGATTTTGAATATAAAACAAAAGAAGGAAAAAAATATCTAATATCTCTTTCTCGCTCTGACATTATTTCTGAATTTAGGTGGCATGATTATTGTTTAAGCATTGGAAATAAAGAAGAAATGGGTGAATTAATATTTGGGAAATTTGGAGCAATAGTTGATTGTAGATATTATAATCATAAAGAAGGAATTTATGGCAATATATCTGTAAGAAAATTTAAAGAGAAATTCCAAGATATAATTAAAGAAGTTTTTTCAGAAGAAATTTATGAAAAATATCTAATAGCTATGGATATGGGAGTAGAGGGAATAAAAAAAGGGGCAGATATTGACAATAAAAATTTATTGTATAATCTTTTTGGAATAACTGATTTAAAATTTGGTTTTTTAGACAAATAATTAATATTTATTTTCATCAGCTTGAGGATCTAATATAGGTGTTGGCAATAAATTATATGCTCTAAAATTTGTTATAGGAAAAGTTACTAAATCAATAGTGCCTAAACCCATTCGAGCAAAACTATAACCAATACTCTCAATTGTTTTTTGAGTTATTTTTTCATCTTTTTTGTAAAAAATCCTTGCGGGAAATTCAAATCTGCCTATGGCAAGGTTATGAATTCCAGAAATCGCTTTTGCTGATGCCTGAGTAGGATAATTCTTAAGTTCACTAAAATAAAGATAGTCATTAAGTTTGTGATTTAAAGAGCAACTACTAACCATCCCTGATAAAATTAAACCCAACCCTATTTTTTTCAAATTTGCCATTTTTTATTTTATAATTAAAGATTATTAAATATTAGTATTATAAATTATATATATTAATTGATTAATTCTGCATTTAGAGTTGTGTGAAAATCCGGGGCAGGGTTTAAAAATTGATGTTTATATTGGGTGTCTCTCCCCGAATTTTTAACTTTATCATTTTTTATTTCCTCAAAAATTCCTTTTGGAATCACACCCATTTTAATATTCCCCAGTCTATCTAATCTCTTAGAACAATACTCTATATTTAATTTTTGAAGATTCTCATCAAATGAATTTGTAATTGAAATTAATTTTCCCCTGTTTTTGGTAATTTCAGATTTCTCTAAAAATAAACCATAGTTTGGGAGATTATCTGACCATATTGGAGAAACTAAAAAATTATCAATTTTTAAATTATGTTGTTCACAGGTTTTTTCCATAGCTTTTACTACTTGATATTCTGTAATCTTTTCTCCGGTTAATGATGAGATGTGCTTTCCTTTATTTAGAAACTTAATCATAGGAGTTTGGTTATAAAAACAAGTAACTTCAACTAAATCATTTATATTATATCTATATAAACCAGAAGAAGTTGTGGGTATTAAGAAATATTTTTCTCCTGACATTAATTCCCATGCATTTAGGGTATTTGGTTGTTTTGAATTTATTTCTGATTCAGGAATGAATTCATAAAAATGTGAACCAATGTCTAAGATACCTCCATTTTTAGAATTATCTGTAATAGGTATTGTAAATCTTCCTTCTGATGCAATTAATCCTAAATCTCTAATAGGCGTATTATTAAAAAATTCAGGAAAAGATTTTAAATAAAGTGAGAGAGTTCCTGCAGTCCAACAACCTATACATGCAAGATCTGGCCAATAATCTTTAGGATAAAGAACCCCTGTTTGATTAATTATTTTCTCTAATTTTCTTGCTCTTTTTTTATCTCCTTTATCATAAATATCTTCGATTAATTTTTCTTTATTTTCATTCCCCATTAGACATAAATTTTTAATAGTACTCGGATTTGCAGTATTTAACATAGAAATATTCTTTCCTGCAGATAATCTTAAAATATTATATAATTTTTCTTGAGGATCCTTTATATTACATACATTTTTAGGGAGAGCATAGAATAATTTAGAAATAAGTGATTGTCTTTCTTGACTTAATCCGGTTATAGCTCCATATGGAAGATTACATTTAGTAGTTCCTTCTTTTGATGGAGAAACAATAGAGATAACTTTGCCCCCTACAATTCCTAAATGGTCTTTAACTGCATTAAAAATCCAAATATTCCAAGAATTTATATATTCCTCTATAAAATTCGGAGTTATTGGAATAAATTTGGGCTTTCCGGTTGTTCCACTTGTAGTCACAAATCTTATTGGCTGTTGAGTAGTTAGAATATTATGTTCTCCATTTTTTTCTTTTTCAATTAGCTCAGAAATATCATTATAATCTATTATCGGGACATATTTTTGAAAGTTATTTATATCTCCTGAATCAAGAATTCCTTTAAAATTATACTTTAAACCATATAAAGTTTCTTTATTTTCTCTAAGTCTATTGAATAATATTTTTTCTTGAGTTTTTTTGGGGTTTTGTGTTTGTTTTTGAAACTCCTCATTTGCTCTAATATATTTTCTAATAAAAGGTTTTAAAATTCTAAGCATAATTCTTTCTTTTTTCTTTTTATCCATGTTATTACTTTTTTTAGTGATTTAAATTAAATTATATTATAAAAAATATATTTTATTAAATATGTTTCTCTTTTTATTAATATAAGGAA
>CAZPQF010000002.1:18173-30973 GCA_964588735.1 Candidatus Woesearchaeota archaeon
ATCTTCATCAAAAAAAAGTAGTTACAAAGGTTTTTTAAGTTTGAAAACTTGAATTTAATTATGGTTTGTGAATGTTCAAATAAAATGAAAGGAGGTTTTATTTCAAAATGAAAAAAATAATGCCGTATATTGTTGCAGCAGGAATGATGGCTTCAAGTGTTGCTTATGGAGATGGTGTAATTAGTAATTTAAAAACAGTGGCTTTGGCACCTTATAAAATAGCTAAAGCAAGTGTGGGGGCACCAGTTGAAATAACAAGAACAGTTGTTGATAATCCACTTCAATTGAAAGATGTTGGAAAATCAGTACTTGATGAATCAAAAGGATTAGCAGATAAAACAATAGACAGTTTAGTAGATGTAACAGAAGTAGCAATTGATTTACCTGTAAATCTTGTAACACTTAATATCAAAGAAGAATAAAAAATCAAAAATTTATTTTTTTTGTCTTTTCTGATTTCTGTTTTGAAAGTTGTAAATATTTATCTTTCATAAACTTTATAAAGATATATGAATTAAATTTCATATGAATAAAAAAGATAAGAATGTATTCTGTGGATATATGCATTCTAAAACCTATCATTATTTTTTCAGTAATTTAGCAAATCCATTAAGAATCAGTATAATTCTCAGCTTAAGAAAAAGTGAAAAAAATGTTTCTGAAATTGTTGGAGATTTAAAGGTTGAACAAAGCAAATTGTCTCATGCACTTAGTTCTCTTCGATGCTGTAACATTGTTAAGGTAAAACAAAAAGGAAAACAGCACATATATTATCTTAATAAAAAAACAATTATTCCTATTTTAAATATAATTGATAAACATGCTAAAACTTTTTGTAAAGGTGTTTGTAGGAGGGTTAAGAAATGAAACTCTTTTTATCTGGTGGGGGGAGTGAGGCATTTAAATTAGATGAAGAATTTATCAAAGAAATAGATAAATCAAAACCCATGTTATATATCCCTATTGCTATGGACCCAAAAAAACATTCTTGCTCAGAATGTTTTAAGTGGATTAAAGATTACTTCAGACCTTTCAGTTTCGGAAATATAATTATGAAAACAGATTTAAACAAAATTAATAGAGATGAAATAAATAAATTCGGATCTGTATATATAGGGGGAGGAAATACCCCAATATTACTTAAAGAATTAAGAGAAAGTGGTTTTATTGAAATTTTAAAAGATTTAATGAATAAAGATATCCCAATTGCAGGAGGAAGTGCTGGAGCAATAATTTTTACGAAAACAATTATTCCCTCCCTAAGTGCTGATAAAAATAAAGTAAAACTAAAAAATCTAAATGGACTAAATAAAATTAATGATTATGAGATGTGGTGTCATTATGAATCATCAATGGATAAAGAAATTTTAGAATATATGAAAAAATATAATTTTAATAAAATAATTGCATTGCCAGATAAAGTCGGGATTTATGTCAATAACAACAACATGATAATCTTGGAAAATAAAACTGCTTATGTTTTTAATGAGAAAGAGAAAAGAGAAATTAAAGATGGAGAGATATTAAAGTGATATTTAATAAAAAACAAATTTATCTTGATAATGGAGCTACAACAAAAGTAGATCCTACAGTTGTTAAAGCTATGATGCCTTATTTTAATGAAAAGTATGGGAATCCCTCATCGCAACATACAATAGGACAACAGGCAAAGATTGTATTAGAAGAGTCTCGTGCAATAATTGCAAAATCAATAAATGCAAAACCAAAAGAAATTATATTTACTGCAGGAGGAACTCAAAGCAATAATCTTGCATTAAAAGGAGTTTTTTTTGCTGTAAAACAAAATTCAAAAAGATTTAAAGGAAAAACAAAACCACACATTATTACAACAAAAATAGAACATGATTGTGTGTTAAATACATCAAGATGGCTAGAAAAACAAGGAGCAGAAATAACTTATCTAAATGTGGATAATAATGGATTTATTGATATTAAACAATTAAAAAAATCAATAACAAAAAATACAATTCTTGTTTCAATAATCCATGGAAATAATGAAATAGGCACGATTCAAAATCTTGAAGAGATTGGGCAAATCTGCAAAGAAAAAAATATATTATTTCATTCAGATGCTTGTCAATCATATACAAAAGTTCCAATAAATGTTAGAAAAATGAATTTGAATTTGTTAACATTAAACAGCCATAAAATTCATGGTCCAAAAGGAGTTGGTGCTTTATATGTTAAAGAGGGTATTAAAATAACTCCTTTATCTCATGGAGGGGGGCATGAAAAAAATATAAGAAGTGGAACAGAAAATATTCCTGGTATTGTTGGATTTGCTAAAGCAGTATCTGTTGCAAAACCAAGATATGTTGCATATATGGCAAAATTAAGAGATAAGTTAATTAATGAGATATTAAAAATACCAAATACAAAATTAAATGGTGCAACAGACAAAAAAAGATTATGTAATAATATTAATATATCTTTTATGAATATAGAGGGAGAGGCATTAGGGGGTTATCTCGACGCAAAAGGAATTTGTACTTCAACAGGAAGCGCTTGTTCATCACACTCACTTGAACCTAGCCATGTTTTACTTGCAGTAGGTTTATCTCCTTTAGAGGCAAATACTTCAATAAGATTAACATTAAGTAAATTTAATACAGAAAAAGAAATAGATTATACAATTAAACAAATTAAAAATGTTGTAAATAAATTAAGGAGGATAAGCCCGTTTAGTTAAAAATGAAGAGAAAGAAAAATAAATTACAAAAATTAGAAGACGGAGAGCATTGTTTTTTTATTTGGGATGTTAGAGAAGATTTAGGTATTGTAACAATACTATATCATGATGGTTCTTCTTCCCTTGTAGAAATGGTTGAGAAAAAAGAAAATTTAGTAACTGTTCCTTATGATTCTCTTGATATATATTGGCCAGTAAAAATGAAGAAACAGCAACGGTTTTTTGTGGAGGTTAATGATGGAATAATTAGTTCTATTAAACCGCATTTAGGTAGATATATTGAAAGAAGAGCATTATATTCGCAAAGTTTAGCTAGAATATTAGAAGAAGAATATGGTTCTGTTCAAGGGCTGTTTCAATATCATGAGATTGCTTGCCCAAGAAAAGGTCTTCAAAAACAATTTTATGATATATTGCTAAGAGCTCAAGAAAGAAACAGAGAAGGAGCTAAGGATTGAATTAATAATCAAAAAATCCCTGTGTGTTACCAACACTTAAAAGTGTTGGTTTGTTTTGGGATTTTAGGATGCTCAAGATTGCATTCATCCACGTCTTGAAAGATGTGGTTTTCTGCATCAGCAATCTTGACATAACAAATTCAGTTTCATAATCAGGAGGATAAAATAACAAACAAAATAACACGTAAAACAAAAATTGGAGATTTAGTAAGAAAATATCCAGAAGCTGCAGAGATTTTGATGAGAAAAGGGTTGGGCTGTGTTGGGTGTCCAATGGCAATGATGGAGACAATTGATATTGGATTAAAAGCTCATGGCTTTAAAGAAAAAGAGATTGATAAAGTGATAGATGCCTTGAATAAAGAAATAAGTAAAGGAAAAAAGAAGACATCAACTAATAATAAATAAATTATGCTAATAATGCTAAAATCTGATAAATTAGGGCTCAGCTAAGCAACGATTAAACCTAATTTAAAAATATGGGAATTAATTATAATAATAAATAAAAAACAATCTAAAATGGAAAATAAAACACAATATTCAGAAAAAGTCATGCAAGAGTTCTTCAATCCGAAAAATATTGGAGAAATAAAAAACGCAGACGGAGTTGGTAAAGTGGGAAACCCAATCTGTGGAGATGTAATGTATGTTTATATTAAAGTTATAAAAAATAAAAAAGGGCAAAATATAATCAAAAATATTAAATTTAAAACAATGGGTTGTGCTGCTGCAATAGCAACATCTTCAATGATAACTCAATTAGCAAAAGGAAAAACAATTGAAAGAGCAAAAAAAATAACAAAAAAAGATGTTGCAAATTCATTAAAAGGTTTGCCGCCAATTAAAATGCATTGTTCAAACTTAGCTGTTGATGCTTTAAAAAAAGCAATTGAAGATGCAGAAAATAAGGAAAAATAAAAAATGAATATTGAGAAACAAGTTAAACAAACAATATCAAAATACAAACTTCTAAATAAAAATACAGAAAACAAGAAGTTTTCTGTCCCTCAAACTTCTAAAAAGATAAAAGAAGTTAGAGATGATAAAATTGCAGTTGCTCTTTCAGGAGGAAAAGATTCTGCTTCTGTTCTGTTTATATTAAAAAAATTAGGTTATAATGTTGAAGGGTTTCATATGAATTTAGAAATTGGCAAATATAGTAAAGATTGTGAAAGAGCTGTTAAAAAATTATGTGAAAAATTAAATGTTAAATTGCATATTTTTGATATCAAAAAAGAATTTGGAACTTCAATGTGTTATATTCGTTCAGCTGTAAAAGAAAAGAAAAATTATAAATTAAGCAACTGCGCAATATGTGGAGTTATTAAAAAATGGATTCTGAATAAAAAAACTCGGGAGATGGGTTTTAATAAAATTGTTACAGGACATAATTTAGATGATGAAGCAGAGACAGTTATAATGAATATTTTGCGAGGAGATTTAACATTAGGAATAAATTCAGGACCGATTACAGGAAGTATTAAAGACAAGAAATTTATTCCAAGAATTAAACCTTTATTTTTTGTTGAAGAAAAAAAATGTAAAAAATACAGCAAAAAAAATAATCTTCCAGTTAGATATGAAATATGCCCTTGCAGAAGTGAAACATATAGAGTTAAAATCATTAATTTTTTAAATAGGAAATCTGAAAAAATAAAATTAAATATTGTTAAAAATTATTTAAAATTAATTCCAAAATTGAAGAAAGGATTAAATGAGAAGCAAAAGAAAAAATTATATTATTGTGAAGTTTGTGGAGAACCTGCAAGAAATCCTATTTGTCAAAAATGTAATTTATTAAAAGATATACTATAATATGTATATATTAAAATACAATAATTCTTTATAAGTTATTTTCCATTTGATAAATATGTCAAGATATGCTGGAAGAGCAACTAAAGATAAAATAAAAAGAAGATTTTTAGAAAAGATTTCTGGAGAGTTTGCAATACATCCAAATGACTATATGCCTGATGTTTTATTTGCTCAACAACTAATAAAATACTGTATAAGAGATAATGGGTTGCATAGAGGATTATTAAAAATAGTTAAAAAAATGAAAAAAAGAGATGAAAAAATATTATACCCTAGCATCAAATTAAAAAAAATATCTAATGACCCCGAAGCTCTTATTAATTTAGTTAAAAAACCAGAACTCAATAAATTTGTATCAGAAGAAATATTAATTAATAATGTTTATTCAAATTTTTATTAATTATTACTATATTAAAGTGACAGGAAATATTTAAATACGTGGAAATTTTATATTTTAAACATAATACAATTGATAGTATTAAAGGAAGGTAATATATACAATATATTGTATTATAAGTATGCCAAGGTTTCCTTAATCTCAGAAATCAAAGATTTCTGAGCACTATTAAGAACTTGAAAAAACGAAAAGTTCTTGAAGCATTCAACCTCCTTAGAGATTGAATTAAGGTTGATAAAAATAAACGGGGTAAAAATAATGGAATGTCCATTTTGCGGTAAATTTGAAACAAAAGTAACTGATAAGAGAACTAGTGGGAATGAAATTCGAAGACGAAGAGAGTGTTTAAATGAGAAATGTAAAAAGAGATTTACAACTTATGAAAGAATTGAAAAAAAGGATATTATTGTTGAAAAAAAAGATGGCAGACGAGAAAAATTTGATGTTGAAAAATTAAAATCTGGAATTATAAAAGCTTGTGAAAAACGTCCTATAAATTATGAAAAAATAGATAAAATTATTAATGAAATTGAAAATAAATTAAGAAAAAAAGGAAGAGAAATAAAATCAAACGAAATAGGTGAGTTGATTATAAAAAAACTCAAAAAACTTGATAAAGTTGCTTATATTAGATTTTCTTCAGTATATCAAGATTTTAAAGATATTGAAGATTTTAAATCTGCTATGAAAAAAATAGAAAAAAGGAAGAGAGAATCTAAAACAAAAATAAAAAAATGAAAATAGAAAAAAAGAGATAAGAAAATGCCTTTAAAAATAATAAAAAGAGATGGTAGGATTGTTGATTTTGAAAAAGAGAAAATTATTAAAGCTATTTGGAAAGCTGCAAAAGCAGTTGGCGGTAAAAATAAAGAAAAAGCAAAAGAACTTGGAAATTTAGTTGTTAAAGAAGCTAATAAAAAATTTGGTAAAAGAACACCACAGGTAGAAGAAATTCAAGATATTGTTGAAAAAATTTTAATTGAAGAAGGGCATGCAAAAACAGCAAAAGCATATATATTATATAGAAAAAGCCATCAGGATTTAAGAGATATCAAGGCAATTTTTGATACAATAGAAGCTGTTGAAGATTATGTTGGTGTTAATGATTGGGAAATAAAAGAAAATTCAAATATGGATTTTTCATTGCAAGGATTAAATAATTATATTACAGATAAAATAATAAAAAATTATTGGCTGGGAAGAATTTATCCAGAAAAAATCAGAAAAGTTCATTTAAATGCAGATATTCATATTCATGATTTAGGGGTATTAGGACCTTATTGTGTTGGATGGGATTTAAAAGATTTATTAACAGTTGGTTTTAAAGGAGTTAGAGGTAAAGTTGAATGTTCTCCACCAAAACATTTGAGGGCTGCTATTGGACAGATTTTTAATTTTTTCTTTACATTACAGGGAGAGGCTGCAGGAGCCCAGGCTTTTTCAAATTTTGATACTTTGCTCGCACCATTTATTAGATATGATAATCTTTCATATAAAGAAGTTAAACAATCTATGCAAGAATTTTGTTTTAATCTTGCTGTTCCAACAAGAGTAGGATTTCAATGTATGTCAGAAGACACAGAAATTTTAACTTCTGAAGGATGGGCAGGATATAAAGAATTAAAAAAAGGAGATAAAATAAAAACATTTAATATTAAAAAAAAGGTAATTGAGGATAAACCAATCAAAAAACTTTTTTCAAAGAAATATTCTGGAAAGATGTATAATCTAAAAAATAGAATACAAGATCAATTAATTTCTCCGAATCATAGGATTGTAAGAAAGAAATTTCATGGTGATAAATATGTTCTTGAAAAAATAGAAGATGTTGCAAAGATGAAATCCCCTTTTATTATACCGATTGCAGGAAAGAATAAAAATAAAAATGCAAAGATTAGTGATAATAAGATTAAACTTTTGGCATGGATTATCGGAGAAGGGAATATTGAAAGGCCGGGAAAACATGGATGTTGTTATAGAATTAGTATTTATCAATCTGCTAAAAAGAATAATGAATATTATAAGGAAATAAAAAAACTATTAGAACATTTTAAATTAAAATATTCTGAATATACACAGAAAGGTCTTGGTCAAGAAGTTCAAAGAATAAGATTAAATGCTGAATCTTCAAGAAAGATACATTCCTGGTTTGGGACAAAACAAACTATAGGGTTTATTCCTAATTCACTTTTAAATATGAATGAAAGACAATCAAAACTTTTTCTTGATGCATATATGAAAGCAGAAGGATTTGAAAACTGCAAAATAGCTACCAGTGATAAGAGTATTTTAGATGGATTACAAGCAATAGCATTAAACGCTGGTTATGGTTCTACAGTATTAATTAGAAAACCGACTATTGGCAAGAAACCTACTTTTATTTTAAGAATTATAAAACATAAAGAGACCTATATACAAAAAATAAAAGAAGTTGATTATAATGGAATTATTTGGTGTCCTAATACTGATAATGAAACAGTAATTGCCAGAAGAAATGGCAAGGTGTTTATTACCGGAAATACACCTTTTACAAATATTACTCTTGATTTAAAAATTCCGAAACATATGAAAAATGAACCAGTTATTTATGGCGGAAAACCTCAAAAAGAAACATATGGAAAATTTCAAAAAGAAGTTGATATGATAAACAGAGCTTTTGCAGAAGTTATGATAGAAGGAGATGCAAATGGAAGAGTTTTTACATTTCCTATACCTACTTATAATATAACAAAAAATTTTGATTGGGATAATCCAGAACATAATTTAATATGGGAAATGACATCAAAATATGGTATTCCATATTTTTCAAATTTTATAAATTCAGATATGGATCCAGAAGATGCAAGGAGTATGTGTCCTTTAGCAGGTGATGAGAAAGTCTTGATTAAATCTTCAAGAGGAAGAAATTTAGAATATGCTGAGATAAGAAATGTTTTTAAAAGTAAAAGGAAAAATCAATATGAAATCTATAGTAATGGGAAATTTGTAAAAGGGAGATTTAATTCTTTTAAAAATCAAAAAATGATTAAGGTTATCTTAGAAAATGGGCATGAAATAAAAATGTCTAAAGAACATTTAAATTTTGTTTTGAAAAATAAAGAAGGAAAACAAAAAGAGATTAAAGGGAAAGATCTACGAGAAGGAATGTATCTTCCTTATTCTCTCAATGTTTATGAAGGGGAAGGAGGAAATAAAGAATTGGGTTATTTTGTAGGAGCTTATGCAGGAGATGGTTCTTTTGACAAAGAAGGAAGTGTGATTTTTTCTTTAGAAGGAAATTATAAAAAACAAATTATAAGCAAATTACAGAAAATAGCAAAAAAATATTTTGGAGCCCATAGTGTTATTAAAAAACATTCTAAATCAAAATTAGTGACATTAAAAATTCATTCTAAATCAGCTGTGGGTTTATGCAAAGATTTTGTAGAAGGTATAAAAAGAGAGAAACATTATAAAGCAAGATTATTTTCTATGAGTCAAGAATTTAGGAGAGGGGTATTAGAAGGACATTATGATACAGATGGGGGCAATCGAGGAAGAATTTATACATCTTCAAAAAAAATGATTGAGTCTTTAAACATGCTTGCTGCAACCTTAGGAACCACTACTTCAATATATAAGGACCATAGAGAAGGAAGATTAGGAAAAGAAGCTAATTATGCTGTTTTAATTTATAAGCTGAATAGGGAAAATTATGGAAATTTTTGGTTTAAAAAGAAAGATAAATTATGGGTAAAAATAAAAAGCATTAAAAAAATTAATAATTCTACAGCATATTGTTTTGGAGTAGATAAAGAGGCTCCAGAATTCACGGTTGGGACTACAGGGATTTTAACACACAATTGCAGATTAAGGTTAGATCAAAGTGAACTTAGAAAAAGAGGAGGTGGATTATTTGGAAGCAATCCATTAACAGGAAGTATTGGTGTTGTAACAATAAATATGCCTAGAATAGGATATTTATCTAAAAATGAACAAGAATTTTTTGAAAAATTAGAAGAATTAATGGAGCTTGCAAAAGAAAGTTTAGAGATTAAAAGAAAAATTTTAGAAAAATTTACAGAAACTGGTTTATATCCTTATTCAAGATATTATTTAAGATATGTTAAAAAAAGATTTGGAAATTACTGGGCAAATCACTTTTCTACAATAGGATTGTTAGGAATGAATGAAGCAATTATTAATCTTTTTCCTGATGAAAATATTTCCACAGAAAAAGGAAGAGTATTTGCATTAAAAGTTTTAGAGTTTATGAGACATAAACTTGAAGATTATCAAAAAGAAACAGGACAAATTTATAATTTAGAGGCAACACCTGGTGAAGGAACAACTTATAGATTTGCAAGAGCAGATAAAAAAAGATTTCCAAATATAAAAGTAACTAATGAGAAGGTTGTTGAAAAGGGAGCAAAACCATATTATACAAATTCTACACATCTTCCAGTTAATTATACAGATGATTTGTTTGAAGCATTAGAATTACAAGACCCATTACAAACAGAATATACTGGAGGAACAGTATTTCATAGTTTTGTTGGTGAGAAAATAGATAAAAATGCCGTGAAAATATTGGTTAAAAAAATAGCTGAAAATTTTAAAATGCCTTATTTTACTATAACTCCTACTTTTTCAATCTGTCCAATTCATGGTTATATTCCAGGAGAACATGAATATTGTCCTAAATGTGAATTAATTCAAGAATCACGTGTTAATGTAAAAAAACAAAATTTAAAAAATAATTCTAATCAAAATAAAAAAATGGAGGTGTTTCAACATGAAAACAAAATGTGAAGTTTATTCAAGAGTAGTGGGTTATTTAAGACCAGTAGATAAATGGAATGAAGGAAAAGCCGAGGAATTTAAAGATAGGAAAACTTTTTCAGTTTCAGATAGAGAAAATAAAAAAATAAAAGAATAAAAATATGAATTTAAAATGAAAATAGCAGGACTTCAAAAATTAACATTAATTGATTATCCAGGAAAAATAGCCTGCACTATTTTTTTATTTGGTTGTAATTTTAGGTGTGGTTTTTGCCATAATCCTGAATTGGTTATTGCAGATGAAATTTCAGAAGAATATTCCCAAGAACAAATTATTGATTTTCTTAAACAAAGAAAAAAATATTTAGACGCTGTTTGTATTACAGGGGGAGAACCATTAATTAATCAAGACATTATAGAATTTTTAAAAAAAATAAAACAAATTGGTTATTTAATTAAAATAGACACAAATGGAACAAATCCTGAATTATTGAAAAAAATAATTGATGAAAAATTAGTGGATTATATTGCTATGGATATTAAATCTGATAAAGAACATTATCATATTTTAGCAAATGTTGATATAGATATAGGAAAAATAGAAGAATCAATTAAACTTATCTCTGATTTTAGCAATTATGAATTTAGAACTACTGTTATACCAACACACCATAATAAAGAGATAATGAAAAATATTGGAGAATGGATGAATAATATTTGTGAAAAAATTCCTGAAAATTATTATTTACAGAATTTTATTTCCCGAGAAAATAAGATGATTGACGAAAGTTTTGAAAAAATAAGATCTTTTTCTGACCAAGAATTAGAAGAATTAAAAAATAGTGTTAATGGTTATTTTAAAAATATTGAAATTAGAAATTAAAATGATAATTGGATTAACAGGAACAAAATCATCTGGAAAAGGAGCTGTTGCTGAAATTCTGAAAAATAAGGGTTTTGCAATTTTATCATTATCAGACCAAGTAAGAGAAGAAGCAATAAAAAGAGGATTACTTAATTATCAGGCAAAAGATTTACAAAACATAGGTAATGATTTAAGAGAAAAATATAGTGTAGGTGTTTTAGCACAAAGAACATTGCAATTTATAGAACAAAATAAAAATAATATAAATAATTCTAACAAAAACTATGTTATTGACGGTATTAGAAATATTGGAGAAATTAAGGTTTTTAGAAAAAGACCAGATTTTTATTTAATATCATTAGATGCTCCTATAAAAGAGAGATTTCAGAGATTTGTAAAAAGAAATAGAAAAGGGGATTCTGAAATTTGGAAAGAATTTTTAGAAATTGATAAAAAAGATAAAGGTATTGGTGAGAAAAATACAGGACAACAGGTTAGAAAATGTATTGAATTTGCTGATCAAATAATTTATAATAATTCTAGTTTTAAACAATTACAATTAGATGTAGAAAAGATTTTAGAAAAAATATCAAAAAAATAATTATCAAAAGATTTATTAATACAATTTATGTAAAAAAAACATAAAGATAGGAGGAAATTTAAATGGCAGAGGATTTGGAAATAAGTGGAAAAGAATTTGATAATAAAATCAGTGAAGGAGTTGTAGTAATTGATTTTTATGCTGAATGGTGTATGCCTTGTCTTATGATGGCTCCTATTATAGAAGAACTTGCTGAAAAATTTAAAGATAAAATTAGTTTTGCTAAATTAAATATAGATGATAATTCTGAAATTGCACAAGAATATAGTGTTATGTCAATTCCAACTTTAATTATATTTAAGGATGGAAAAGAAGTTGAAAGAATTGTTGGTAGTTTGCCTCAAGATTTATTAGAAGAAAAAATTGGAAAACATGCTTAATCTGCATAAAAAAACTTTTTAAACTATTATTTACTCTGTTTTTTATCATTATCATTTAATAATGAGTTAAGGCTCCGTAGCTCAGCCTGGTTAGAGCACTAGGCTTTTACTGAGGTCAGAGAAAAAACTGACTTTAGGAGATACCTAGGTGTCGAGGGTTCAAATCCCTCCGGGGCCATTTAATATTTGGATCTGGAGAAGATGGTTCAAATACTTCAAAATGTAAATTTTGAATGTTGCCAAAATTTCTTTAGAAATTTTTAGTACCCTCCGGGCCATTTAATATTTGGACTTTAGAATTTTCCGAAACATTTTTAAACCAATTTTTTCTATCTTTTAGTATTGGAAAGTTGTTAAAGGAATCCCCAAATAAACCATTTTAAATCCTGAGGTATAGTCAACCAAATGCATATTCTACAGCCAAAACATTCTAAATTAAAACAAGAAGATGTTGAAAAATTACTTATAAAATTAAATGTTTCTAGAGCTCAGCTACCAAAGATTAGACGTGATGATGCAGCAATAGTTAATTTAAATCCACAAATAGGAGATATAATAAAAATAGAAAGAAAAGAGGGCAATGAGGATTCAAAAGATTCTCAAGTTCTTGTTTTAAAAGGTAAAACTTCGAGTGATAAAATAAATTTATATTACAGGGTTGTTATTTGAAATTCCTTAAAGGAAAAAAATCAAAAGAAAAAATGAAACAAAAAAAATTAGAAATTTTTAAATTTCATTTTTCGAAAAAACAAAAGAAAAAATGAAACAAAAAAAAGATCCTCATTTAGTAATAAAGAAATATTTGCAAGATCA
>CAZPQF010000002.1:30983-32162 GCA_964588735.1 Candidatus Woesearchaeota archaeon
AGATCATTCACTTATTGAATCAAACATAACTTCTTTTAATAATTTTATTGAAAAAAAAATGCAGGAAATTGTAGAAGATGTTTCTAGAAATATAAGCAGTGAAGATATGGAAATAAAATTGGGGAGAATTGTTATTGAAAAACCAAATATTATTGAAGCTGATGGTTCTTCTTCTTTAATAACTCCTACAGAAGCAAGATTAAGAAATTTAACTTATTCTGCACCTGTTAAAATGGAAATTACAATAACTCGTGGAAACCAAGTTGATAGCAGTGATGTAGAGATTGGAAGAATTCCTGTTATGGTAAGAAGCAAAATTTGCAATACCCATGGTTTATCAAAAGAAGAATTAGAGGAAAGTTATTTTGATCCAAATGATCCTGGTGGATACTTTATTATTAATGGTAATGAAAGAGTTATGATTATGGCAGAAGATCTTGCAGAAAATCAACCTTTTATAGAACAATCTAAAACCAAAGGATTGATGTTAAGATTATTTTCACTAAGAGGAGCTTATAGAATTCCGGTTTCTATTTTAGAAAATAAAGAAGGAATTCTTGAAATTTCTTTTTCTAGATTTAAGAATATTCCGGCAATGATTGTTTTAAAAGCATTAGGTTTAATATCAGAAGCAGAAATATCAAAATTAATAAAAAAAGAAACAGATAGTTTAATTGTTAATTTATATGAATTTGCAAATATTGGGACAAGTGAAGAAGCATTAATGTATATTGCAGAACAAACTTCTTTGCATGGAACTAAAAAAGAAATGTTGGAGAGAGTTAAACAAAGAATAGATTCGTATTTTCTACCGCATATAGGGCTTACAAAAGAAGACAGACATAAAAAAGCAATTACATTATGTAAATTAATAAAACAATTTTTAATTGCAAAAGAAAATCCAAGATTAAGAACAGATAAAGATCATTATGCTAATAAAAGAGTTAGACTTTCAGGAGATTTACTTTCAAGTTTATTTAGGGTTAATTTAAGTATTTTAGTTAGAGATATACACTATTCTTTACAAAAAATTTCAAAAAGAAAAAAATTCTATTCAATAAGAACAATTGCTAAATCAACATTATTTTCACACAGAGTTGAATCTGCAATTGCAACAGGAAGCTGGATTGGAGAAAGAACAGGTGTAACTCAAAATATGGACAAAACAAATTATCTTGC
>CAZPQF010000003.1:0-16231 GCA_964588735.1 Candidatus Woesearchaeota archaeon
TAGACCAAACCTCTATTATGCATTCTTTTGAGTTTTTACAAAACAAAGAAATAATAAAACTAAACACAAAAAAACAACAAATTATTGAATTAGATATAAATGGAGTATTATATAAAAAAAAATCACTTCCAGAAAGAAGATTAATGAACTTATTATCTGAAAAAAATATTTTATCTATGCAGGAAGCTCAAAAAAATTCGCATTTAACAGATAATGAATTTAAAGCAGCTGTTGGAGCTTTGAAAAAAAAGGCTTTGATAGATATAAAAAACCAAAAAATTCATTTAAGTGCTTCTCGAGAAGAATTATTTAAAAAAACTCTTGAAGAACAATTTATTGAATCTCTTCCTTTAAAATTAGATGAACTAAAACCAGAACAAAAACATGCTTTTAATTCTCTAAAAAATAGAAAAGAAATTATAGAAGTAAAAAAAGAAAAATCTTTTTCTTATAATCTCACAGAATTAGGTAAAGAAATAATTAATTCTTCTTATTTAGAAAAATTAGATGAAAAAATGATTGAAGTTTTAACACCAAAAATAATTAAAACTGGAAGTTACAAGGGAAAAAAATTCAGAAGATATAATATAAACTCTCCAGTTCCTTCAATCACAGGAGGAAAAAGACATTTTGTTAATCAAGCATTAGATTATGCAAGAAAAATATGGACAGATTTAGGATTTAAAGAAATGACTGGAAATTTACTAATGCCGAGTTTCTGGAATTTTGATGCACTGTTCACAGCACAAGATCATCCTGTTAGAGAATTACAAGACACATTTTATATAAAAGAACAAACAGCAGATCTTAATATGAAAAAAAATAAAAAATTAATAAATAATGTTAAAAAAACACATGAAAAAGGAATTGGGGGTAGTAAAGGATGGCAATATTCTTGGGATATAAAAGATGCTAAAAAATTAGTATTAAGAACACATACAACTTGCCTATCAGCACAAACTCTCTATAAATTAAGTCAACTTCCAATTGAAAAAAGAAAAGGTAAATTTTTTGCATTAGGAAAAAATTTCAGAAATGAGACAGTTGACTGGTCTCATGGATTTGAATTTTATCAAACAGAAGGAATAGTAGTAGATGAAAACACAACTTTTAGAGATTTATTAGGATATTTAGCAGAATTCTACAAGAAAATGGGTTTTTCAAAAATAAGATTCCAGCCAGCATATTTTCCATATACAGAACCAAGTGTAGAAATAGCAGCATATCATCCTGAAAAAAAAGTTTGGCTTGAATTAGGTGGTGCAGGAATATTCCGCCCTGAAATAACAATTCCTTTATTAGGAAAAGCAATGCCTGTGTTAGCATGGGGGCAGGGCTTTGATAGAATTATCATGGATTATTATAATATAAAAGATCTCAGAGAGATGTATAAAAATGACATAGCACAACTAAGAAAAATTAAATTTTGGACAAAGACGTAAAATGAAAGAAAAAAAGAAAGCAACATTGGAAAATTGTGTAAATACAATATCTGACCATATGAGATTAAATAAAAAATTGTTTCCTAATATTGGACCTTTCCCACTTAGCAGATATATAATATTAAAAGTAATAAAAAAATATGATGAGATTAAAAAAGAAAAGAAAAATCCTGATAACGAAGAAATCAGAGAATATAATAAATTAATAAATGAAGCAAGAGAATATTTTAAGATAAATAAAGAAACAGAATCAGAAATTATTGATGCGGGGAAAAATCTTCCACCAACAATATATGATTAAAAATTAAAAAATGGCAAATGTAAAATTTTCACGTGTTGAATTTGAGAAAAAAATAGGAAAAATAACAGACAAACTTAAAGAAAAAATCACCTTATTTGGAACTCCATTAGAATCTTTAAATAATGAAGAAATAGAAATAGAAATTTTCCCAAATCGCCCTGATTTATTGTCTTTTCAAGGATATGTTAGAGCATTTAATTCTTTTTTAGGAAAAAAAAGAAAAACAGGGCTTAAAGAATATAAAATAAATTCATCAGGAAGCAGATATAAAGTAATAATTGATAAATCACTTAAAAAGATACGTCCTTATACAGCGTGTGCAGTAGTTAAAGGCTTAAATTTCAATGATGAAAGAATAAAAGAAATAATAGATATTCAAGAAAAATTACATAATATAGTAGGAAGAAAAAGAAAAAAAGTGGCAATAGGAATTTATCCAATGGAAAAAATACATTGGCCAATAACTTTCACAGCGAGGGAACCTGATAAAATAAAATTCCAGCCATTAGAATCACAGACAGAAATGACAGGACTTAAAATATTACAAAGACATTCTGCAGGAAGAGAATACTCTCATTTACTTGCAGGAAAAGCAAAATTTCCAATTTTCATAGATTCAAAAAAACAAGTTTTAAGTATGCCTCCAATAATTAATTCTCATATAACTGGAAAAATCAACCAAGACACAAAAGAAGTTTTTATTGAATGTTCTGGATTTGACTTTAATATATTAAATAAATGTTTAAACATAATAATAACTGCATTAGCAGGTATGAATGGAGAAATATATTCTGTAAAACTTGATTATAAAAATAAACCATTAAAAAATAAAAAAATATTCACACCTAATTTAAAACCAGATAAACTAAAATTAAATATTAAAAATGCAGAGAAATTATTAGGAATAAAATTAACAGAAAAACAAACACAAAAACTTTTAGAAAAAATGGGTTATAACTACAATAAAAGAAATTCAATGGTTTCTATACCTGCCTGGAGAACAGATATTTTACATGAAGTAGATATAATTGAGGATATTGCAATTGCATATGGATATAATAATCTCATTCCCACTCTCCCAGAAATATCCGCAACAGGACAAGAAGACCCAAAAGAAACAATAAAAAGAAAAATCTCTGAGATTCTTGCTGGCCTCAACATACTTGAAGTTTCAAACTACCACATAACAACAAAACAAGAACAATTTAAAAAAATGAATTTAAATTCAAAAAATAAAAATATTATTGAAATAATAGATTCTAAAACAGATTATGATATTTTAAGACAAAATTTAATACATTATTTAATGAAAAATCTCAATGAAAATGTAGATGTTGAATATCCTCAAAAAATATTTGAGCAAGGAATAATATTCAAAGGAACAAAAGAAAAACAAAATTTAGCAATAGCAACAGCGCCTGGAAATTTCACTCAAATAAAGCAAATTTTTGAATATTTAATAAAGATGATAGATATTAACAATAAAATAATATTAGAATCTCCCAATAATAAAAATATACCTAATTATTTTATTGATGGAAGAATAAGTGAAATAAAATTATCAGATAAAACAATAGGTTATTTTGGAGAAATTCATCCATCTGTATTAAAAAACTGGCATATTAAAATGCCTGTAGCAGCATTAGAAATTTCATTAGAAGAAATTTTTGATGAAATCAAAAAAATTTCTTAATCTAAAATGTCTCTTAAAGAAAATTTAAATAACATAAGAAAATTTATCTTAAACAGATATAAAGAAAATCTTGCGACAATATTAATTTTTGGCTCTGCAAACACAGGTCATTTTATAGAAGGAAAATCAGATATTGATACAATAATTCTTTTAAAAGATAAAAAAGATTTAAACTTAGAAAAAGAGAGGCAGATATTAATTAAAAAATTAGAAAAAGAACATTTTCATACTCAATACCTCTATTCTCTAGAAGGAGCAAAAAAACATATAAATAGAAATAATAGGAAAGGATGGAGTATATATATTACTTTAATAGCTAAAGACGGATCTCTAATTTTGTATTCTACTCCAGAATTCAAAGAATTAAAAAAAGAATTAAAAGAAAATCCCCCAACTAAAGAAGATATAAAAAAATATCTAAGAGAAAAAGATGAATTTGAATTAAATGGGTATTTTAAAAAAGAAAAGGAATTTATATTAACTAAAGCTCTTATGTCCCATTTAAGAAGAAAACTACAAATAATAAATTATTATCAAAATAAGAATCTTTTTTTTAATTATAAAAAATGTTTAGATAAAATCGAATTATCAAAAAATAGAAAAGAGAAATTAAAAAAATTATATAATAAATATGAGAATAGAGAGATATTAACACAAAAAGAAATAAAAGATTATTACAATATCGCTAAAAAATTAACAAAAAAGATTTCAGAGGAATATGGGGTTCAATCATAAATATTTTTTCTATGCCCAATTTCAAGAACAAAAATTATTTTCTTTACATCATCTATACTTAAAATTGCCCTATATTCACCTATTCTCGCTATAAAATATTTTGCTCCTTGTTTTCTTTTGATAAAATGATAGGGCCTTATCCTTACTCTTTCCATAACATTTATTACCCTTAACTGAATCTTTTTTTCAAGTTTATTAAATTGTCTCTCAGCTGTCTTTGAGAATTCAACAAAATACATTTTATTTAATTTTTTTCTTAATTTTATCAAGAGAGACTGTTTTCCCAGCTTTTATTTCAGCTTCAGAAGCTTCAAGATGTTTTCTAGTTGTTTCTGAGAATTCGAGTCTATCCTCTATCAAATCCCATATTATATTTTCATAACTTTCTTTTTTATGCATTTTCATTTTAGCAAGTTTGTTAAGAAGCTGTCTGCTTATCTGTATTGTTGTTTCCATAGTAAATTATATAGTTGTTATATATTTATAAATCTTTTGCTAACCAAAATAATTTTTATCTTTTTTTCCAGCTTTTTGACTCCAACTTCGTTTAAAACTTTCAACAAGTCTATTCATCTCTTTTTTTATTGTTTGCCATTCTTTTGTTGCTTTAACTATAAATTCAACTTCTGCTTTTTCTGAATATTCATTATCTATTTCTAATACTTCTATTTCCAACTTTCCCAATTTATCATAAATATGATACAAACATTTTTTATCTTCTTGATTTAATCCTTTAGCTAAATTAAGAAAAAATATAGGGGTATTTTGTGGATTTAAAAACATTTCTGTGAATCTCAAATATGTTAAAATTTTATCAACAATATGTTTTCTAATTTCTCTAATTAATAAATCTGTTTCACTTCCTGCAATACTCTCAATTCCAAAATCTTGGTTCAAAATTTTAAAATCAGGTAATTTAAAATATTTTTTTTGAAATTTTACATATTCTTTCTTTAAATCACTTAAACTAAATTCATTTTTTGAGGTCATGATTAAATCTGTTAAAAATAGTTTATAAATTTACTCATGTTTGATAAAAACAAAAAACATCCGAAAACTTTATAAACCTTGATTAACAAGAATTTACTCTTAATAAAAATTAGGTAAAATATTGAAAATGCCAAATAGATTCACAACAAAAAATATAGAAGAAGCAGTTGCTTATACTGGTAATTTTAATAGCAAAGTTCATTGTGATATTCCTTATAATGGAAAAAGATTACAGGAATATCTAAATTCTAAAAATTTTGTTATAATAAATAATGCAGGATGGTTTTTATTTAATAAAAAAGATAAAAATTGGGCACCAAGAAACGAAAATATAATTGGGACAATAAAAGGAAATAAAAAAACTAATTACGAAGACACAATAATTGGATTAAATAATATAGAATTATTACACACATATGGTATGCCTTCTGATAGAGTTGAAAAAACAGCATTTGGAATAAAGAATAAACAATATTTTGATGTAAGAATTAATTTAAAAGGATTAAAGAAAGCAATTTCTGGAAAAATATCTTTAATAAAACCAGAAAAAGGAAATGAACTTGAAATACTTGAAAAAAGATTAAATAATGTTAAAAATCATGGATTAAAGGGAAACATAAAGGAAAATAATTTAGAAAGTCCTTTTTTTGCATTAGTAGATCCTTTTCATCCGGTTTTAGAAGAAATGTTTAAAAATGAAGAACATTGGGCTAATTCTAAAAGAGCATATTTAAAACCACATTATGTTTTAATAAATTCAAATTATGTAACAGGTGCAGGATTTACAGAATAATTAATAAACTCTATTCTTTTTTTAATACATGGCAATAAAAATAGGTGTTGCAATTGCTCCAATTGCTAATAAATTATTTGAAGATATACAAAAATTAGTAGAAACTATTTTTGTAAATGAAATAGGAATAAAACATATAGAAATACATACTCAATTTTTAGATGATTTTACTGAATTTTGGTTTAATTTATCTAAAAAATCAGGAATGAGTTATTCAATTCATTGTCCCCATATGTATTTTAAAATACCAACCAATTTTTGTTCAGCAAATGCAAAAGATATTTTAATATCTGATGAATGGTTAGAAAAATCAATTAAATATTCCAAAAAATTAAAAGTAAAAAATATTATTATACATCCAGATCTTCCAAAAGACTGCAAAAAATCTAATGCAAAACAACATGGAAGAGAAATATTATTAGAACACATTAAAAGAGCTATTTCAATGCTCAATAAAAAACAATCAATATTAATAGAAACAATGCCTGATAAAGATTATTGTTTGTCAACACCAAATGAATTCAAAAAATTTTTAAAAAATTTTAATTCAAAAGAAAAAAAACATATTGGAATTTGCTGGGATATTGGACATGGAATACAGGCGGTTGGGGAAAAAAAAAAATTAAATTTTCCAAGATTATTAAAAAAGCAGATTAAAGAAATACATATTTCTGGTATTAAAAAAACAAATAAAAGATTTAAAGACCATTACCCGATAAATGAAAAAAACATTAAATATTTAATAAAACCAATTCAAGAATTAAAAAAAATAAAATACAACAAAAAAATAGTAATGGAAATAATCACAAAAAATCCAGCAGATATTGCAGAATCAAATAAAATTTTAAAGAAACTTATTGAAAATACAAAAAATAAGAGCCCCTTCTGAGAATCGAACTCAGGACCTTGTGCTGTTCGAATTGCTTCGACAATTCGAAGCACCCAAAAATCTATGATTTTTGATGTTACCGAGCACACGCTCTAACCAACTGAGCTAAAGAGGCATAATAATTTATAATACAATCTATAAAATCTTTAGCAATTGTGACTCTCAAGCCAAAGACATTTAACTTAATGTCTGAGGGTTTATAAGGGATGGGTCCCTTATCAGAGCTAAAGAGGCATAAATATCAGCTCAACTAAAAAAATATAGAATTAGTATATAAAAATTTTATTTTTTTACTGCTTTTTTAAGTAAAGAAATAACAAATAAAACCAATAATATCACAAAAACTGCAATTCCTAATAAACCTGCAATAAAGAAAATTGCTGATAATATATGTGTCTCTCCAATATAAATAGAAAGAAAATTATGCAGAATAATAAAGATTACTGTAAAAATTGCTATCCAAAATAACTTTCTTAAAAAAGTCATTTTTTTCTTCATAGGTCTTGCTGTTTTTGTAGAAATTTTTTTCTTAGTTTTTTTGGTTTTTTTCCTAGCAGATTTTTTAGATTTCTTTTTAGGCATTTTAATTATTTATATTTGTCACCTTTATTTTATTAGATAAATTATCTAAATCATCTGTATTTTTAAAATCATCGTTTTCTGAAATATTTAATTCAGAATTTTTATTATTATCTTCAAATGTTTCATCTTCATTATCATACTGATTAAAACTAGCATCTAATTTATCAGGAAACCAGCCCATATTCACAACAGAACCTACAAGATTTTGAGAATTAGAAAATAATTTTTGCAGCCATCCTGTATAAGATGAATCAAATTCAGCTCTATCTTGTTGTTTAATTAAAGCAAGATTATTATTACTAACTATAAACAATGCTCCTAATATCAAAAAAATTAAAATTAAAATAATTGTCCTCATTTTTTAACTACTTAGATTGTAACTACCAAAATTAATGGTCTCATTATCAATACCCCAATCCATTTTTACAGCATTTGTAGTAATTGATTTAACATTTCCAAAAGCATCAATTAACCATGTAAGATAAACTGAAGTTGCTTCTTCTAATCCTGAAATAGTTGCTAAATTAATATTTTTATCAGCAAGAACATAACTTGAAGACAAATATATAAATAATATTAAACAAACTATTGCAGTAGCAAAAATTTTATGTTTAAAAGCTTTTAAATTAATAATAGCCATAATACCTAATGCAAATAATGCAATTATAGCCCATCCCATAATATAATTTAGATGCTAACATATAAAAACATTTCGCACCACTTTTTTATTACAAATAAATAAATCATCTAATAGCCTCGTAGTACAGCGGTCAAGTATGCGGTCCTCTGGAGGCTGTGACCCCAGTTCGAATCTGGGCGAGGCTATCTGATTTTTCAAATCATAATAAACTTTAAATATGTCTTTTATTTCAAATAATCATGGCAGAAGAAAATTCTGAAAAACAAAACAAGGAAGAAGTTAAAGGTAAAGAAGTTGGAAAAGTCTTTAGTTATTTCACACATATTGGAGTAGCAGCACTTAAAATGACTGGAAATTTAAAAGTCGGAGATAAAATAAGAATAAAAGGTGCTACAACTGATTTTGAACAAAAAGTAGACAGCATGCAAATTGAAGGTAAAGATGTTGAAAAAGTTAAAAAAGGCGATGATGTGGGAATAAAAGTTAAAGATAGAGTAAGACCAAATGACCTTGTTTATAAAATTGAATAAATCTATAGAATAAATTTATAAATCATTCTTATTCTTTTTTAATTATATTAGTTAAGCCCCTGTAGTATAGCAGCCAAATACGCCGCCCCCTCACGGCGGTAACCTGAGTGCAAATCTCAGCAGGGGCATCCAGACAAAATGTCCAAAAAGGTGGGACTTGAAAAACTTTAAATAGTTGTAATTACTATAATAATTATTAAGTCCCCGGTATGGTCTTCGGACAATGCCGGGTTTCATTTTCTAAGATGGAAAACGCAGTTATTTTTATTGATGGCAATAATTTTTATCATAACCTAAGGCAGATGAAAATTAAACTAGGAAATATAAATTTCAAAAAACTTGTTGAATTGATTTGTAAGCATTTTAATTTAATGTTAAAAGAAGTTAGATATTATAATTCAATGCCAACTTTAAGGGATGGAAAAGGATTATATTACTCTCATTTAAAATTCATTGATAATCTAAGAAATATTAATAAATTTACAATATTGACAAGAAAATTACAAGTTCATTCAACTAAAGAATTGTTAAGAGAGAAACAAGAATTGATAGAATCTATGGATTTGTGTAAAAATTGTAAACCAATTGTTGAACAGAATATTTTAGATGCTATTGGAAATGTTAAGAAGAAAGAAAAAGGCGTGGATGTAATGTTGGCGGTGGACTTGGTAGATTATGCTATTAAAAATAAAGCGGATAATCTTATTGTATTGTCAGGAGATGCTGACTTTGTTCCTGCAATGAATCTTGCAAAAGAAAACAATGGAAAGGTGTTGAGTGCATCTTTAGCAAAAGGTTATTCAAGAGAATTAAGAGAAAAGTTTGATTTCTTTGTTTTGAGCAAGAACATGATTATTGAGAATTGTTTGAAGTGATTGGTTGGAAGAAGAATCAGAAGATGGAAAGAGCAATAATATTAACAGGAAAAATAAAAAAACAGGGAAAGTTATCAACTTCTTATAAATAGAGATTATATTTCTAGAATTTACGATTTATCTGAAAAAAGAGAAGAATTCTATGACGAATTAAGTAATATTTTTGCTAAAAAAATTCTTCAAGAAAGATCTCTTTTAGAAATTAGAATTATTAATGGTTTAAGAATAAATCCAGAAATCGGAAATAATGAAAGACTGCCAAAATTAGAAAATGTTTTTGTGAATCAATTTTCTCAATTAGTTTGTGAAAAATTAAAACAATCTCCTATTCAAACATTTCCTGCTTGTATTAGAAATTAAAAAAATATAAGCAAAAGGATATTTCTTAACACAAAACTTTAAAAACTAAACTTTTGATTTATTAACATGAAACGTTCTAGCCGTAGATGGAAAAAGAAAAGACAGATGCGTTGGAAATGGCAACGTAAGAGAATGAAGAAAGAAAAGTCTAAAAGAAAGAAACAAAGAGCTAGAACTAAGTAAAATTTTTTATATTAATTATAATCTTATCAGCTTTAAAACAAGAGCTTAATATATCATATATTGATAAACATAATTATAGCTCGCTTACAAACTCAACTTTAAAAATATAGGAAAGATTAGCAACCCAAATTATCAAATTTATCATAATCTTTATAAAAATCTATACTAATAATAAAATTCTAAAAAAACTAAATAATAATTTGATAACTAATAACACTCTAAACCTTATAACAATGTTCAATTTATTGCAGCCTTAATATTTAATAATTTATAATCTTATGACTGCTCTCAACATTTAATCTACAATTCCAACTCTTAAAAAACCAATTAGAAAATTTATTATTAATACAAAAATCTCAAGAAAAATGAATTCATGTGAAAACTGATATCCGAAGCCAAGTCAAAATCCGAAGATCATGACAAGATTCTCCTACCAGCTCCACGTCCTCTGTGAAAACTGACATCCGAAGCTAAACTTAAATCCGAAGATCAAAGTTTAATTGCTCTGTCAGATCCACAATATCTTATGAAGCCAACATCCGAAGCCAAGTTAAAATCCGAAAACCTCAACTTGATTGCTCTGTTAACTCCACAAAATATTGAAGTTTTGGGGTTATAAAAATGTTGTGGTTTTAATTTGTAACTTAATAGAAACAAATTTTCCAGAAGAATATATTCTCAATTATAGATATATTTATATAAATAAAATTAACAAATTAAGTATGGCGAATACTTCTACAATATGGACAGAAAAATACCGTCCTCAAAAATTTGAAGAATTAGAAGGGCAAGAAGAAATAATAAAGAGAGTAAAATCTTTAACTAATTCATTAAATATTCCTCATTTATTATTTGCAGGTCCTGCTGGCATAGGTAAATCAACTTTAGCATTAATAATTGTAAAAGAATTATTCGGAGAAAATTGGAGAGAAAGTTACTTAGAATTAAATGCAAGCGATGAGCGAGGGATAGACGTTGTCAGACAAAAAGTGAAGAATTTTGCAAGAACAAAATCATTAGGAGAAGTTCCGTTTAAAGTAATATTTTTAGATGAAGCAGATGCTCTTACACCTGAAGCACAACAGGCATTAAGAATTTTATCTTGTAATTATTCAAGCAAAATCATAGACCCTATTCAATCTCGTTGTGCAATATTTAGGTTTAAACTTTTAGAAGAAAAAGATATTGCAAACATAATTAAATCAATATCAGAAAAAGAGGGTTTAACAACAAACCAAGAAGCAATAACTGCTCTTTACGAAGCAAGTGAAGGAGATTGCAGACGTGCAGTTAATTTATTGCAGGCAACAGCAAGCATTTCGCCAAGCATAACTCCTGAATTAGTTAATACAATAGTTTCAAATGCAAAACCAAAAGATATTAGAGTAGTTTTAGATTATGCTCTTGCAGGAGATTTTCAGAATTCAAAAGAAAAACTTTTGAATGTAATGTTAAAAGAATCTATTTCAGGACAAGATGTAATCAAAGCAATACAAAAAGAAATATGGAACCTAAATATTGAACCAGAATTAAAAGTCAAACTTACTGAAAAAACAGGAGAAATTGAATTTAGAATTGTAGAAGGTTCAGACCCATTTATACAATTAGAATCTTTATTAGCAGGATTTGTTCTAGCAGGAAAAGGTGGCTAAAATGAATATAGATTATAATCAAAAAAATAAAGATTTATTCATAACTATAAACCCAAAAGAACTATTAAAATTAAAAAAAACTTCAAAAACATTTTGGGATAATTGTTTATCTCAACCTATTGGAAAAGAAAAAGGAAGAGTTTTTTTAGCTCATTCAACTGGCCCACTATCAAAATTAATAAATAGAAATAGAGGAGGTTTAATGGATATAATATATCCTGAAGATGATATTAGAGAATCATTTTTTATTAATTTAACAGATAAGGGATATAGGCATTTAAGATTAAAAGAAGATTTAGAAATAGATTATAAAAATAATTCTAAACTAAAAATTATTGTAGAAGATGGGGATTGAAGTAGAATTTAATCCAGATTTAACGTTGAGAAAATTTGGAACTCCAAATAAATTAGAAAAAGAATGTATTCCAGAGAATTTAAAAGAAAGAGAAATATATTATTTTCTAAAAAAAGGTCAGAGAAATTATTGGTTAAAGGGAGATATACCATTATTAATAACAGATGGAAATCAACAATTATCTGATCCTGTTGCAAGTATCCAAATATTAGAAGCAACACATTTTATTAAAGATGGCGAAGTTTATACAAAAGGAAAATATAAAGTTATGGAAGTTTTTAATGATAATAACATTCATTTTAATAATTATAAGAGGGTAGAATAAAATGCCTTGGTGTGAAAAATATCGTGGAAAATGTTTCGCAGATATTCGTGGACAAGATTTAGCTATAGCAAAAATAAAAGAGTTTGTTCAGAATTTTAACAATCCTGAAAAAGCATCTGCGAAAAGAGCAATTATATTACACGGACCTCCTGGAACAGGAAAAACCTCTTTAGCACACGCATTAAGTCATGAATTAAATTATGAAATATTTGAATTAAATGCTTCTGATTTAAGGAATAAAAAAAGACTTGAAGCTGTTTTAAGGCCTGCAGTTGAACAACAAAGTCTAACTTCAACTGGAAAAATTATATTAGTAGACGAAGTAGATGGTCTATCTGCAACAGACAGAGGAGGACTTCCTGAATTACTCTCATTAATAGATGAAACAAATTTTCCAATAGTTATAACAGCCAATGATATATGGAACAGAAAATTCAGCAGTTTAAGACGAAAGGCTGAATTAATTAAATTAAGCGAGATTGATTATAAAATAATAAGAGGAATTTTATTTGATATTTTAAGGAAAGAAAATTTATTTTTAAATAAAAATATAGTTACTTCTATAGCAATAAAAGCAAAAGGAGATATAAGAGCAGCAATAAATGATTTGCAAACTCTTGCTCATACACCGGCACCAGAAATTTCTGTTGAAGAATTACATGAGAGAAATAAAGAACAGGATATTTTTAATGCATTAAAACAAGTTTTTAAAAACAAAGCAGAAAAAAATATTCTTTATACATTTAATGAAGTAAATATGTCTATGGATGAAATAATATTATGGTTAGAAGAAAATATTCCAAAAGAATATCAAGGAGAAGAATTAGCTAAAGCATATGATGCATTAAGTAAAGCAGATATTTTCAGAAGACGTATATATAAAAGACAATACTGGCGTTTTATGGCTTATGAGAATATTTTTATTACAGGTGGAATTTCAGCAGCTAAAAAACAACCAAAATCAAACAAAGAATTTACCAGGTATAAAAAACCAGATAGAATTTTAAAAATATGGTTATATAAACAAAAAAATGCAAAAAAGAAAACAATATGCAAAAAATATGCTAAATATGTTCATGTAGGACATAAAAGAGCAATGAGAGAATTTCCTATAATAAAACAAATATTAAAAAATCATCAAACAAGGCAAGAATTAAAACTTACTGATGATGAAATAGCTTATCTCGACAGATGATTGTCTATTTGAAGTTAATTTAATAATTCTAAAAGATATATAAATTATGTTTAATCCAGTATTTTCTGAATTCATTTTATTAATATTATATTTAATAATCCTAACTTTAAAATCAGCTAGAATATATTATTATCAACCTCTAATTTTTTTTAACTCAATATCCTGTTCAAATTTAAAGACTAATAAAAATAATAAATATCTTACAATAAACCAAATAAATAATTTTTAATTCACTATTCTCAATGCTTTTAAAGCAGGTATTCTAACACTTTTAAGCATTATTTTTTCGTCAATTAAATCTTTTTTTGAAAACCATCTAAGTTTTTCTTTTTCATCTGTTTCATTAATATTAAGATCTGGATTCTTACATTTTCCAAAAAATAAAAAATTCATATGATGCCCATGATGTGGAACTTCTTCTATCTGAAATCTAAATAATTTTACTATTTCAATATTTCCTTGTTTAATAAAATCTCCATAAAAATCAAAATCAAATCCAGTTTCTTCTTTTACTTCTCTTTTTATGGCCTCCATAGGAGTCTCTCCTTTATCTATATGCCCCCCAACAGGAATCCATGTTTATAAATTTTTATTCCAAGTTAACAAAACTTTTTTATTATGAACAAGAAAAATAGTTGCAACCCAACATTTATTTTTCCAATTTATTTTAGACATTAATTAAAAATCAGAAGATTATTTATAAAAATTTATATACTAATTATTCACAATCCAGCTTCTTGTTTTAAAATAAGTGCTTTGTCTGTTCTTTCCCAGGTAAATTCAGGTTCATTTCTTCCAAAATGTCCATAAGCAGCTGTTTTTTTATAAATAGGTCTCTTTAAATCTAATTCTCTAATAATTTCTGCAGGTTTTAATGAAAAATATTTTCTTATTAATTCAGTAATTTTTTCTTCAGGTATTTTGTTAGTGTTAAAACAATCAACATTAACTCCTGTAGGTTCTGCAACACCAATAGCATAACTTAACTGAACTTCACACCTATCAGCAAGTCCTGCTGCAACTATATTTTTTGCAATATATCTGCAAACATAAGCCCCGCTTCTATCTACTTTACTCGGGTCTTTGCCTGAAAAAGCTCCACCACCATGTCTTCCTACTCCTCCATAAGTATCAACAATTATTTTTCTTCCAGTAACTCCTGTATCTCCTTCAGGTCCTCCTATAACAAACTTTCCAGTAGCATTAATATGAATTTTAGTATTTTCGTCCATTAAATCACCGCAAACAGATTTTATTACTTTATTTTTAATTTCTTCTTTTAATTGTTCTTCACTAATTTCATCAACATGTTGTTGAGCAATAACAACTGCTTCAATTCTTTTTGGTTTATCATTTTCATATTCAACAGTAACTTGTGATTTTCCATCTGGCCCTAATCCTTTTATAATTCCTGATTTTCTAACCTCAGATAATCTTTTTGTTAATTTATGAGCAAAAATAATAGGCATTGGCATTAATTCTGGAGTTTCATTACATGCATATCCAAACATCATTCCCTGATCTCCTGCTCCTTGTTCTTTATGTTCTCCTTGTCCTTCATCAACTCCTAAAGCAATATCTGAACTTTGCCCATGAATACTTATCCAAACTCCTGCATCATCTGCATCTATTCCAAATTCAGGTTTAGTATAACCAATTTCCCTTAAAGTTTCTCTAACAATTGTCTGAAAATCTGCAAAACCTTTTGTAGTAACTTCTCCTGCAACATGAACAGTTCCTGTAGTTGTTAAACATTCTACAGCAACTCTTGAATTAGAATCTTGTGTTAATAGATTATCTAAGACAGCGTCTGAAATCTGATCACAAATCTTATCAGGATGCCCTTCTGTTACTGATTCTGATGTAATAAACCTCTTTACCATCTTATATTAATTTTTTAGAATATTTTTTAGTATAAAGAGTTCTTTAAAAGTATTATGAAAGAAAAATATATATTTTAGAGATTAATTTAAGTAAAAGATAAATTATCAGCATTGAGCTGCTGTACTAGAACCAGAACCTTCCCAACCAAATCCTGGTGAAGGATTTGCTGTTGATAATTGTTGAGAACATTCATCAGGTTGATTTCCTTCTGTAAATAAAGAACATATTATTTGTTTATAAGTCTCAGGACTTCTACTATATTCAATTTCCTGCTCATTAAATCTATAATAACCATCATTAGAAATACTTACTTGAACACCATTAATAATTAAAGTAGGACTTCCTGCAACCCCATATCCTTGACTTAATGCAGAATCATCAGAATAATAATCTTCTGCATTATTTTCAACACATGAATCTAATTTATTTTGGTCAATTCCAACTTCACCAATACACCTATCAGAATCTCCATCTTCTAAGAAACATGTTAAATAATCTAAATATTTATTTTCTTGCTCTTCTCTTATGCAAACTTGCCTCGGAGTTTCTGTTTCTTCTGATTCATGCATAAAATAATGAACAAATTTTATATTTTCATCAATTTTATTCCCAAATAATTCAAATACAGGAATCATGCCTTTTTCAGCTTGAGTCCCATAAGGACAATGAGTCATAGTAAATAATTCTACTTTTGGTTTATCAGATTTAGGAATTTCTTGAGGTTCAGAATTTGATTGTGGATTTTGAGTATTAGAATTCCCAACATCAGAAGAATCTAAAATAGGAGTAAGTAAAGTTGTATAATAA
>CAZPQF010000003.1:16241-21412 GCA_964588735.1 Candidatus Woesearchaeota archaeon
GAACCATCTTTAGTAACATACACAGGAACTTCTTGTCCTTTATATTCTACTGTAACTAAATAAACAGAACCTTCATCTTTAACATTCTTTAAAGTAATTTCACTATCTGCATTAATATTTAAATAATCTACAAGCCCTTCAGCCGCATTATCTTCAGAAACAACATTTCCAGTTATCCCTCCTGTTCCGCCTGCAATAGGATTATAAAGTAAAGATAAGATTAAAAAAATCCCAAGAACAGCTGTTGCCAACATCCAAGGATTTGTTTTAGCTTTAGAAACAAAATCAAATTTTTTCTCTAAAGATTCTAATCCTTCTTCTAATTTTTCATCTTTTTTAACATTCTCTTTATTATTCTTTTGATTTTCATCAATATTATTAATATCTTCAGTCATAGTTGTGCTAAATAAAAGTTCTTTAAAAATGTTTTGGTAAAATTAATTACATAAATGATTATTTTTTAATCTACTAATCTTTTTAATCTACTAATATATTCTGAACAATAAAAAACATTAAAAATTAAGAAAACATTAAATTAAATGGATAAAAGAACAAAAGGAAAAATAATTCAAACAATAAGAGAAGTATATACAGATATGAATGAGGGTATTGCACCAAAAAGAAAATATGATCCCTGTTATGAAGGTGCAAAAGATATGATATTAATTTTGTTTGGAGAGAAAAAAGGAATAAATATTCTAGAATAAATGATAATAATGAATCAAGAGGCAATTTCTAATCAAGATAAAAAATCTGCTCGTGAATATGGAATAGGAGTAAGCAGGATTATAAATAATCAACAAGAAGCAATGCAAAAAATAATATCAAAATTATCACCATTTCCTGAAAAAGATATTCCATTTTAATATCATTAATTATAAAAACACAATTTTCTTTATTTGATTAATAAAATTGGTGGTTGTTAAAAATACAAAAAATAAAGGTGTCTTATAATGCCATATGATATAATACTTGGTAGAGATGAAGCAGATAAAAAAAGATTTGCAGAAAAAGGATTGATTTATTTGGGAAAAGGTTATGTAACCATGGGAAATTATACCTCTCTTTCTAACTTAATATTCACAGATATAGCGAGAAGTCATGTAGTTTTAGTTGCAGGAAAGAGAGGTTCGGGAAAATCTTATACTCTTGGAGTAATAGCAGAAGAACTTTCTGACCTTCCAAAAGAAGAATCACAAAATATAGCTCCTTTAATATTTGATACAATGGGTATTTTTTGGACTATGAAATATAAAAATGAAAAAGAAGAAGAATTACTTTCAGACTGGAAATTAAAACCAAAAAATCTTCCAGTAAGAATATTTGCTCCTTATGGGTATTTTGAAGAATATAAAAACAAAAGTATGCCTGTAGATAAACCATTTGCATTAAAAGCATCAGAATTAGAAGGAGAAGATTGGGTCTTAACATTTAATTTAAATATTATTGATCCAGTATCAGTATTAATAGAAAGGATTATTACAAAACTAAAAAAAACCAACATAGATTTTACAATAGCAGACATAATTGATTCTATACAAAAAGATACTACAACAGACAAAAACACAAAAAATGCTGCAATAGGATTATTTGAAGCATCTGAAACCTGGGGTATTTTTGCTAAAACAGGAGAAAAAGGAACTGAAATACCAGATTTAATAGAAAGAGGAAAAACAACAATTATTGATTTAAGTGTTTATAATGCAGTAGGAGCATTTAATGTAAGAGCTTTAGTTATTTCTTTAGTAAGCAGAAAATTGTTTAATGAAAGAATGTCTGCTCGTAAAAAAGAAGAAGTAGAAGCTGTTGCAGGAGGAATTGATTATTTAGCAAAAACAGGAAAAAGAGAATTTCCATTAGTTTGGATATTTATTGATGAAGCCCACGAATTTCTTCCATTAAAAGGAAAAACAGCTGCAACAGATGCATTAGTTCAATTACTTCGTGAAGGTAGACAACCAGGTATTTCTTTAGTATTAGCAACACAACAACCAGGACAAATTCATAGAGATGTAATGACTCAATCAGACATAATAGTCTCACATAGAGTAACTTCAAAACCAGATTTAGAAGCATTAAACTATATTATGCAGACATATTTATTAGAAAGTATTAAAAAACAAATGGATGAACTTCCAAATCTAAAAGGTTCTGCAATTATACTTGATGATAATTCAGAAAGAATTTATCCAATGAGAATTCGTCCGCGTTTCACATGGCATGGAGGGGAAGCACCTACTTCTGTAAAAATAGAGACAAGAATATAAATCTCTGAAATGCCTGGCATGGCGAGTGATTTTGTGGTAGAAGAATAATCCAGGTTCAACTTCGTGCAAAGTCAGGAGTTGGAGAAGCACCTACTTCTGTAAAAGTTGAGAAAAGAATATGAAAAGATTTTTAAATAAGTTACATTCTTAAAAATTATGCAAGTATTAACAGCAATAATCCATGCAGATGCAATAGAAAGTGAACTTAAAGAAGATAATATCAGTAAAAAAAGAGCTAAAAACTTAAAAAAAATTTTAGATAATATAAATAAATTAAGAAAACAAGGAACTTATATTGAATTATCAATAATGAATGAATATGATTGGGAAAAATTATATAATTTGAAAAATGAAAAAAATCAAGACATAACATTTAATATATGTGGAGCATATTTAGGAAGATGCATCAAAACTGCTGAACAGATTTTAAATGAATTAAAAATTCCATATAATAAAATCAAATCAGCTTGTGCAAAAGCAAAAAGACAGAATATTGGTTTTATTAAAAAAAATCTGAAAAATTAGCAGATATATTGAGTTATTAAATTATTGATTTAAAATCTTAAAACTATACAACCACAAAATCTACACGAAGTCTAATTTTATAAGGTGCAATTTCCCCTGTTTTTTTATAATTTAAAATTTTAATTTTCTTGCGAGCTTTTTTTGCCTCTTGCTTTACTTTTTCTAAAATTTTATTAATATTATCAGATTTACAAAAATCATAATAATAAACCATAGTCCTTTTTTTTGAAACTTTAAATGCATATTTTAAAAAACTCTCTTTTAATTGAGGGCGGGGCATTACAATAACATCAAATCTAATTTTTTGATTTGCTAATTTAGGAATTATTCTTTTGACATTACCTTGAATTATCTCAGTATTATTCAATTTATTTAATTTAACATTTTCTTTTGCATATTTACTCGCTTTTCTGTTTATTTCAACAGAATAAACCCTAATATTTTTTTTCTTGTTTTTTTTAGCAATAACAATAGAAAAAGGAGCAATTCCTGCAAACATTACTAAAACTTTATTATTTTTATTTATTTTTTCTGCGATTTCTTTTCTTTCACTTGATAATCGCGGAGAAAAATAAGTTTCATTAATATTAAATCTAAAAACACAATTGTTTTCTTTATATAATACTTCTTTTGTTTTTTCACCTGCAATATATTTTGTTTTTGGTTTTCGCAGACGCCCAGAAAATTTTCCTGTTTTTTCAACAACAGTTTTAATATTAGGATTTCTTTTCATTAAAGCTTTAGCAATTTTTTTCTTTTTTCTTAAAGAATCTTTTTTATCAAATTTTAAAATAGCAATATTTCCTATAATATCAAAACTTGAAGGAATTTTCATATATGAAAGTAATAAATAAGATATATAAATTTAATTAGATAACAACATTCTCCTGCATCTTTATTTAAAGAATTTTAAAAAGATATATTACCAAAAATAAACTTAATTTAAGATAAATTAAACCCAATTTAAAAGTTTAGCATAGTTTAACAGATTATTAGTTTTTGTTAACAAAAACTTTATAAGAAACACAAACCTAATAAAAATATGGATCTAAGAAAATTTTCTAAAATAAAAATTTTCTGGCCTAGAAAAATTTAAAATGAAACAAGAAAATTTTTCTAACAAAAAAAGAGGATTATTAGCAATATTATTATTTATATTTTTGATATCAACTTCATTTATTAGTGCTTATTATTATAGGGGATTTAATTATTATCTAACAGGGGATAATATTCTTTATATTGTTCTTTTTTTAATATTTTTTTCATTTATATTTATTCCCTTATCAAGAAGATTTAAAAATGAAAAATGGGCAGCAGCAGTAATTGCACTAGGAATTTCTTTTTTAATTGTAAGAGCTATATATAATTCAGGGTATGGATATTATTTTTCTTTTAATGATTTTTTCTATGGTTTTGATTTACATTATGATCTAATGCCTGCAATATTTTGGGCAGCAGGAATTGCACTCATAATATTTTTAGGAATAAAAACAGGATTTGGGGGAATTATAACTGCAATTGGAACAATTATTACAGTATTAAGTTTAACAAGAGTTGGTGCAATATTTAATTATGAAATTATGGATATTTTTTATCAACAACCTGCTTTTATTGTTTTAGGAGCTGGATTAATAATCTGGGGTATATGGTTAGTAAAAGAAAAGAAAGACACTTTTATTGATAAAATCTTTAAAGGATTAACAAAAAAAGTGTAAATTAAACATCAGAAAATCCTTAAGTTTTATGATGCTAAATATTAAATCTATAAGCTAATTTTTTAATTTCTAAATCTTGTGAAAATTGTTCTTTTAAAAAATCCACATAACCTCTAATCATCTATATTTTTCCTTAGGCACATATTCTAATTTTAGAGTTATTCTTCTAACTTCAGAAACAAGAAAATTTTTTCTTTCATTAGTAATTGGAAGTTTATTTGCTATTGTCATTTTATTTAAATCCTTTTTTTCTAAATTGTTCATGAAGATTGTTATATCTATTACATAATAAATTTATTTCTAAATCTCCTTCAGAATTTGCTCTTAAAATATCTACTTTTTCTTGAGAATCATTTAACATTGTTTGAACTGCATTATATAAATTACTTTTTATTTCATTCATAGGAAGAACTATTTCTAATCTTCTAGTTATATCCTGGGCATATCTTTTAAGAATTTTTTTATCAGCTTCATCAAGTTGGGGATATTGAAGACTATCAAGACCATTATCAACAACCTTTATTTTGCTGATATCTTTTATCCTAGATCTTTCAATCTTTTCTGTATCATCACTTGCCATAAAAATAATCATATTCTCTAGTTTAAAAACCTTTGTATTTGTAACTATGTATTAGTAACTACATACATAAGATTTATATACTAA
>CAZPQF010000003.1:21422-22227 GCA_964588735.1 Candidatus Woesearchaeota archaeon
AATAATTTCATATAAAATTATGAAAAATAAAAAACAATTAGATTTATTTAATCAAGAAAATCAAGGAAACCAGTTAGAAAAATCTGTTAAAAAAGAAGAAATAGCTGCAAATTTAATAGATATAAACATAATTCAAGAAAGAAGATATTTATCAGATTACCCAGATTTTATTAAAAGAGCATTATTAAAAGCAGGAATAACAGAGGTAAAAGTTAAAGGAGGAAAAAAACCAACAGAAAATACTCCAAAAAAATATTTATTAAAATATGCTCAAAGAATTTTAAAAAAATATGGACATAATACAGAACCTAAACATTATGGGGGTTAATCTTTTATATTCTTTTTTCTTTAATATAGCATGGGATTAAGTATAAGTGAAATAATACCAAAAAAAGAAATTTCTTTTGAAGATTTAAAAGGAAAAACAATAGCAATAGATGCATCAAATGCTATTTATCAGTTTTTATCAACAATAAGACAGCCTGATGGCACTCCATTACAAGATAAAAAAGGAAATATTACAAGTCATCTTTCTGGACTTTTTTATAGAAATATTAATTTAATGTCTAAAGGAATAAAAATCATTTATGTATTTGATGGAAAACCTCCAAAATTAAAATCTGCAACAAAGAAAAAAAGGCAACAGACAAAAGATACTGCAAGAGAAAAATATGAAAAAGCAGTAAAAAAACAAGATATTTTTTCAATGAAAAAATATTCTCAACAACTTGCTACTTTAACTCCTGAAATTGTTAAACAATCTAAAGAATTAGGAGAGATGGTTTCAGATAAAGATTTCGATGTA
>CAZPQF010000003.1:22237-24152 GCA_964588735.1 Candidatus Woesearchaeota archaeon
AAGCACCTGGAGAAGCAGAAGCTCAATGTGCATATTTAGCACAAAAAAAAGATATTTATGCAGCAGCAAGCCAAGATTATGATTCTCTATTATTTCGTTGCCCTTTATTAATTCAAAATTTAACAATGGCGAGAAAAAGAAAAACAATATCAGGATATACAACAATTCATCCACAAACAATAAAATTAGATAGTGTTTTAAATAAACTTCAAATAAATCAGAATCAATTAATATGCTTAGGAATTTTAGTTGGAACAGACTATAATCCAAAAGGAATTCGGGGAATAGGACAAAAACGTGCATTAGAAATTGTTAAAAAGCAAAAATATCCTGCTAAAATATTTAAATCTATTCAAAATTTAATAGAAGAGCAGGAGAAAAAATTTGATTGGAAAGAAATTTTTGAACTTTTTCATAAACCAGATATAAACAAATCAGTAAAAATAAAATTCCCAAAATTAAATAAAGAAAAAATAAAATCTATACTCACAGCAAGAGATTTTTCAGAAGAAAGAGTCAATAAACAACTTGAAAAACTTGAAAAATTAGAAGAACAAAAAAAGCAAAAAGGTTTAGGGGACTTTATTTAAGGGAAATTCGATAATTTTTTAAACACGATTATTGTCGTATTAATATGTGGGTATTAAAGTTAAAATTAGATTCCTCTAAGCAGTTTTTAGGAAGTATGGCAATAAAACACCAGGTTTCTATGACAGGCTATCCTCTTTCTTATTATAAAGACAAAAAACAACTATACGTTATTAATGCTGGTTTCATGTTTGGAGAAGAGAAAAATAAAAAAGCATTAAAAAGAGATATGAGAAAAAATGAAAATGTTACGCATCTAGAAATTGTTAATGATTTTGCTATTATAACGACAAAACAGCCCCTCTTTACAGAGCCGGTTTATGATCCAGAAATTATCAGGCCAAGTCCTGTTATAATTAATAAAGATGGATACCATATATGGGATCTCGCTAGTTTTGAAAGAAAAGCCTTAGAAAAAGTTTTAGATTTTGCTGAGAAATACTTAAGAGCTAAAGTGATTAAATTTAAACAAGAAAAGATATCTAATATATCCTTTACACGTGCACTTCCAGAATTAACAAAAAATCAAAAAAAGGCCTTAGAAATTGCAATAAACAAAGGATATTATAATTATCCAAAAAAGATAAACATGGAAAAACTTGCAAAAATTATGGGTATTTCATATTCTACATATCAAGCTCATTTAAAAAAAGCAGAAGGAAAAATTCTTCCTGAAATATACAAAGAACTTTAAGATGAATTTTGAAATTGATGTTAGCGGTAAGGACATTTTTAGTAAGAATTATACAATAGTTGTTGCTGATAAAAATAAATTAATCAAAGGTTTCAAATTTGATAGGATATAATTAAAATATTGCTTTCTCGTTATGGAGAAGGCAAATATAGATATAAAAAATCAGGAAATGGAAAATCATTATTGAAAATTAGAATTTATTGCATAATTGTTTATTACTTATTCAAAAACATTAATCCACTCAGTAATATAAATTTAGAGATATGTAGAGATTTTCAGGGTCATGAAAGAGAAATAACCTCTAATTTAAAATATTTCTTAGAAGATAAACTAAAGTTAAAGATAAGTATAAGATATTCAAAACTCCCAAAGGGCTCTAATGCAGATAAATATGCTTATTTGATGAGAAAAGATAAGAAAAATTTAATTAAAGGATATATCAAAATAAATATAAAAAATATTGAAAAATATCTTAAGTAATGTATCCGTGGGCCCCATTTGGGACCTAAAATGTAGGTACGCCCTTACGGACTGAAACCGTATGAACTCCCTACCTTGGATACAAATATTATAAGTTTAAAGATTATTTAAACTTTTCTCATAGTTTTTCTTAGGAAAGATTTTTATATGTTG
>CAZPQF010000004.1:0-18745 GCA_964588735.1 Candidatus Woesearchaeota archaeon
TAGAAATTTTAAAATTCTTTTTTTATGTTTTTTATCTAATTCAGGAGATTTTTCAAAAATAAAAGGTATTAATTTTTTAATATAATATAAAATAATAATTAAAACAACTAAAGAAGAGATAATTAATGCAGCAAAAATTCCTGCAATATAATAAGATGAAGCAATTAATAAAAATACTATTAAGGTTAATAATATCCTTATAGTTTGATAAATGATATCTTTTACAGCAATATATTTTACTTTTTTTACAGCAAAAAAAGTATAAGAAAGAAAAATTTCAAATGAAAAAATAAAGATATAAATTGAAGCAAATAATAAAGGTAAAAATAAAGCTGGTTTTTTAAAAATATAATTAGATAAAGGATATGCTAAAAATATTAATAATAAAGAAACTAAAGCTGAAACTAAAAATTTCACTTTTATTAAATACTTAAAATAAGAAGCTGCTCTTTTTTTATTATTTTTCCCCAATGCTAATGAAATATATCTCAAAAAAGTTTTGTTTAAACCTTCATTTGAAAATGTCATAAAAATTAATGCGATAGATAAAACCAAATTATATGTTCCAAAACTTGCAGGAAGCAAAAATCTCGCTAAAATAATAGTAAAAATTAAACCCCCTATTCTTTGAATTATATCTGAAGAAAATCTAAAAAATGAATTTTTTATAACTTGTTGAGCTAATTCCATTTTAATTAAAAAACCTATATTTTATTAGAGTATAGATAGCTATTAAACCATCTCTAGAATTAATTTTCTTGCCTTCTTTAAAACTTCTTGATTTATATGAAACTGGAATTTCTTTTATTTTATAACCAGATTTAATTATCTTAGCTGTTATTTCTGGTTCAAAATCAAATTTTTTTGCATTTAATCCATATTTATCTAAAATTTTGTCAATAACATCTTTATGAATCATTTTATAACAAGTTTCCATATCTGTTATTTTTCTTAAATAAAGAATACTTGTTAATAAAGTAAGGAATTTATTTCCAAAATAATAAAGAGGATATTTATGATACTCTATCTTTTTTTCTTTAAATCTAGAACCATAAACTACTTTTGTTTGTCCTTTAATTATTGGTTTAATTAATCTTTTAAATTCTTGAGGATTATATTCTAAATCTCCGTCTTGAATAACAAAAATATCTCCATTAAAATGTTTTAATCCTATTCTTATTGCAGCACCTTTTCCTTGATTTTTTTCATGAGAGAAATATTTTATATTTTTATATTTCTTTTTTAATTTATTAATAATTTTTTCAGAATTATCCTTGCTTGCATCATTAATAATTATTAATTCTTTTTTTATTTTTGGGATTTTAACTTTTTCTACTTTATCAACTATTTTTTTGAGAGTTTTTTCTTCATTATACACAGGAATTATTATAGAAAGTTTATTCATTGTTTTTCCTTATCTTTTATTAAAAATAAAACCATTATTACAGATAAGATAAATACCAAAGCTGCTTCTAAATAAAGAATATAATGTGCTATAGCATTTAAAAGAGTATCAAATGCATTATAAGTTGTATAATCATCAAAAGAAGGTCTTTCATAAGCTACTGGATAAAAAAAGAAATCATGCGTAAAATCTGCATATTCAAATACACTTGGTTTAAATTTAAATTCAGAATAATAAACATTATAACACGGACTTCCATCAATACAATCAATTGTCTTTATTAATTGGGTATTTTGTTTAAAATAATCTACTATAATTTCTTGTGTTTGATTAAATTCCTGCTGATTTTTAATTGTACCCCAACCAATATCATCTGGTACTGCTTCTATAAAATAAATATTGCTCTGAACTTCAGTTCCTGTAAAATCCTTTTGTTTTTCTACAAGTTCAGGAAAATAACTAGATTCTAAATAATGTCTATTCCAAAAAGAATATGCAATAATTCCTCTATAAATTCTAGAATCTACTATTACAATAGAGTTTTCTTTTATATTCTCTTCTTTATAAGAAATCAATTTATGCATTGGATTTGTTCCAATAAATCCCTTATTAAAATTATAAACTGAATACAGACTTCCAATTAAAATTAATAATATAGAGATTATTATAAACCATTTTCTAAATTGGAGGTTATTAGTTTTTGCTGCTAATTTATATATTCCTATTGGAGCCATTAATGCAAAAAATAAAGTCCAAAAAGAAAAATGATTTGATAAAGGAGAGGTTCCTGCTAAAAATAAAAATGGAAATAAAAATGATAAAAATAATAGCCATTTAAATTTATTTTTTGAACATGCTAAATAAAATATTCCAATTACTGCAAAAATCAAGATAAATAAAGAACCAAATTTTAAAAAGGCATAAAAAGCTTTCATTAATCCAGAAGGAATTTCTCCATTTTCTCCTTGCGAAAAAAGCATATAATTAAAACTAAATTTTCTTAATGTTGGAGCAATAGAGGCATAATGTTCTTCAGCAATTCCAAAAAATCTGGAAAATTGCATGTCAACTAAGCCTTTATCTTTATATAAAAGATAATTATAAGTTAAGACAGGGGTTACCATTAAAATAATTATAATTGCAGCATAGATTATTTGTTTTAGACGAAAAGTTCCGTGTGTTTTTTTATTGTAATAAAGCAAAAATAAAACAAATGCAGGAATAAATAATAAAGCAATTTGTTTAATCATAATTGCTAATCCTAAACTTACCCATGTTAAAATAAAGAATTTTTGTTTGTCTGTTTTTAAAAATAAAATTAAAAAATATATTCCAAGAAAAGCAAAAAAAGCCATAGGGATATCCATTTGTCCTACAGTCATAATCAAACTATAAGAAGAAATTGTTAAAATTATGGCAGACATTAAAGCTGCTTTTTTATTAAATATTTCTTTAGCTATTAAATAAACTAATATGATTGATAAAGCTCCAAATAAAATTGCGAAGAATCTAGCTCCGATAAAATTAGAACCAAAAATCTTAATGAAAAAATCAGTTATAAAAAACCACAGACCATCTTGATCATGAATTTGTAATTTTCCTGAATTAATAAAATTTATTGCATGTGCTATATATCCTAATTCATCAGGATAAGCATTAGTTCTTAAAGCAGTTATAAATCTTAATATTAACCCAATTATAAATAATAGAATTATATACTTTGTATCACTTTTTGAATAGAGAAAATTGACTATTTTATCTGTTAAATTATCTCTTTTTTTAGTTTCTTCCATTTTGTTTATTACTTATGAAAAACATTAAGGGTTTTATATGATTTTATAAGTTTAAAGTTTTTTAAATTTATTTGTGTTTCACTGCTGATAGCATAGTTTATATCTGAGTAATTATCTGTGTTTTTTTCAGATAAACTTAATCCTCCTTTAATCCAGATTTCTCTTCTGTTATTTATATTTGTTTTGGGATGAAATTGTTTTTCAAAAATTATTGTTTCATTATTTAACCATAATTTGTAGTCTTGAATACTAATAAACTCTTTAATTTTATTACCCCAATATAAATGGGCGAGATATTGATAATCGTCTGGTTTATTTCCTACTATAAATTTTTGATTGGGGAAATCATTTGCAATAGAGTCTAAATCTTGCTGTATTTTTTCTTGATTATCAAAAGAATTATTTATATAAAGCAAATAAGGAGTAATAAAAATTAAAGAAATTACAAGTGAAAATATTATTTGGAATATAAATTGTTTTTTTGTTAAATTATCCTTTATTTTTAAAAGTATTATAGGAATTAATAATAAAGTATATCTAATTTGAGGGTTTGCTAATATTAATAAGAGAGATAAAATCAAAAAGATTGTTGTTCTTTTATCTTTTTTATATATTTTTAGTAATAAAGGATAAAACATTATAGGCAAGGTTATTAAAACCGCGAGAATAGAAATAAAACTTATTGGATTATGTCCTGATATAGAAGTTATGCCTCCGAAAATTGTGTTTGTAAGAGTTCCAAAAAAACTTTTCAATATAGTAAAAAAAGCGAAATTAAACAAAATTTGATCTAAAATTAATCTTGGTGAAAGCCCCACTAAAATAAAACAGATATAATAAATAGAATGAAATAATTTTTTATCATACATAAAACAGATAAAAAGGAAAAAACCAATAAATAAAATAGTATCCCAAAAAGCATATGCTAATCCTAAAAAAATTCCAGAATAAAAAAGATTTTTTATTTTGTGATTTTCATCTATTTGATATTTTTTAATAAAAAAATATGCCCATAAAAATAATAGACTAGATATTTGAATAGGATTTATCCAAGGAGAAATATACCAAAAAATAGGAGACGTTATAACTAACAATAAAAATTTTTTATTTTTATTTGAGATATAATACAAACTTAATATAATTAGGACTAACCAAACAAAAGACATTATTTTCATTCCTAAAAAGCTATTAGTTAATAAAATAAAGGGTGAATTAATAGAACCATATAAATAAGAGTGTGAAGATCTTATTTTTGCTTGGTATTTTCCTGCAAAAAATTTAGCAACATCTGAATAATCTCCTACATCTGTTTTTCCATAATAAGACGTTAAAATAGTTATTAAAAATAAAAAGAATATTATTAAGATAGTAATCATATTTATTGAATTAAATTTTGATTTTTTCATTTTAGATTTTGATTTTCTCATTTTTAATATACTGCTTATACCAAATTTGAAAAGTAATCAAAGACCAAAGTTGTCTAGAATAAAATAAAGGGGAGGCTTTAAAATTTTTATTAATATGTCGTACATATTTGTAATCAAATAGGTTTTGTTTTTTAATAAAATTTTCTGAAAGCAATTCTTGTTTTAATTGTAAGAGTTCATTTTGAAACCAATTATTTATGGGGACAATAAAATGTTTCTTTTTTCTTTTTCTTGTTTGTTCTGGAAGCAAACCTTTCATGGCTTTTCTTAAAATAAATTTATCCTTTGTGAAGTTCTTTAATTTTAAATTAGATGGTAGATTAAATGCTAATGCAACGATTCTATGATCTAAAAAAGGAACTCTTGATTCAATTGCAGAAGCCATTGTATTTTTATCTACTTTCATTAATAAATCTTCCACCATATTTTCTTTTAAATCAAGATAAGAACAATTATTTATTATGTGAGAATTATTATTGAAATATTTTTCATATTTTTTGTAAAGATTTTGGTTATATTTGCTGAGAAATAATTGTCTTTTTTCTTGCTCATTAAAAATTCCTACTTGATTTAAATATTGTTTTGAGTAATTATTTGTTTTTATGAAATTTGAAAACCTATCTATAGCTTTTTCTCCTAAATCAGAACTATATCTAAAACCTTGATCAAGGAGGGGTTTGGGAATATTTTTAATCATAAAAGGAAATAAATTTCTGGAAAATTTTGGCAAAGGTCTTATAAATTTTTTATGCAACAACATAAATTTATATTGGGGGTATCCTGCAAATATTTCATCTGAACCTTCTCCTGTTAATATTACAGTGCATCTTTTTTTTGCAAATTTTGATAATAAATAAATAGGCAGGGAAGTTGGATCTGCCATAGGTTCATCTTGCTGATAGATTATTTCAGGCAGGTGTTTAACTGAGTCTTCTTTAATTATTAATTCATGGTGGTTGGTTGATAATTTTTCTGCTAAAAATTTAGCATCATTTAATTCATTATATTTTGTAGTATCAAAACCAACTGAAAAAGTTTCTACTGGTTTAGAACAAAATTTATTCATTAAACTTACTATTGTTCCAGAATCAATTCCTCCGGAAAGATATGCACCAAAAGGAACATCAGACATTAATCTTTTTTTAACAGAATCTAAAAGCAAAGATTTTAATTTTTCAACATAATATTTTTCTGAATATTTTTTATAATTTGTTTTATTAGAGAAATTTATATCCCAATATTTTTGTTTTTTTATTAATTTTTTTTGTTTTAGATCATAAATTAAATAATTACCGGGCATTAATTTATAAATGTCTTGAAAAAGAGTTTTTTCTGAAGTATTTGCTCTAAAACTTAAAAAATAACTAATTGCTTTTTTATTTATTTCTCTTTTAATAGATTTATTTTCAAGAATTGCTTTTATTTCAGAAGAAAACATAAATTTTTTGTTTTTATTGTTTAAATAATAATAAAGTGGTTTAATTCCAATTCTATCTCTTGCTAAAAATAATTTTCTCTTTTTTAAATCATAAATACAAAAACTAAACATTCCATTAAGTTGATTTAACATTTTATCAAAAGAATTATTTTTTGAATGCTCCTCATATAAATGCAATAAAACTTCTGTATCTGTGTTTGATTTAAATCTATGTCCTTTTTTTTCTAATTCTTCTCTAATAGATTTAAAATTATAAATCTCTCCATTATAGATTATCCATATTCTCCCATCTTCATTAGACATTGGTTGTTTTCCTGATTTTGATAAATCAATTATGGATAATCTCTTATGTCCTAAAGAAATATTTTTATCTATGTATTTTCCAGAAGCATTTGGACCTCTATGATTAATTTTTTTTAATGCTTTATTTAACAAATTTCTATTATCCCAGTTAAATCCAATTATTCCGCACATTTTTAGAAAATTATTTTATTTCTTCAATATTGTATATTTTTTTAGTCTGAAAATAGTCTCTTATTGTAATTTCAAATAAAAATCCAAACATTATAAAAATTAATCCAGAAATACCAAAAACTGCTGCAAGCATTAATAAAGGACCTAAAGTTAATTCATTAATAACATAGGCTTTTATTATCTGTTCTATTATTATTAATCCAGATAACAACCATTGATATAATCCTAACCGCCCAAAAAAATGTAATGGTCTATGAGAATAATCTGTCCAGAATTTTAAATAAAATAAATCTAAAATTCCATTAATCCCTCTTTTGAATCCATATTTTGTTTTACCAAATTTTCTTTGTCTATGATTTACAGGCAATTCTCCTATTTTATAACCTTTAATAAATAAATAAGCGGTTATATATCTGTGCAATTCTCCAAATAATTCTAAGTCCTTTATGCATTGTTTTTTATAAATCTTTAAAGAACAACCATAATCATGCAATCTATCACCTATCATCATCATCCTTAAATTATTCATCATTCTTGAAGCTAATTTTTTAAAAAATCTGTCTTTTCTATTAAATCTCCACCCAGAAACCACATCATAACCTTCTTCTAATTTTTTAATCAGTCTTGGAATATCTCTTGGATCATTTTGCAAATCACCATCCATTGTAACAATAATATCCCCTTTAGAACTATCAAATCCTGCTTTTAATGCAGGAGTTTGTCCGAAATTTTTTCTAAATTTAATTATTTTTAATGATTTATCTTTTGTTTGTTTTTTTAATAATTCTAAATTTTTTTGAGTTGCATCTAAAGAACCATCATTTACATAAATAATTTCATAATTTTTTATTTTTTTGTCTTTAATTAAATTATTTATTATTGGTTTTAATTCCTGATAAAGAGGTCTTATATTGTCTTGCTCGTTGTATACAGTAATAATAACTGATAATTTTTTATAAACCATTCTCATTTCCCTTAGTTTTAGATATTTTTGTCTAATGGTATTGTGTATTTATCATTAAAAAGTTTATATGTGATAAAAAGCAATGATAATAAATTAGCTTTTCTGAGCAATCCAATATCTATAACATCTAATAATAAATGAAAACTCATGCCAATAAAAACAAAAAAGAAGATTATTGAAAAATAAGATAAAATCAAGGGAATAAGTAATATTTCAAGTCCATGGAAAATACAAGTAGGATAATAATATTTTGATTTTTGAGAAGATTTTAAAGACTGGTGTTTTTTTCTTATTTTTATATGCCATTGAAATGCTTTTTTTAAATTGAAATTTTTTTTCTTTATTATATAAATTAAGTAATGATCAAAATCAATGAAAATTGTTGAAAAAACTATAATAAAAAAACCAGTCCAGCCTATTTGAGGAAATAATTCTAATAAAAAAAATGCGAAAATTGTTCCAAAAAAAACATGATATTTAGGTAACATTTTGTTTTTAGAATTTAGTCTGATTTTTTAAAGTTTTTATTATTTGATGTGGCTCTTGGAATTTCAATCCAATCTTTCTTTTTTCTTATAGCTAAATTTGATCTCCATATTTCTTCTAATAAATGGGGACGACACATATTTTCTCTTGCAAGATATATTAAAGCATTTAAATCTTTAGGAAAACATTTGCCTCCAAAACCAAAATCTCCATCTGGACCTGGAACTTTAATATTTTTTCCTATTCTATTATCTAAAGAAATTGTTTCTTGTACTATGGTATAATCAACTCCTACTGAATTACATATATTATATAATTCATTTGCAAGAGCAATTTGTCCTGCTAACATTACATTTGCTGCATATTTTATCATTTCTGCTGTTTTTCTGTTAACATGTATATAATTAGCGTCTGGGAAAATTGGTTTATATACAGATTCTAATTTTTGAGCATCTTGTTCTCTATTTGCCCCTATTACAACTCTGTCTGTATTTAACATATCTTGCAAAGCATTTTTTTCTGTTAAAAATTCTGGATTAAAAGCAAAATGAAGAGGTGAATATTTTTTTTCTAAATTATCTGTTGTTCCAGAAACTGCAGTAGATCTAATAACTACTAATAAATCTTCTAAATTTCTATTTGTTTTTTTAGATTCTCTTTTTAAATATCTTATAGAATTATGAATTGCAGAATAATCAATTTCCCCGCTTGGTTTCATAGGTGTAGGAACACAAACAAAAACAACTTCAGAATTTTTAGCTAATTTTTTCATATTGTCTTCAAAATTATAAGGTGTTTTATATTTATCATAAGGATGAATTTTGTGGATTTTTTCAAATACTTTTTTTGTAGCTCCTCCGACAACTCCAACACCAATTAAACCTATATCCATATATAAAAATTAAAATTAAGACATTTAAAGATAATTATAAAGAAAAATATAGTTTATTCTTCTATTTTTTTGATTATGTCTGCAAATGCTGGTCTAGTAATTAAAATAGCAGAAGTTATACCAATAATTGTTGTAACAGCAAAACCTTTTAATAAACCTCCTCCAGCCCAATAAAGAGGAATTAAAGAAAATAAAGTTGTGAAATAAGCTGACATAACAATAAAAAGCGCTCTTTTTAATTTTTGTTTTACACTTAATTGTTCTTTTGTTCTTGATTCATCTAAAATAACAATTTGCTGATCAACCCCAGTACCTATTGTTGCTAAAATTCCAGCAATACTTGGAAGATCTAAATTCCATTTAATAATTGAAGCTATTCCAAGAATAATTATTAATTCTGAGAAACTTGTTAATAATAATGCAAGTGAAGATTTTATTTTTTTATATCTAACAAAAACAATTAAGGCAACAGCAAAAATAGCTGAAAATCCTGCTATTATTATTGTGTTTGTAAATTGCTGTCCTAATAAAGGAGAAACTGTGTCTAATTTAATAATTTCTAATTTATATGGCAAACTCCCTGTTATTAAAACAGTTTGCAAAGTATTCATAGAATCTAAAGCATCATTAACTGCATCTTCTCTTGTTGTCCCTGTTCCAGAACCTTGAATTTGAATTTGAGTTGTAACTCTTCCTTTTAAATTTTCACTAATTAATAAACTATCTACTAAATTATCATCTAAATACAAGTCTAATTTTTTACTTAGATAATTTCCTTGCATTGATTGATTTACTTCTAAATCAGAAGTAATATCTGCATGTCTTTGTGCAGCAGATTCACTTAAATAAACCTGAAAAGCAAATCTACAAACAGTTCCTCCTTCCTGCAGTTTTTGACAAGATTCTATTCTTGCGCATTGAGCATCATCTCTGCAAACAGAAGTAATATCTTTTTCTCCGCCTACAAATACAGTTTCATTCCCTATTTTTGCTTCAAATTTTCCTTGTTTAGAAATTAATTCTTTTAAATCATCAGGAGTTGCTCCTGCTACTTCTACTAACATATAATTATTTCCTAATAAATCAGAAACAGCTCTTAATTTTACATCAGAAATACCATAAACATTTAATCGTTCATTTGTAATTGCAATTAAATCCTTAATTTCTTTTTGAGTTAACTCTTTATCTTGTGCTTTTATTAATGCTCTTGCCCCTCCTTGTAAATCTAAACCAGTTTTAATATTTGTAGAGGGAATTTCTGATACTGTTATTTCTAGAGCATTATCTGTAAAAAGAATAAATTCGTTTTCCTCAGTAGTTATGATTGTTTTTTCAAATTCCTGTGTTTGAAATTTATTTTGCATTATAATAGAATATTCTTGCGCATTATTTACTTGAATATTATCTACTTGTTTGATTATCTGTCCTTGCCTTAATCCTTGTTGAAAAGCTGTTGAGTTTTGTTCTACACTTTTTATTAAAACTCCTTCTTTAAAACTTGGTTTAATTGCTAATAAACACAAAGCTAAAACAATTATCAGCAACCATATTCTCCAGCTTAATTTAAATTTCATCATTTTGTTTTTTTAATTTCTTATTTTGTTTATATTCAACATACCATTTTAATATTGAAGCATTAGTAAACCAGGTGTTTAATAAATCAAAACTTAATCCAATTGATAAAATTGTGAAAATCTGGCTTAATACAGATGAAAAAGATTTTGTTATATAAAGTGCAACTAATACTGCTACTAAAGAGGTTAAAGTCATAGTAACTCCTGTTTTAAGTGCATCCCCTATCCTTTGATTAAGAGTTTTTTCTCTTCTTTTTAATATTCTTGTTGCCAATAATATATCTGTATCTACAGAATAACCAATTATCATTAAAAATGCAATAATTCCTGCACTTGAAAGTTTCATGCCAAAATAATTTACTAAAGCAAGAGTCATAGTAATATCAGAAAAAGCAGAGATAATAACAGCTGAACTTGGAACCAGTGTTCTAAAAATAATAAAGACAACTGCTGCCATAAGTAAAAAAGAAAATAAAATTGCAATTAAAAGCTGTTTGTAAAAATCTTCTCCTAAAGTAGAACCAGTAAATTCTATTGAACTATTTTCAGTTGTTAATTCATATCCTAAATAATCTTCTAATATATTTTGGGTTGATTCTGAATCTTCTTTTGTTTCGACAATAAAGGCAATTTGTTCTCCTGTTCTTAAATCAGATACTTCTTTTACTCTAAAATCTTCTAATTTTCCTTCTAATGCTGTTCTTAATTCTTGAATACTTATTTTATCATTAACAGTAATTGAAGTTCCTCCAGTAAGTGTAACATCTTTATAAATAAAATCATTATTTGTTTGATAGAAGTTAAATAAAAATATTAAAGAAATAAGCAATATGATACCAGGTATTAAAAGTAAAAACCTATAATATTTATTATAAAGTTCTTGTTTGTTTATTTTTTCTGTTCTTTCTATTTCTTGTTTGTTTATTTTTTCTGTTCTTTCTATTTCTTGTGGATTTTCTTCTGACATTTTTTGAATTTTTATAATATAAATTATATGCGCAGGCCGGGACTCGAACCCGGATCATCGGCTTGGAAGGCCGAGATTCTGGCCATTGAACTACCCACGCATGTTGGTATTATAAATTTTAGGATATTTTAAAGCTTTTGTACTGTGAATACCTGCCTTATTCATATTTTAAATGCGGGAAAAAGCTCAGAAATCAAGATTTCTGGGACATTCAAAACAAGTATATTTTGAAGTGATTCAAACTTTGTAGGTTTTAATTAAAATAAAAATGCGGGAAAAAGGATTCGAACCTTTGTAGGCACTAAGCCATATGGACCTTAACCATACCCGTTTGTCCACTCCGGCATTCCCGCTTATGTAAAATTACTATACAAACTAATTTATTAACTTTATTATAGGTTCAGAAATGTTTTATAAGAAACTAATAAATCCTTTTTGAATTAATAATACTGCTCCAATTATTAAGAAAAAAATATGAATATTAATTCCAATTGCTATTAAAAATAATAATCCACAATAAATATCAACCCAACTTCCAAAATCTTTGAATAATCCTAATCCTGCTTTTATTAATAAAATTAATCCAAAAATAAGGTAAATTGCTGTGCTAAATTCAACTCCCCATACCAAAAGAATCATGCAAAAACCTAGTATTAAATCTATTATGCCAAGGCTTTTTAATAATACCATAGTATTTTAAAATAAATTATATTAATAAATTTATTGCTATAATAATATCATTGGCTTGAGAGTCACAAGTTGCTACAAAAAAGCCCCTGTAGCTCAGTATGGATAGAGCACAAGATTCCTAATCTTGGTGTCACAGGTTCAAATCCTGTCAGGGGCATAATTTTCTATAGAATATAAAGGCAGTACAAGTCAGTGGGAGTCAATGAAATGACTCAAAAGATAATGAAATATCTGTACACTGATTACTCCTGCCTTGAAATATAAAGGTAAATGAAATATTTAAGTTTTATTAATTTTAAAAAACAAGGAAAAATAAAATTTAAGAGAAAGATTTATATACCTAAATCAAGAGAAAATAATATGATAATCCCAATTAGATGTTTCTAAATGGAAAAGTATATATATCCTAAAACGTTATTTACTATATGAAAAAAGAAGATGTTTTAATAGTTAAATTAAATCCCAAATTTCAAAATAAAATTTTCCAAAAATTAATTAATAAATATGGTGGGTCGATTAAAGCAAGCCCAATTATAAATATTCCTGCAGCTTCAATAAGAGGTTATAAAAATTTATACTTCGATTCTATCCCAAAATCTTTAATTAATAAATTAATTAAATTAAAGATAATTAATTCTAGAGAATTAGAAAAGAATATCTCAGAAATTTTTAACAAAAAAGATAAAATTAAAGAAATTTTAGATAAAGGCAGACAGACAAGATTTAAACAATTAAGAAAATGGAAAAATGATATACCTAAATTAAGTAAAATATTAATTAATAATTGCATTGATTTTGAGAAGTGGTTTCTTTCATATAGGAAATTAATTAATTTTGGTGCCAGAAAATTTAATTATATAAAACAAAAACAAAATTATTTAGAAGTTAGCTACATAACACATTCAAACAAAAACAAAAAAGAATTTATTTTAAAATTTCCTAGAACGATAAGGATTGATAAAGATTTTATGTATTTCTTTGGCCTATGGGTTGGAGATAAAGCAGGTGGAAAGAGATTTGGGATAATGAATAAAAATAAGACAATAATTTCTTTTTCCAAAAAGTATCTTAAAAAATTATATCAGAATCCAGAAGTTGTTTTATATATTGCTAAAAATGAAAAAGCACCTAACGAAAAATTTGATAAAATAGTGAAAATAAATAATAAAGAAAAAGGATATGCATTTTCTGTACATATAACTAATGGAATTTTGGTCTCATTTTTTTATTATCTAGAATCAAATCTAAATAAAATCCTATATAATCGAAGAGATTTTAATATATTCTTTGCAGGTTTATTTGATGCAGAAGGAAATGTTTCCTTAGAAGATTCTTGCTTTAGATGGTCTTGTAAAAACGATAATTTAAAAAAAATATTTGAAACACATCTTAAAAGACTTAATCTATTTGATAGATATGATGGTTCTAATTTTGTCACATATAATAAAAAGCAATTTGAAAAAATAATCTTACCTTATTTGATCCATCCTATAAAGATTAACAATACTAATTTAGTTTGTTTTAATAAAGGATGTTTAGATAAAAGATTTAATAATATCTTAAATATAATCAAGAAAAATGAGGGCATAACCAATAAAGAACTATCAAAAGCTTTAAAAAAGAAGAAAGTTTATGCTCAAGTAGGTGTTTTAGAGAAATTGGGATATATTTACTCTAAAAACTATCCAAAACAAATGTTTATAAATAAACTTTCGGGAGGAAATTAAAATCATTATACCTTGCAGATGTTTTAGTTGTGGAAAACCAATTGGTCATTTATGGGAACAATTTAAAAAAAGAACAGCAGAAGGAGAAGATGAAAAGAAAGTTTTAGATGATTTAGGATTAGAACGATTCTGCTGTAGAGCTATTTTCTTAGGACATGTTGATTTAATTGAAGAAGTTTCTAAATTTAAGAAGTCTTAAAATAAATTTTAAACCAAATAAGAAAAAGGTGATAATAATCCTAATTTGCACACTGGTTTTTGAGATTATTTTATCAATTTTGTTTCCAATGAAAGTTTATTGTTCCTTACAAGATGGAGGAGTATGCCCACAACCAAGTTTCTTAGAAAGTTGTTTATTTAATTTAATTTTTAGTATTCCTTTTTTGATTGTTTTTTATATAATCTATAGTTTATTTGAAGGAAAAAAGTAATATGAACTAATTATTAATAATTTTTTCTGTATAAGATTTTTAAATTAGGATCAGTCTATTGCAGATATTAGGTGTAATTATTTTTATTATAGAACATAATTTAAAACTTGGAAAAATATAGATTATTAATTCATTATCTCTTTTTTATTTTCCATCTTGCTTTATAACCACAATTATTACATATTATTGTTTTTATTCCTTTGTTAATTCTTGTTTTTTCTTTTCCAGTATAGGGTGTTAGACATTTTTTACAGAATTTTTTTCTTAATTTACCTAAATGAATATTATATCTCATTGCAAGACGTTTGATTTTTTTTACATCTTTTGCAGATTTTGATTTTATATTTTTAAAAAAATCATTAATTTGTTTTTTTGCCTGTAATTTTGAAATGTTTTTTTTAGTCATAATTTAACATTGCCTCCATGATAAAATAAAATATAGACTAACTTTTTTTCATAAAAAATCTTTTCTTTTCCTACAAAAAAATTAATATTTCCTTTAAATTCATTTTTATATCTTAATTTTCCTTTTTTATATTTTTTAGGGCCGCGAAATATTGATTTCTTATCTACTTTCATTAAAACATCTTGTATAAATTGGTATATCTTTTCCTGATTTTGTCTACCTTTTTCATTAATTACCTTTCCAGAATAGTTCATTAACCATATAACTTTTTTATTCTTTAATACTATCTCTTGTCCTATAAATTTTTCAGAGCCAAAATATATATCTTTGTATTCAAAATCTCTTTTTTTGTAAGTTATAACTTTTCCACTCCCAATCACTTTTTTTCTTTTTGCTTTTTTATTACCATATCCATTTTTTTTTGCTTCAATTATAAAGTCTAATAATTCCATAAGATAGTATATATTTTAAGAATTATAAATATAACGAAAGACAGTTTACTGCCTTTCCCTCTTGTGGGAGAGTACAAACAATAACATACCAGGCTTAACTTCTGTGTTCGAAATGGGAACAGGTGTTTCCCTGATATTATGACTGTCTTCAATATTTTTCATAAACATAAGTATTTAAATCTTATTATGGCAAGGTTTATAAGCAAATAAGATAAAATAAAGTTAATTAAGGAGAAAAATGACTCAAGAAACAATGAAAATCAAAGATTCTCAAGCCTCTAAATTCCATAAGAATTCAGAGATAATACAACTAGATAATGTATGTAAAACCTATTTAATGGGAGAAGTAGAAGTTCCTGCAGTGAGAGGCATAGATTTAACTATAAATCGAGGAGATTTTGTTGCAATTATGGGTCCAAGTGGAAGTGGAAAATCTACTGCTTTAAACATGGTAGGAAGTTTAGATATCCCTACTGTTGGGAATATTTATTTAGATAAAGTAAATATTGCTCATTTAGAAGAATCTGAATTATCAATATTAAGGGGTAAAAAAATAGGGTTTATATTTCAACAATTTAATTTAATTCCTACTTTAACTGCTCTAGGAAATGTAATGATGCCTATGATTTTTCAAGGAGTGGAAAAAGAAGAAAGAGAAGATAGAGCAAAAGCAATTTTAGAATCTGTGGATTTAGGGCATAGATTAAATAATCTTCCAAGTCAGTTATCTGGGGGTGAAAGACAGAGAGTTGCTATTGCAAGAGCATTAGCAAATAATCCAGAAGTTATTTTAGCAGATGAACCAACAGGAAATTTAGACAGTAAATCTGGAGAAAATATTATGCAAATATTAGATGAATTAAATAAACAAGGAAAAACAATTATTATGGTTACGCACGATAAATCTCTTGCTGAAAAACATGCTCATATTATTTACCATTTAAAAGATGGAAGAGTTATTAAAAAAGAAACAAAAAAGAAAAAAGATAAAAATTAGCATTACTCTAAGGTTGTAATAACTTAATTGTAGTGACAAAACATAAAGTTTATAAATGATGAAAGAGAGGGAATAATATGAAAAATTTAGATGATATTTTAAATACATGCCATGATGCAGGAATAATAGTGGGGGTTGTGCTCCTTGGAAGTGTAGGAATACATCAACTGTATAAAAAAAATAATGCAAAAAAAGAGAAATTGGGAAAAGAATTTCCTAAACAAATTTCTGACCCCAAATGTATTGATTTAGACAATGATGGAACTTATGAAAGAGCAATAAACATTGAAGGGCAAAACTATCTTATTAAATATGATGCAGAAAAAAATAGGGCAAGTTTAGTTCCTTATACTATTAAACCAAACAAAATTGAAATTTTAGAAGGAAAATGAACTCAAAAATTTTAGCAAATATTTTAGCAAGCCTTGTTTTAATGTTAATGATTACAAGTTTAAGTTCTGCTCAACTTGTTGTCAAAAATATTAATTCATATCCTAATGAAATTGCGCCAGGAGAAACTTCTAGAATAAGTGTTTTAATAGAAAATATTGGGGATGAAGATTTTACAAATATTGTAGTAAAATTAAATTTAAATGATGTTCCTTTTGTTCCAAAAGATTCTTCTACAGAAAAAGTTATTGATGAATTAAAAGATGAAGAAGATGATAGGGTTAGTTTTATTATACAGGCATTAAATGATGCTGAATCTGGAACATATAAAATTCCTGTAAAAATAATTTATAATGATAGTGAAAAAATAGTTGAAAGAAATGAAATATTAAGTTTAACTATAAATTCCAAACCAGAAATAGTTTTAGAGATTGTAGAGGGATTATTTATTAAAGATCAAATAAATGAAGTTGAAATTAAAATAATAAATAAAGGACTTTCTGATATAAAATTTTTAGAAGTAGAAACAAAGGATATTCCAAATGTTAATGTGTTAAGTCCAGAATATCTTTATATTGGAGGTATTAATAGTGATGATTTTGATACAGTAAAATTTGATGTAATGTTTAAAAAAGGGGCTCCAAAAACAGTTAATTTTATTTTAGATTTAACTTATAAAGATATAACTAATAAAGAATATACTGAACAACATACTGCTAGAATAACAGTTTATAGCAAAGATGAAGCTTATAATTTAGGGCTTTTAAAAAGAAATTATACTATAGCCTATATAGGTATTGCAGTTGCTTTAATTATAATTTGGATTATTTATAGAAAAATAAGAAAAACAAGAAGATTAAGAAAAGCTGAAGAAAGAAGAAACTCAGGCAGGAGTTAGAAAAAATGTTTGAAGATTTTTTCTTACTTTCTTTTAATAATTTAAGAAGAAGAAAATTAAGAAGTTGGTTGACTATTATTGGAATTTTTATTGGAATTGCTGCAATTGTTGGTTTAATTTCTATTGGACAAGGATTAGAAAATGTTATTAATGAACAATTTGAACAATTAGGCAAAGATAAAATTATTATTATGCCAAAAGTATTAGGACCTCCTGGAACTGCTGTTTCTGATGAATTAAAATTAACTTCAAATGATTTAGAAGTTGTAGAAAATGTGCGCGGAGTTGAATGGGCAATTGGATTTATATCAAAACAAGGACAAGTTAAAGGAAGGGGTGGTGAAACTGCAGTAACATATTTTCTTGGTGGAAAGCCAGACGATTATAAGTTATTTAAAGGAATGGCTGATTTTGATATTTTAAAGGGAAGATGGTTAGAAGATGGAGATAAATATAAGGTAATGGTAGGCTATAATCATATTTATGGGGATATTTGGGACAAACCTTTAGCAATTGGCAGAAGTATTGTAGTAGGAGAGCAAGAATTTAAAATTATAGGTGTAGCAACAAAAATTGGAAATCCAATTGATGATTCACAAATTTATTTTATGAAGGATACACTAAAAGAAATATTAGATATAGAAGATGAAGAAAGCCAAATATTAGCAAAAACAGCATCTGGTTTTGATCCAGCAGATGTGGGAGAAACAATAGAAAGAAAATTAAGGCAACATAAAGATGAAAAAGAAGGTGAAGAAAGTTTTTCTGTTTCAACATCTGAACAATTGTTAGATACATTTGGGGATATTCTTGCAGTTGTTCAAGGGGTTTTAGTTGGTATTGCTGCTATTTCCTTAATTGTGGGGGGTATAGGAATTATGAATACAATGTATACAAGTATTTTAGAAAGAACAAAAGAAATAGGGGTTATGAAAGCAATAGGTGCAAAAAATTCTGATATATTATTGATATTTTTAATTGAGTCTGGTTTAATTGGTTTAATTGGAGGAATTATAGGAATTATATTAGGTATGGGAATGGGAAAAGCTTCAGAAATTATTGGAAATCAAGCTCTTGGAACAGAATTATTAAAAGTTAGTTTTGATCCTATGTTAATTATAGGGGCGTTATTATTTTCTTTTACTATTGGGGCTATTGCAGGTGTTTTTCCAGCTTATCAAGCTTCAAAATTAAAACCAGTTGATGCTTTAAGATATGAGTGATTAGACAACCAAGGTTTTCTAATGAACTTTCCTTTGAGATTGACTCAGGGTTGATTGACAACCAAGGTTTTCTAATGAACTTTCCTTTGAGATTGACTCAGGGTTGATTGA
>CAZPQF010000004.1:18845-23129 GCA_964588735.1 Candidatus Woesearchaeota archaeon
CAACCAAGGTTTTCTAATGAACTTTCCTATTAAAATGTTAAATTACACAAAAGTTTTTAAACTTAATTCTGCTCAAGATTTTAGATTAAAAAAGAGGTTAAAAATATGGCAAAATGTGTTTATTGTGGATGTGAAATTACTGACGACAGAGCAGTAGATATTTGTGATAAGTGTGGTATTCAGGTTTTTTCTGAAAATATGTTTAATGCAATAAAAAAGAATATGGCAGATGCAAAAATCAGGGGGGATTTAAATCAAGGATTGGTTTCTAATCCTGAAGTCCCAGAAAAACTAGAATATTGATTTTTTATTTTCTATAAATTCAGAAGCTTTTTAAACCCTTTATTTCTTGCTTATTAATAAACATAATTAAATATTGGCATAGAATAAAATGTTGAAAAAGAAAACAGCCAGAGAAAAGGGAAAGTTAAAACTTAGTCGTTATTTTCAAGAATTTAAAAAAGGAGACAGAGTAGCTGTAATCATAGAATTATCTGAAAATAGGAATAATATTCCAAAAAGAATACAGGGAAAAACAGGAGTTATAGAAGAAAAAAGAGGAAATGCTTATTTAGTAAAAATTAAAGAATATAATAAAGAAAAAACATTTATAATTAAGCCAATACATTTAAAAAAACTTAATTCTTAAATTTTATGAGGATAAAATAGTAAAATGATAAAAATTAAAATTTTAAAACATTTAGATTCCAGAAAAGGAAGGAGGGAAATTTAAACATGATAAAGGAAATGAAACATTTAAGTTTGCCTGAAGTAAAAAAACTAATTGGAAAATTAGACACAGAAAATGAAGAAGTTAAAAAATATATCAATACTTTTGCCAAACTTAAAACACAAGATGCAAAAAAACTTAGAGAAGAATTAGAAAAATTAGATATGTTAAAATTAAAAGAAGAACATATAGTCAAGATAATAGATTTACTTCCAGAAGATAAAGAAGATTTGAATAAAATTTTTACAGATATGGGATTAGATGAAAATGAAACTAACAAAATACTTGATATTACTAAACAATACAAATAAGAAAAATGACAAACAAAGAAGAATATGCAATTGTATTAGATTATTTGCCTCATGGCTATCCATTAGAAAAAAAGATGATGCCAATAGCGCAAGCTATAGGGGAGAAAAATTTCACATTGCTTCAATTAGTCCCGAGGAAAGGTGTTTCTTTGCAAGTAAAAGAAAAAGTTTATATTGGAGAAGGTAGAAGAGAAAGAATATATTATATACTTGGGAGACTTCCTAGGGAAAAATTAACTGAAACTTCTAAAAGAGAATTGCAAAATTTTATTGATGAGTCAATAAAAAGTAAAGAAGAAAAATTTATAGAATTTTTTAATAAAGGAGAGGCGGTTAACACTAGATTACATCAATTTGAATTATTACCAGGGTTTGGTAAAAAACATACAAAAGAAATTATTGAAGCACGAAAAACAAAACCTTTTAAAAGCTTTGATGATATTAAAAAAAGAATACCGAGTTTGCCAGATCCAAAAAAAGCAATTGAAAAAAGAATTTTAATTGAACTTACAAATATAGAAAGATATAATTTATTTATACAATAGAAAAATGGTTGAAAGAGAAAATAAGGGAAAAGAAACTATTGAACAGAATAAAAAAGAACAAACTAGGCCTAAACAAGAGGCTGATATAGTTAGAATTATGTCCTCGGATATTTATGGAAATAAAAAAATGCTTGTTGGACTAAGAAAAATTAAAGGAGTTTCATGGAGTTTTGCAAATGCAATTTGTCAAAAATTAAAAATAAATCCAGAAAAAAAGATTGGAAGTTTAAGCCAAGAAGATATTAAAAAAATTGAAGAGTATATTAAAAAACCAGAAGGGCTACCTAAATTTTTGTTGAACAGAAGAAAAGATTTAGAAACAGGAGAAAACAAACATTTGTTAGGAAGTGATTTAGATTTGCAAAAAGAATTTGATATCAAAAGATTAAGAAAAATTAGGTCTTATCGTGGATTAAGGCACTCTACTGGACAACCAGTAAGAGGACAAAGAACAAGAGCTCATTTTAGAGAAAAAGGAAAGAAAAGAAAAGCTCTTGGAGTTAAAAAAGTAAGAAAAGGTAAAAAAGGATAAAATGACAGAAGAAAAAATTACAATACCAATAGAAGAATATAGAAGAATAAAAAATAATTCAGATCAGTATTTATCAAATATTGAACAAGAAAGCAGACAGCTTTTAAGAAGAGCTGAAAATTTAGCGGAAATAGATGGAAGAAAATTAATGGTTAAAAATTGTTTAGATAGTTATAATAAGATTCACAGAAGAATCTTAAAAGAAAATAATATTGATACACAAAATTTAGATAAAAAAGTTAAAGACATAACATTAAAATTAAATTCTGGAGAAAAATCTAAATGATAAAAAAACATAAAAAATATTCAAAACCAAAAAGACCTTTTGATAAACTAAGGATTGAAGAAGAAAATAAAATTATAAAAGATTATGGATTAAAAAATAAAAAAGAGATCTGGAAAGCAGATGCTCAAATTCAAAAAATTAGACAGAGAGCTAAAAAATTAATTACATCAACTGAAGAAGAACAAAAAAAATTCTTTGAAAAATTAAAAAAACAGGGATTAAAAGTAGATAGTATTGCTGATGCCTTGGCTTTAAAAACAGAAAATTGGTTAAATAGAAGATTGCAAACCCTCATAGTTAAAAAAAATATTGCAAGAACACCTAAATCTGCAAGACAATTAATAACACATAAACATGTAAAAGTTGGGAAAAATATTATTAATGTTCCTTCATATATTGTTCCTGTTGAACTTGAAAATAATATTAAAATTATATTAAAGAAAAAGAAACCTAAAAAAACAACAGAAGAAAAAGTTGAAGAAATTAGTGAAAAGACTTCTGAACCAGGAGAAAAAGTTGAGGAGAAGAAAAATGAATAAAAAAATGAAAATTAAAAACATTCAATTATTTAAATTCTCAAAGAAGAGAAATATAGAGGAACAAATTTAAAAATGGCAAAAGAAAAAAAACAAGATAAAACTGGAATAGCACATATTTATACTTCATATAATAATACAATTTTACACATAACAGATTTATCTGGAAGAACAATTGCAAGAGTCAGCGGAGGAATGGTTACAAAACATGATAGACTAAAAGCAAATCCTACTGTTGCAATGTTTGTAGCAAAAAGAACTGCTGAACAAGCAAAAGAAGCAGGAATAAAAAATGTATATGTAAGAATTAGAGCAAAAACAGGAAATCCTGCTCCAGGTCCAGGAGCACATGCAGCAATTAAAGCATTAGGAAAAGAAGGGATAAAAATAATCAATATTTCAGATGTTACCCGCCATCCAAGGGGAGGACCAAAGAAAAAAGGAGGAAGAAGGGGTAGAAGAGTATAAAGTTAAGATTTAAATAAGAAAACAAATTAAAAATAAAATAAGAAAATGAAACAAATTCAAAAATCAAAAGAAAAAATAGTTTTTGCAAAAGAAGTGAGTGAAAGTTTGGCAAATGCTATAAGAAGAACTGCTAATGAAATTCCTATTCTTGCAGCAGAAGAAATAGAATTTGTAAAAAATGATTCTGCACTTTATGATGAAATTATTGCTCATAGATTAGGATTAGTGCCATTAAAAAGACCAAAAGGAATGAATTTTCCAGAAGAATGCACTTGTAAAGGAAAAGGGTGCAGTAAATGCCAGGTTAAATTAAAAATTTCAAAAAAAGGACCGGGAATAGTTTATGCTGAAGATATAAAAGGAAGCAGCAAAGTAGAAGTAGTTCATGGAAAAATTCCCATTGTTTTATTAAAAAAAGATCAAGAATTAAAAGTTGTTCTTACAGCACAACTTGGACAAGGAATAGATCATGCTAAATTTTCTCCTGGATTAATTTATTTTAGAAATGTTGCAGAATTAGAAGTAGATAAAAACTGCAATGCATGTAAAGAATGTGTAAATGCATGTCCTCAGGGAGTTTTAAAATTTGATAAAAAATTAGAATTTACTGATAAATATAAATGTGATTTATGTGAGGCATGTGTTGAAGCATGTAAAAAACATGACAAAAATGCATTAAAAATAAAACCAGGAAAAGAATTAATGTTTTTTATTGAATCTTGGGGGCAGATAGATGCAAAAGATATTTTTCTAGAATCTATTGATATAATTAATAAAAACCTAAAAGAAATAGATAAAAAAGTTAAATAATTCTAATAGCAGGAAAAAGCTCAGAAACTAACATTTCTGGGACATTCAAAACAAGTATATTTTGAA
>CAZPQF010000005.1:0-13171 GCA_964588735.1 Candidatus Woesearchaeota archaeon
AATTATTCACAATATAATGAAGTTGAGTTATTATAATCTATTCTGACGCAATGTCGGAGCAACCCCGCTACTCAACCTCGCCATTATCAACAACTCTCACAACATAACTTACTCTGTCTTCTGGCTGAAGTTTTACAATTCTAACACCTTGTGTTGCTCTGCCCATTACACGAATATCTTTCGCAGACATTCTTATTACCATGCCTTTTTCTGTTGTTAAAATAACACTATCTTTGTCTGTTATTGTAACAGTTGATTTTACATCACCATTTTTTTGAGTTGTTTTAATATTAATAACACCTTTTCCTGCTCTATTTGTTAAACGATAATCTTCTATTTTACTTCTTTTTCCATATCCTCTTTCTGTTATACTCAATATTGTTTGAATAGTATGCTCCTTTTTTTCTAAAGGAACTGTCTGCATTGAAACAACTTCATCTCCTTTATTTAATTTAATTCCTGCAACTCCATAACTTGCTCTACCCATTGCTCTTACATCATTAGAATTAAATCTGCATGCTTGTCCTTTTTTTGTTATTAATAATATCTCTTGTCCTTCTTTAATCCATCTAACACCTATTAATCTATCAGAATCATCTAATGGGAGTTTGATAGATTTTACTCCTGTTGAACGTGGTTTTGAAAAATTATTCAAAGATATTTTTTTAACAATACCTTTTTTAGTTGCCATAAATAAATAATTCTCAAATCTCTTTACTGCCATGACAGTCGTTATATTCTCATTTTTTAAATCGATTAAGTTGACAAGTGAACGTCCTTTTGAATATCTCTCTGCTGCAGGAATTTTATATGCTTTTAACCAGTAAACTCTTCCTTTGTCTGTGAATAATAATATATAATCATGAGTAGAACAAGTCATAATTTGATTTACAAAATCTCCTGTTGCTAAACCACTGCCTATAACTCCTCTTCCACCCCTTTTTTGTTCTTTATAAGTTTTAATATCCATTCTTTTAACATATCCTTTATCTGTTATTGTGATTACAACATCTTTTTTATGTACTAAATCTCTTTCTTTTAGTTCTTTTATTGACTGAAGCACTGTTGTTTTTCTATTATCTCCGTATTTTCTTTTAAGTTCTAATAAATCTTTTCTTATTAATGAGAGAATCTCTCCCTCACTTTCTAAAATCTTATTATATTCTTTAATATTTTCTTGGAGTTCTTTTTCTTCTTTTTTGAGTTTATCTGTTTCAAGTTTTGAAAGAGTTTGAAGCCGTGTTTGCAGAACAGCTTCTGCTTGTTTTTTAGATAATCTAAATTTTTTAATTAAACTATCTAATGCTTCTGTAATATTTGAAGATTTTTTAATTAAAAATATAACTTCATCAATATTTTTTAATGCAATAATTAATCCATTCACAATTTCTAATCTTTCTTCTGCTTTTTTAAGCAAATATTTTGTTCTTCTTGTTATTATTAATTTTCTATAGTTGATATATTCTTCAAGAATTTGTTTTAAGTTCAGCTGTTTTGGCTGTCCCTTTACAAGAGCAATTATATTAACATTAAATCTATCTTGCAATCTTGTATATTTATATAATCTATTGATTGTAAATTTAGAGTCGGCTCCTCTTCTTAATTCTATAACAATTCTTACTTTTCCTTTTGCAGATTCATCTCTTAAATCTTTTATATCTGGAAGTTTTTTATTTTGAACAAGATTTGCTATTTGTTTAACTAAATCTGCTTTATTTACTAAATAAGGAATTTCAGTTATAACAATTGCTTCTTTTTTTCTTATTGTTTCTGTTGTTGTTTTTCCTCTTATTGTCAATTGTCCATTTCCTGTTTTATATAATTCAATCATATCTCCTGTGACAGAACTTCCTGTTGGAAAATCTGGACCTTTAATTATATTGCATAACTTTTCTATTGTTATATCTGGTTTTTCAATTAATTTTATAATTGCATTCGAAACTTCATTTAAATTATGCGGGGGTATGTTAGTTGCCATACCCACTGCAATACCAGATGCTCCATTTAATAAAAGATTTGGGAGTTTTCCTGGAAGTGTTTCTGGTTCTTTTAATGAATTATCAAAATTAGGAAGAAATTTTACTGTTTGTTTATCTATATCTTGTAATAATTCTGTAGATATTGAAGCTAATTTTGCTTCTGTATATCTATAGGCGGCTGCTTTATCCCCATCGAGGCTTCCAAAATTTCCTTGCCCATGAACAAGGGGGTATCTTAAAGAGAAATCTTGGGCCATTCTAACTAAAGCATCATAAACAGCAATATCTCCATGAGGATGGAATTTTCCAATAACATCTCCTACAATTCTAGCTGATTTTTTTGTTTGTTTTCCAGGCTGTAGACCCATTTGATTCATTGCATATAATATTCTTCTATGAACTGGCTTTAATCCATCTTCTACACTAGGTAATGCTCTTGCTACTATAACAGACATAGCATAATCTATGTATGCTTTTCTCATTTCTCCTGAAATTTCAGCTCCTATAATTCCTTTCTCAATTTCGTCTTTTTTATCTATCTCTGGATTCATTTTATCTTTATTTTATTGTTCAAGTCTCCATTCTTTTTCAAATCTCTCAACAAATTCTTTAACAAATTCATATCTTTTTTTAGCTATTTCTTGAGCTTTTTTAGTCTTGAAAGTTTCTGGTTTTATTTTTAATATTTTTTCATAAAAATGATTTATTGCTGTCTTTGATTCGTTACTATTAACATATATCTCGCTTTTTGGAATATCTGGATTATACATGGGGGTTTTTATTTTTCCACATCTATGAAAAACTCTGGCGATTATTATTGCTCCTAATGCGTCTAATCTATCTGCATCTTGTAAAATCTCTGCTTCTCTTGTATTTGCTTTTAATTTTTTACTATATCTATGTGTTGCAATTGCATTACAAACATTAGGTATTTTTTCTTTTGGAAATTCTGTTTTAGATAATATTTCTCTTGCTATTTTAGCTCCTTCTTTTGCATGACATTTTATTTCTCCTGTATCTTCTTTTTTTCTAGCAATATCATGCAATAATGCAGAAGCTTTTATTATATCTAAATCAATTTCTGAGTTATTATTTTTAATTTCATTCTCTGCAATTTTTAATGCAAGATTATAAACTCTTTTAGTATGTTCAAAACTATGTCCTCCATAATCTTCAAAATATGGTTTTATTTTTTCTTTTAATCCTTCAAAAAATTTGTCATTCATTTTATATATCCAACTCCGCTTGTTTAGCATTTTCTGTGATAAACTCTCTTCTTGGAGCAACTTGATCTCCCATTAAAGTTGAAAAAGTTTCATCAGCTTCAACTGCATCTTCAATTGTAACTCTCTTTAATGTTCTTGTTTTTGGATTCATTGTTGTATCCCATAATTGAGATGGATTCATTTCTCCAAGACCTTTAAATCTTGTAACCTTTGTTGTATTAAGTTTTGAAAGAACTCTCTTCAATTCTTCATCTGAATAAACATAATGGTCCTTTTTTTTTCTAACTTTGTATAATGGAGCAACTGCAACATAAATATTTCCATTTTCAATTAATTGTGAAGCATATCTAAAAAAGAATGTTAATAATAGAGTCTTAATATGCTGACCATCTACATCTGCATCTGTCATAATTATTATTTTATTATATCTTAATTTATCAATATTAAACTGATCTTTTATTCCTGTTCCAATAACTGTTATCAAATTTGTTATTTCCTCACTCGATAAAACTTTTGTTGGTGGTGCTTTTTCTACATTAAGAATTTTACCTTTTAATGGTAAAATGGCTTGAATTTCTTTGTTTCTTGCTTGGGTTGCACTGCCTCCGGCAGATTCTCCTTCAACAATATATAATTCAGTTTTTTCACTTTTTTTACTTGCGCAATCTCTTAATTTCCCTGGTAGTCCACTAATTGAAAAAGCAGTTTTTCTTCTTATTAAATCTTTAGCTTTTTTTGCAGCTTCTCTTGCTCTTGCTGCACTTGAGGCCTTATCTGCAATTTTTTTAGCAATTGAAGGATTTTCTTCAAGAAACTCGCCAAGTGCTGTTGTTACAATGCTGTCTACAATTCCTTTAATTTCACTATTTCCTAATTTAGTTTTAGTTTGTCCTTCAAATTGAGGTTCTGGAATTTTTAATGAAACTATTGCAGTTAAACCTTCTCTAACATCATTTCCAACTAACAGACTTTTTTTTAACAGTCCTTTTTTTCTAGCATAATCATTAATAACTCTTGTTAAAGCTGTTTTAAATCCAGAAATATGTGTCCCTCCTTCAACTGTATTTATAGTATTAACAAATCCAAAAATATTTTCCTGATATGAATTATTATATTGAACTGCAATTTCTATTATTGCTCCATCTTCTTTTCTTTTAAAATAAATTGGTTTATGAAGAGAATCTTTTTTTCTATTAAGGTATTTTACAAATTCCATTAAACCACCAGCATAATGAAAATCTTGTTTTTTTCCAGTTCTTTCATCTTTTAAAATTATTTTAAGTCCTGCATTTAAAAAAGCAATTTCTTTTAATCTTGTAGATAAAACTGAAAAATCAAAATCAGATGTTGAAAAAATAGAATCATCTGGAGTAAAAGTTATTTTTGTTCCTGTTATTCCTGGGTTGCATTTTCCAGTTACTTTAACCTTATCCAAAGGTTTTCCTATTTTATAATTTTGTTTGTATATTTTTCCATTTTTATATACTTCAACACCCATTTTTTTTGATAAAGCAGAAACAACAGAAATTCCAACACCATGCAGTCCTCCAGAAATCATATATGCTTTTTTATCAAATTTTCCCCCAGCATGTAATTTTGTAACAATTATTTCCATTGCTGGTTTTTTATAAATTGGATGAATATCTACTGGAATTCCTCTTCCATTGTCTTCTACTGTTACAGAATTATCTTTATTTATTGTAATTTTAATTATATTGCATATTCCTGCTAAACATTCATCAACAGCATTATCTACTACTTCATAAACCAAGTGATGCAATCCTTCTCTGCCAGTGTTTCCGATGTACATGCTTGGTCTTTTGCGTACCCCCTCTAACCCTTCCAGTATTTTTATTTTAGATGCATCATATTTTTCTACCATTGTCCTTTTCTCCTATTTTATATTCCATAACCTCTGGAATAAATGGTCTTATAATTTCAATTAATCTTTTTGAATCATCTTGTTTAAATCTTAAATAATAATGTTTTCCATCTCTAAATCCAATTGTTGGGTTTAATCCAAATTTCTTATTAAAAAATTCCCTCATTAATTTATGTTCTTTTAAATTATAAGAATTTGCACATAGAACGATATAACCTTGTTTATTATCGTAACTTCCATCATTACATATCCAAATTGCTAAACTTCTTGGATTTAATTGATTTAATATATTTTTAGTTATTATTTTTCTTCTATCATTATAAAATAAATTTCTATAATAATTAAAAATAGCATGCGTTTTTGTTGAAAAATCAATTGCATAAATAAAATGATTTTTAATTTTTCTTTTGGTCTCTCTAAATTCAGATATGTTAAAATTGTTTAATATTCTTGACTTCCATTTAAAATACTCTTTTTGTTTCAACGAATGACTAAATCTAAAACATGAATTTTTTTCTCTTTGTCTTATGCTAGCATCTCCTAATAAACTGCCAATAATTAAATCATGCTCTTTTTTAGTTAATAATAAGGGGGGGTTTTTCTGTATTTCAATATTCCACTGTCTAATTAATTTTATTAAGTTTCTTGCAGATATATTATTAATACCATATTTTTTAGAGAAAATCTTAATTTCTCTATTTGTCCTTAATGCTGCTAAAATGCTTGCTTTACTCTTTTGAATATTGGGAAGAATTCTTAATATTCTTCCTTCATCAATAGCAGATTTAAGAATTCTCGGTCTTATCTTTAATTGATAAGATAAAATCAAAATGTCTCCCTGTTTTTTGATCTTTTTTGTTAATTCCATTACATCAAACCTCTGTCTAACTCCTTCTAATACCTTAATATCTTTTGCACTATATTTTTCTTGTTTTTTAGTTTGTTTTTTTTCTGGCATTTTGACTAATTTAAGTTAAATTTTAAGCAAAATTTAATTGATTTTATTCTCAGAAAATAGAAATGTTTCTGAGTTCTTATATTAAAAAATGAAACAAGGTTTAAAAATATTGCTATCAATATTTAGTGGTTTTAGGGCTTAAGAAGACGAATTTTAATTTTACAATATATTGTATGCTATGTTTATTCTTTCTTTTTTATCCAGTTTAATTTTTTACTTTTTCTTCCTAATTTCCAGTTTTTTCTGCATTTGCTTGAACAAAAATATAAGATTGTTCCATCATTTAAAACTAATGTTAATCCTTTTGGGTTTTCATATTGTTCTTTGCAAAATGAACATTTAGGCATTTTAAATATCCCCATAATTTTTCTTTTTTAATTCAATTACTAAAATATCACCCTCTGTATTTTCTCTGCCAACCCAATAATTTTCATGAATCATAAGTTTATTTATTTTATAATTAGTTTCTTTAATTAAATCAACTATTTCATCTCTATACATATTCATTCTTTTTTTTCTTAATCCATTTTTAGTTAAAGTTCCAACTGGAATATTTAATATTTCTGGGCTTTCATTTTGCAATATATTAAGCAAATTTTTTTTATTTTGTTTATCCATTTTAACAACTCCTAAATTAGGTGGTTCTATTTCTTCCATTTTTAAGTATAAGCTCCTTTTGTTACCCTGCTTCTTATTTTTCGGGCTTCTATTTCAGTTTCTCTTAATATAAGAGTATCTTTTAATTTTATTGGACCTTTTACATTTCTTCTCATAATTTTTCCCCTGTTCCTTCCATCTAATACTCTAACTTTTACTTGTGTGATTTCTCCTCTAAATCCTGTTCTTCCCACTATATCTTCTACTATTGCTGGAACTCCTTCAGCTGTGACTAATTTTTCAGAGCCTTTTGTTCCAGATTGTTTTTTTTCCTGAACTTTTTGTTGTTTTTGGTGAGCCATTTTAATTTCCTGCCTCAGCAAGATCATATAAATCATTGTTGAGGGCATTATAAAAAACACATCTTCTTAATTCAAGTTTATCTTCTCTTTCCATTCTAGATAATAATCTATTCATTCTCCTACTAGTCTGTAAATATTGCTTATATTTTTCATCTGAATTATTTTCTCTTTTAATATTCTTAACAGCTTCCATATATACTTGTTTAATCCAATGATTGTAGATTCTTTTTGAAAGTTTCATTTTAAATTATTAAAATTTATTTTTCAGTTTTTTCTTCAGCTTTTTCAACAGGTTTTTTTTCAGTTGATTTTTTTTCTGTTTTTGTTTCATTTAAAGAGGGTTTTTCTAAAGACTTTTTTTCAGTTTTTTCTGGTGCTTTTGTTGTTTTAGGCTTTACAAGTTCTTTTGCTTTTTCTGAAGTTTTTAATGCTTTTAGATTTTTTTCTGCATCTCCTGCTTCAATAATTGCAATTGCTGAGCAACTTACTGGAAGTCCTACTGCTATTCCTAATTTTTGCTTGCTATCTACTTCTTCACATTTTATATTTTTATCTTTACATAAAACCGGCAAATGCTGAACAATTTCTTTTGGTTCAACATCTGCTGCATAAGCAACAAATTTTGCTGTTCCTCTTTCTATTGCTTTTGTAACTTCATTTGTTCCTTTTTCAATTTTTCCTGTTTTTCTTGCTGTTTCAATAATAGAATAGAAATCCATTTGATTTCCTCCTAAATTTAATTATTCATCGGAATTTATAAATATGTCAGAAAATGAGGGTTTTTAAAGTTTGCTTTTTTTATTTGTTACTTTATATAAGCTTTAAATCTAAAAGAACTTTGTCTACTTTTTCTTTTGTTTCATCTTCGATATCTATCATGGGACGTCTTGAAACTCCTACATTGATTCCCATTTTTCTTAGAGCATAGTGGGCAGGTTGGGGATTGCTCTCTAATTTAAACATGACATTATAAAATTTTTTCATTTTTTCATTTAAGTATTGAGAATATTCACGATTAATATCAAAATTATGAACCATTTCACATATGCTTTTTGGATATATACTTGCACCTCCTGATATTGTTCCTATACCACCTTTCTCCATGATATCATAAGTCATAAAATCATCCCCTGATAATACAAAGAAATCTTTATCTCTCGTACGATTAATTACTTCAGCAATTCTCTCTAAATCACCACACGCTTCTTTTATTCCAATTATTTTTTTTAATTTGGCTAGTTCTGCAACTGTTTCAGGCATGATTCCTTGCCCCCCTGTTCTTGAAGGAATATTATACAAAATAATATTTCCCTTAATTGCTTTTGCAATTTCTTCATAGTGCTGATAAATTCCTTTTTGTCCTGGTTTATTGCCATAAGGATTAATCGATAAGTGTGTATAAACTCCTGCTTTTTTTTCAATTCTCTGAGCTAAATTTATTGCCTCTTGAGTACGATTGCTTCCATCTCCTCCTATTACTACTGTTTTATCTCTGAAATTCTTATTGACATATTTTACCAAACTAACTTGTTCGTCTGATGATAATGTGAAAGAGCTTCCTGTACAACCTGCAATAACAACACCATCAGCACCATTTTTTAAGACATAATTTACGAGTTTGTTCATTGCATCATAATTTATAAGTGCATCATTGTTTGATTTAAGACTATCAAAAGGAGTAACTAGGGCTGGAAAACAGACATTGCCTTTTAACAGTACTTCAATATCCATTGAAAATCAAGGATGAGCGAGTTTAAAAAAATTTATGCAAAATAAAAGTTATTTCAATATATTATTGTAAAGATCACATAATCAATTTTTCATTAAACTATATAAGGATAAAAAAACACCCTCTGTCCAATTAGTTAGTTTTTGATCTTTATATCTTGCATCATCTTTTCTTCTTTTATGTTCAACAACACAAATTTTTTCTTCCCATCTATTTTTTTCAATAAAATTTTTTGCACATATTTTTAACCATTTATAAGTTATTCTATTTGCATCTGTTTTAAATCCATAATTTCTAAGTCCTTGTATAACAATCCAATGTAAAGGAGCCCATCCATTTGGATAACTCCATTGTGCATGGCAATGTTCTAAACTTTCTTCAGTTGCAGTAAGTCCGTGTTCATATTCAAAATATTTTAAATTTTTTCTTAAAAGTTTTGCTTGTCTTAAACTTGCATTTTTTGTCCAAAGAGGAAAAAAACTTGCTAAAGTTTTAAATTTTAATTTTTTCTTGTTGATATAATCATAATCATAAAACAACCCTGTTTTATTATCCCAGCAATATTTATTAATTAATTTTTTTCTTGTTTTTGCTCTATTTTTCCATTTTTCTATTTGTTTATATTTTCCTAAAATCTTAGATATTTTTTGCATATCTTTTTCATATTTATATAATAAAGAATTTAAATCTACAGCACAAACTTGGTGTGCAAGACTCTTTTCTATATATTTTCCATTTTTACTTACAATTCCGCTAAATCTTAGTGTATTATCCCAACCTGATTCTTGTATAGAACCATAAGAAATATCCCATTTTTTATCAAGATGATCTTTGTTATCATAATATCTGCTTAATCCTATAGATGTTTTTTTAGGTTTCTTATTCCAATATGAATATTCTTTTATTATTTTTTTATATGCTTTTGATAACCATTTTTTATTCGGCTCTAATCTATATCTTAAAAGCACCATTGAAGTTAAAAAAGGCGGTTGGCTCCTTGTATTATAACTTATATGACTATTTGGAATATAGCCATATTTATCAATCATTGTGAAAAAATTTTCAATCATACCTTTTATTATTTCTTTATCATTTTCATCTCCTGTTGCTAATCCTTGCATAATAAAAAACGAATCCCAATAAAATTGTTCTTTGAAAAAATCTTTGCTTGCAGGTATAAAAGGAAAAGGAAGAGAAGGATTTTTTGTTAATGTCTCTCTAAAATTGGTTTTTGAAATAGAATGTAGAATTTCAGGATCTTGCAGAATTTCTGTTCTATACCTCATTTTTTATAAAAAAATTATTATTTATATATTTATGTTTTTTTCCATTTTATATTCACGTCGTCTGTTCTTAGTTTTGGGTTTATATCTAATTTATCAAATTTTTTTGTAAATGGTTTAATAAATATTTTATTTTTAAACATTATTTCTCCTAAGTAAGCTATCATCGTCCCATTGTCTACTAAAAGAGAATTATCAGGAATAAAAACTTTAATTTTGGGGTTTCTTTCAGAAGCCATTATTCTACACATTTTCTGAAGCTGATTATTACAGGCAACTCCTCCACCTAATAATAATTCTTTTTTTTCAGTATGGGCTAGTGCTCTTTCTGTTGCTTCTATTAACATTGCAAATATAGTTTCTTGTAAAGAAAAAGCTAAATCTTCTATTTTATATTTTTTTGTTTTATATTTTTGAATCAAATTATTTTGTATTCCAGAAAAAGCCATATCCATTCCCTTTACAGTATAAGGAAGTTCAATATAATGTTCTTCTTTTTTTTCAGAATTTTTAATATTATTAATTTGATTTGCAATTTTTTGTATTTTAGGGCCGCCCGGAAAACCTAATCCAAATTTTCTTGCAATAGTATCAATAAAATTTCCAATACCCAAATCTAAAGTCTCTCCAAATATTCTATATTTTCCAGCTGCATATGCAATAATCTGTGTATTAGCACCAGATGCATAAAGTAGAACAGGGTCTTTTGCACCTGTTATTCTTCCAATTTCTAAATGGGCAATACAATGATTTACAGGAATAATTGGCTTGGCATATTTTTTTGCAAGATATTTTGCAAATTTTTTTCCCTGTATTAAACAAGGTGCTAATCCAGGAGATTGAGAAAAAGCAACAGCATCAATATCTTCAATTTTTATTTTTGCATTTTTTAATGCTTGTTTTAAAATTTTTTCTTGTACTTGTTCATGATGTTTTGCTGCTTCAAGAGGGATTATTCCTCCTTTTTTTGTTGTATAACTATCTTTAACATTACATAAAATCTTTCCATCCCGCACTATTCCAATTCCAAATGTATGTGCTGTAGATTCTATTCCTAATATTAAACTCATTTTATTTATAGGGGTCTAAATTTATTTATCTTTATATTTTTCTTGAAGTTCTTTATATTGTTGAACTGTTCCAACATCATACCAAGGTTTTTTGAATATAAAAGTATATACCTTGTCTTTAGGATATAAATCTAAAATTAAATAACCAACACCTTCTTTATTTTTGTTTGTTTTCATATATTCTTTTATATAAGAAATATAAGATTTTGGAAAATAATAAATTCCTGTACTTATTAAACTTGATTTAGGATTTTTTGGTTTTTCATGAAATTCATCTAATAAATTATCTTTAATATGAACTACTCCAAATCTTTTTGCCTTGTTTTTTTCTTTAATATTATATAAAGCAATAGATGGCTTATTATGCTTTTTAGAAAATTCAACAAAATCTTTTAATGAAAATTCAAAAAAATTATCCCCGCAAATTATCAGTAAATCATCATTTATATTTAATTTATTAATAACAAAATTTAAATCACCGATTCCACCAAGTCTCTCTTCATTAGTATTGGTTAAATCATTAATAATTTTTATTTTGTTGTATTGATTTTCTTTGGATTTTGCCCATTTTTCAAATAAATTAAAAAATTTATTATTGGTTATTATAATAAATTCATCTATTTCTTGTATGTTTTTTGTATCCTCATAAATATATTCAAGTATTGGTTTTTTATTAATTTCTAATAAATGTTTTGGAAAATTTAAGGTAATAGGCTGTAATCTTGTGGCATATCCTCCGCATAGAATTATTGCTTTCATTTTTTATTTATTCTTGTATTAATTAGCTCCATTCCAAATTTTATTAACTTCCTCATAAGACTGCTTAGTTCCTATATCAAACCATATCCCATCTAATTTAATAGCATATATATTCTGATTCTTTCTTAAATATTCAGGAAAATATCCAGGACAATCTTTTTGATTATCTGTTTTCATATATTTTTCTAATTGTTTTAAATCTTCTTTTGTATAAAAATAAATACCAATAGAAGCAAGAGTTGATTTAGGATTTTCTGGTTTTTCTTGGAAATCAATTATTTTATTATTCTCATCAATAGAAACAATTCCAAATCTTTTTGCATCTTCTAAATTTTTAACATCATATAAACCAAGAACAGTTGCTTTTTTTTCTGAAAAAAAATCAATAATTTTATTTAAATCAAAAGTAAATAAATTATCCCCTAATACAACCATTATATCATCATTAATCTTTTTCTTTTCTACAGCATACCATAAATCTCCAATTCCTCCAAGCCTATCTTCATTACTTATTGTGTTATCATTTAAAATTTCAATTTTCTTTGAAAATTTTTCATTATTATTTTTTAACCACCAGACAAAATTCATATAAAATTTCTCATTTGTTATAATAAAAATTTCATCAATTTCTTCACATTTTTCTATTTTTTCAGCAATATAGTTTATCAATGGTTTGTTTTTGATTGGCAATAATGCTTTTGGTTGGTTTTTTGTAAGAGGATACAAACGAGTTGCATAACCTGCACATAATAAAATAGCTTTCATAAAAATACAAAATAGAGCTTATTTATAAATTTTAAGTATTAAAAAATATAAAATTATTTTTTATATTTTTATTTTGATAAATTATATGCCTTAATTTGTTTTATATTAATCTTATTTTGTTGTTCTATTAGAGATTTATCTTTTTTAATTAATTTTATATACTGATTTTTATTAATTGATATACTTGCAATTTTTGTTATTCTAAAAGTTTTATTATTTAATTTTGGATTAACTTTTAAATAGTAACAAACAAGAACAATATATAAAATTAATTAATACAAAATTCTCTGCTGACGCAGAATAAATAAACCTATTAACAAAAAACTAAAATCTTTGTATTCCTTATAAATTCTTAGAAGAAAATTGTGACAAGGTCCAGTTTGGAGTAATTAAGCTACAAATAAAACAAGCACGATATAATTACTTTAACTAAAAAAATATAATAAAATAAAAATAAAAAATAAATTAGAATATGACTATCTTTTCTTTTTTTTCTTTTTTACAGCTTTTTTCTTTTTAGCAGGTTTTTTCTTTGCAGCTTTTTTCTTTTTCTTCTTTTTA
>CAZPQF010000005.1:13181-21750 GCA_964588735.1 Candidatus Woesearchaeota archaeon
GACATAAACTAAAAACACAAAATAAGTATATAAAATTAATGAATAAAAAATAAAAATAAATTAAAATTATCTTCGTTTCTTTTTGGTTGTTTTTTTCTTCGCTTTCTTTTTGGTTGTTTTTTTCTTAATAGTCTTTTTCTTTACAGTTTTCTTTTTGGATTTTTTCTTTTTACCGCCTCTTGACATTTTTGCTTCACATACATTTCCTTTTCCATCAACATAATACAAATGTCCAGGTTTTCTCTTAACTACATCTTTCTTGATTATTTTTCCCATATTTTTAACCTCCTTTTTTTATTTATGCTTATTTTAAATCAAAAGAGTATTTAAACCTTTCTCTGCTCGACGAGAAATTCTATTATGCGGTTATGCTTCTCATTAAGAGGTATTTCTATTAGCGACGAGAAATTTTGTTTTGGGGTGATTTTTAATGAATTTGGAAAAACTAATTTATAATCAATTATTTTATTTTTGTCGTCGAACCATATTGCTAAAAAGGGAAATCTAACAAAAAAAGAATGTATCGGCATTTTAGTTGGTTTAGAAAATTTAAACAATAAAGGATATGCTTTTTCTTTATTTTTAAACATTAAACCAATGAGTTTTTCAATAGGGGAACAAATATGTATATTTTGTATATTTAATATTTTATTGTTTAATTTAATTTTAAGGTTCATTTTTTAATTGTCTTATGCGTTAACTTCTTTTGATGTTTCAGGTTCTAAATTTAATTTTTTGCAGGCGAGATAATAATTATACATCTTTTTGACATTTTTTTCTGTGACATGATTGTGATGTTTAAATCCTCCTCCAAAAGATTTTGGAATATGCATTAGTTCGTGTATGATTGTTTTAATTTTATCTTCTTCACTAAGTTTATCAAATCTCTCAGATAAAAATTCTAAAACATAAAAACTTGTTTTTCTGTCTAATGCTTTTTGCATTATTTTTCCCATTGCATGGCAGCGAGCAATAGTTCTTTTTGTAGAACTTCCCTGACTCTTAAAACATTTAACATGTTCTATTTTAATATGTGGAAATAATAGAATAGAAATTTCTTCTGCTTTTTTTTGTATTTCTGGAGCGAAAGTGTATTTCATTATATTAGATTATTATAATACAGATATATAAAATTAATTATATGATTAATTGTCTGCTATCGTAGGTATAATTTATTGTTGATAATTCAATCTAATTTAAGTTATGCTCTACAATTAATGTTGAGCTCTATCTTTATATAGGTTGAACCTAAGGTATCATATCATTTTTGTTATTAATTTTTTAACCTAATGTCAGTCTTGAGTGATAATTTTTTTATTCATTCAACCTCAACAACTTTTTTCCTGGATGTTTGTCCTGATTTAATTTTTATATTATTTGAATTAGGAAAATATCTTTTCAATAATTTAATTAATTCAATATTTGCTTTATTTTTCTCAGGAAATTATTTTAAATTTATAATATAATTTTTATTATTAATTTTTTTTTGTTTTTTAGAATTTGGTTTTACTTTAATATTTATTATCATGATTAAATATTTAAATGAATCATTTAGAGTTTATTTATGGTAAATATAAAACATAGTGTTTTTTATATTTTATCAAAGTCATCAGAGCTAGAAAATATAAATCTGGCTAAACTTAAAAAAGCAATAGAATATATAGGGCAGTTTTCTAGAAAAATATATATGCTGAAAAGAATTAAAGATAATAAAATGTTGTTTGGATTTATATATGGGAACGAATTAACTAATGAATAATATCAAAATTTAATTTAAAAATTTGAAGAAGCAGGATGTAAATTAGAATTACTTGTCCAGATATATTAAATTTTATCTTTTTTTAGGAGTCTTATAAGGTCTTTTTAGAGCTTTGTAGATGCTTTTTTCTGTTTTTCCTGCAATTTTCTTTTTTCCTTTAAATAATCCATGATTGTTTAATTTAAACCCTTTTTCTTTGGCAATTTTACGAAGTCCAATATTAGAGCCTTTTTTTCCAGAATATGCCAATAAAGCAGCTCCCCACTCCTCCAAAGTGGTGTAATATAATTCAACTTTAACCCCTTCAATTCTCCATGTAGATTCATGTTCTCCTCCTTGCAGATACTTTCCTTTTTTCTTAAGAAAATTTTCCAATTTTTCTTTATCTTTCGGAATTAAAACAATATCAATATCTTGTGGATTTGGTTCTTTTCTGCGAATACTTCCTGCAATTTTAATTTTTTTACAATATGGTCTAAGAGATTTAGACAATTTTCTTGCTAATTTTTCTACTTTATTTACTGGTTTATTCTTGCCATTCTCTTTATTCATAAATATTTAAAAACTCTCAAACTTATAAATTTTTATGAGACTATTATTTATTGGACCACAAGGAAGTGGAAAAGGAACTCAAGCTAAAATTGTTTCTAAAAAACTGGGAATAGAGCATATATCTACTGGAGATTTATTAAGAGAAAGGCCAGATATAATTAAAAAATATAGAGTTGATAAAGGAAATTTAGTCCCTGATAAAGTTATTTTAGGCCTTTTAAAGGACAAAATAGATGGATTAGATGGATTTATTCTTGATGGTTATCCAAGAAATATTGTACAAGCCAAAGCTTTAGATAGAATAACAGATATTGATAAAGCGATTGAGATTTATATTTCTAATGAAGAAGCAATTAAAAGATTGGCTTATAGATTAACTTGCAAGGGTTGTAAAACAGTTTATAATGAATTAATTAATCCTCCTAAAAAAGATAATCTCTGTGATTTATGTGGCGGAGAATTATTTAAAAGAGCTGATGATACAAAAGAAGCTATTCAAAATAGATTAGATATTTATCACAAAACCACAGAAAGTATTCTTTTACATTATAAGTCTGTAAGAATTAATGGCAAACAGCCAATAAAAAAAGTTACTAAAGATATTTTAGATGTTTTAAAATAAAAATAAAGATTAATAATCTCTTAATGCGTCATAATCTCAATGCCATCACGATGTTTTAATTCATGATCTTTTCCAACAGGTTTTTTTGTTCTGACATCTATTGCCTTGACAAAATTATCACCTATATCTTTGTGAATTTTATATGCAAAATCTAAAGTTGTTGAGTCTGGAGGCATTAAAAAACAATCTGGCAAAATATTTCCTTTGCTATCTGTTAATTTATTTGTTCCTGCTGGAAATACTGCAATATATTTTAATAAATCAAAAACCGCATAATTTAAAATTGCTTGAATACCTGTTCCTTGTTCATAAACATCTAGAACATTCTTTTTTATATTTTCTAATGCTTGTAATTGTTTGTCACTTAATTTTTCTTTTGCTTCGGGTTTAATTTTAAAATTTTTTTCTCCAGGAATATATTCAATTAAATCAGCTTTTGCTGCTTCTCTTAATGCTAACTCAGAATCAGCAGAACAAGGCATTACAATATATTCTGGAAATTCTTGTTTTATTTTTTCATAATTTTTTTTACCTTCTTCAGTATCAGTTTTATTCATTGCAATAATCATTGGTTTGCTTATACCCCTCAGGGTTTTTGCAAATAAAAATAAATCTTCTTCTGTCCATGCATCAGGTTTTTCTTCATTAAGTCCTGTTTTTCTTATTGTCTTTTTAACTTGTTTTTCTGTAATTTTTAAACCAGAAAATTGTCTTGCAATTTCTTCTGAAAATTTTTTATTCTGAATTTGTATTGTTTTTGCAAAACTTTTCCATATTTTTTTTAAAATTCCTAAAAACCAAAAATCTAATTCTTCTTCTAACATTTCAATATCATCACCAGGATAATATCCTTCTATGGGTTTTCCTTCTTCGTCTGTTTCACCAGACGCATCCACTATGTGTATAAATAAATCTGCTTCTCTTAAATCATCTAAAAATTGATTTCCTAATCCTTTTCCTTTATGAGCTCCTTTAACTAATCCAGCAACATCTACTATTTCTATTGGAACAAATCTTTTATGATTTATACAATAACCTTCTCTTGGATTGCATTGTTTTCCAAATTCTTTATCAATACAGTCAATTTTAACATAACCTATTCCATGATTTGGTTTTATTGTTGCAAAAGGATAATTTGCTATGGTTATTTCTGCTAAAGTGGCTGCCTTAAAAAATGTTGATTTTCCTACATTTGGTTTTCCTACAAGTCCGATTAACATGATTTTATAATTACAATAAAGTTTAAATAATTTTATGAGGATATTAAAAGATGGTTAGAGCTTTTCATATTAAAACTATTGAGCCAGATCCTTACGATTTTAAGGGTTTTGATCATTTTACTTTGAATTCTATTTTTGTCCCAGATGAGATGCTTATAGGATTTATTCGAGGAAATGATGATCATGGGGGAGGAATTTTAAGCTATCCTCGATATCCCCGAACATATTTTAATAGAGCATTAGGAATCCTTGTTGGGAAAAAGATATAGGGGGGAAATTGTTGCAGATATTGAATTAGATGAAACAACTTTATTAAAAATATATGAAAATTATCATCCATATCGTGATAAAGGGGAACCGGTCTATCATTATGACAGGGTTTATTTAAGAACGCCTTTTGATGATTCTACTTCTAGATTAATAGAAATTCTTTCTACTAGACATTAATTCTCACAAGATTTATAAATAAAAAAATACTTACAGGTTCATAAATGGGCTTGTAGATCTGATAAGGGTATCCCTTATAAACCCTCAGACATTGAGTTAATTATCATTGGCTTGAGAGTCACAATCGCTACAGTTTAGGATAACGAATAGCTTAGATAAGGGTTAATCAGAAACGCTACACTCAAAATGAGCCTGTAGCTCAGCCAGGTTAGAGCACCAGTCTTATATGACAGCAATTCGCGATGGATTGTTTATTTGCTCTATTAATAAGAAAGAGCAAAATAAGTCTCTAAGAAAGCTGGGGGTCCGCGGTTCAAATCCGCGCAGGCTCATTTTATAATTGTGGATTTGAACAGGAGCAGGTTCAAATACTTTAATCTCGTAAGAGTTGAAGTCACCAAAATTCATCAGAATTTTTAGTGCCGCGCAGGCTCATTTTACATTCGCCTGCTTTGAATTTGAAATAATAAAAAATAAAAATAATAATATATTGGTGAAGGTTCAATAAGTTAGAGCTCAACTATTGTAATATATTAAACATAACTTAAAAAACCTTAAAGAATCATAGATTATTAATAAATTAGAAATATAATAAATAAAATTAATAATCTAAAGAAAAAATTATATGAAAAATTAATTTCATTAAGAAAATTTTCAAGTAAATTTTACAGAATTAGAAGTAATCAAGACCATAAATATTGAAAATCAAGATAAATCATAAGTTAATATCTATAATAATAGAGATTATATTTTTTATGGGGGTAAAAGACGTTCTAAATTATATTTAGAGCATAGGATTTAATAAATAGACAGATTTAAATATAAAATTAAATTATAATAAACATGGCAAAGAAAAAACAAAATAAAAAAAGAGGACAAGACGACAAGAAATTTTGGGCGTTTATAGCAACTTTTCTTAGTATAATTGGATTTATCATAACTTTGTTAATAAAAAAAGACGATGAATATGTAATATTTTATGCTAAACAAAGTTTAGTGGTTTTTATTGTATTTGTTATTGCTTGGGCAGTTATGATAGTTCCTATATTAGGATGGATAGTTGGAGCAGTAATATATATTATAGGAGTAATTTTATGGATAATAAGTTGGATATATGCAATAAGTGGTGATAAAAAAGAAGTTCCAATAGTCGGAAAATATGTTAGAAATGTTAATCTATAATAATCTATGAACACTTATTTTTATTTAGATAGCTTTTTAAACTATTTTTATTAATTTTATTTATACATTGTGTTTTAATTGCCCCTGTAGTACAGTGGCCAAGTATGCAGCCTTTTCACGGCTGTGACCTGGGTTCAAATCCCAGCAGGGGCGTATTATGTTTTTGATGAATTTGGTGGATTTCAAAATCTCTGATTTGTTCAGAGACATACTGCTCTCAGTAGGGGCATATCACTTATTTTCATATAACTTCAAAAATTATTAAAAATCCAAGAATTATTAATCCAATAGTTGTTGAGGTACTAATACTAATCTATTATTTATTCCCAAATTAGTTCAATTAAGTTATGGAGATATTTGGCCTTAATCTGACAACTTAATCTTTAGTTAAATTTAAAATTATATAAAACTTAAAAAATTCATGGGAAGACGTAAAACTTTCAAAGGATACATGAAAGACATTCAAAAAATGTCAAATGCCTTCAAAGATAAAAGTACTAAACATTATTCACTAGGAAAATCGGATCCATTAAAAATATATGAGTACAACAGAGAAATGTCTCCTTATCAATTTGAGGAGTTTATGGCAGATTTATTTAGAAAACTAGGATATAAAAAAGTCAAAGTAACAAATTTCTCAAGGGACAAAGGTAAAGATATCATTATGGAACAAGACGATAAGGATAGAAAATTATTAGTAATTGTAGAATGTAAATTTCAAAAAGCACTTGTTGGACGTCCAGTAATACAAAAACTTCATTCTGCTTTGAGTATGCATAGATATAGTGGAAGTAAAAAAGGGATAGTAATCACTACAGGAGAGTTTAGCAAAGAGGCTAAAGAATATGCAGAAGAAATCTATAAAAGAGATAAAAATATTATTAATATAGAACTAATTAACAGAAAAAAATTAAATCAATTAATAAAGAAAGTTGGTTCTGGAATTTTTAAAGATAAGGGGGCTATAAAGATTAATGTTTCCTACCCACATTCTAATAAAGAGCAGATATTGGACTTATTAAATAAAGATTACTTTAAAAAAATAAAAAATCTAAAACGAGATTTGGTAAAAATAAATTCAATTATCCTAAATTTTGAACCTAGTTTTTTTCTTGAGTATGAAATTAAAAAAAGCTTTAAGACCAGTATAGGGCCTATTTACAAGATAGACAAGCAAGATTTTATGTTTATAAACTGTCAAAATGGAAATAGGTTAAGTGAAGATATTATTGATATTCTTGGGGGTGATTTAAGAGAGATAAATAAATTAGATGGAGTTAGGATAAATATTGAAAAGCCAAAATTAAGCGAATTAAGATTAAAGACAATTTGTTTAAATAAAGTTATCTCTAATAATTCAAAAAAAGTTGGGTATTATGGCAAAAATAATGTTTATTATGAGAAGAATTGTGAGGTTGAAAGAAAGGACATAGATATCTTGGGAATGAATTCTGCTAATATCCCAAAATGGGAGATCAGATTTTCTATAGGAAAAAAAGGATATTTAATATCTTTTGTAGAAGGATTAAAGGAGATATTTGAGATAAATAATACTTTAAGTAAATGTTTTATATGTGGTAATTCTAGAAGAAACCTATTTTATTGCGAATTTTGTAAAAAGATATTTTGTAATAGTCACATTCATCTCTGTAAAAATTGTGGAAAACCTATCTGTAAAAATTGCTCAGTAGATAAAAGAAAGTTCCTCTTATTTAACTTTCACTTTTGTAGTGAAAAATGTTTAGAAAAATATGAAAATAGAAAAAAAGATTTTAATGGCTTCGCCTGAAGAAGAGGTCTTTTTCCAGGTTTAAAGAATATATCATTTAGAATATTTGTAAGGTAAGGTATTGGAGTAGTTAATGGACTTAATCTTCCAATTTTAAAAGAAAAAGAACAGAAAATACAACAAATTCTTCCAGAATTAAAAGAGGATTTGAGAAAAATTAAAATTAAAGATAATATATGATGAAAAACTTGGGGGAAAAAGAAGGATATAAATTTATGGAAATAAAATACCTTAAATCTCAATTTAATTTTCCGACTGCTATTAAAATTTATAGAAACAACGTTATTCAAATAATTTTTGGGAGTGAAATTTTAATAACATTAATCAAAAGCGAAAAAGCAGCCAAAGGTTTTATGGAATACTTCAATCTCCTCTGGAAAACCGCACCAAAATGCTCTTTTGTGCATTTCCGCGCTCCTATCACTTTCAAAACAGATTCAGTAGGGGCATGTATCGCAAGTGATATAAGCAGGGATTAATATGTGTCTACATCACATAATTTGTCTACAAAAATGTCTACATTATTAGAACTATTTAACAATCTTCTTAAGACTTTTATATTCCTTAAGAATTAATTCTATTGTTGGTCTTATATTTCCTTGCTTTTCATAAGATTGCAAACTCTGATAATATTCTCTTTGATTTTTTAAATCAATATTTATTGGAGGCAAGCCATTTTTTAATAAAATATTATTTAGAAGTATTCTTCCTACTCTGCCATTACCATCTGCAAAAGGATGTATATTTTCAAACTGATTATGAATAACTGCTGCTAAAAGTATGGCAGGGTATTCTTTTTTATGATTATTATACCAATTTATTAGTTCTTTAAGCAATGAATTGACTCTTGATGATGGAGCTCCTTCATGGATTATAACTCCTGTAGATGTTCTAACAACAACTTCTTGTCCAGATTTTCTAAATTCTCCTGCAAAATTCTTAGAGTTTTTAAAAACAATAGAATGGATTTTTTTAATTAGTTCCAGAGAAATATGTTC
>CAZPQF010000005.1:21760-22469 GCA_964588735.1 Candidatus Woesearchaeota archaeon
AATCAATTGCTTCATTTACTCCTAATGTCTCAGCAATATCTTCCTTGGATTTTTTAATAGGCCAGGCTCCTTTTTCTATTACAGCCTTAGTTTCTTTTAGTGTAAGATCGCTTCCTTCTATAGCATTAGTATTATAACTAAAAATCTCTGAAAATTTCTTCCATTCAGCTTCAGATAAGTGAATGACTTTTAGGTTGGCTTCTGTCTGTAATCTTTTAATAAATTCTATCTCTTCTTTAGAGGTTTTATCATGAAGCGGATCTTTAATTATCTTATATTTACTAATCTCTTCTAAAATTAATTGTTTAGTTTTTTCTATTCTTTCTTTTAAAATTTTTTCGGGCAGATTAGATCCTAATAATTTCCTTATCTTATGAATCTTATTCCCCTCTCTAAAGGAATGTGCTAAAAAATATTTTATTTTACCTTTTGATTTTCTTCTTTCTATATACATTTTTTATATATATTAGGTCTACATCTTTATAAAACTTTCTATTTTTGTCTACATATCTTGATTTGGAATAAAACGTCTGCTTTCAGCAGGGCGTATCGCTTATTTTCATATAATCTCAAAAATAATTAAAAATCCAAGAATTATTAATCCAATAGTTGAAATTTCTTTTCTGAATTTTAATTTTTTAATCTGCCTTGAAAATAATACTATGATGCTTATTTCTAGGAGGGTTGCTGTTAAAATTCCTATTGTAGG
>CAZPQF010000006.1:0-20406 GCA_964588735.1 Candidatus Woesearchaeota archaeon
TAATTATTTAACTGAAGTAAAACCCCTTTATAGAATTATTTTTTAGACACGCCCTTTAATTAATAAACTCAAAAAATTATATATTATTAACTAATAAATTTAAAAAATTAATAAAAATAATAAAAGATTATTTTATTTTGCATAATCAAGAATTGCCATGATTACACTTACAACTGTAGCTATTATAACTACCCATCCAGCTATAGCCATTAGATAAGGCACTTGATCTAAATATGGAACAGTCAAAGTTCCGACAATTAGAGCATTACCTACTGCTAAAGATACTATTACTCCTGTTAGCCATAACAAAAAGTTGAGTAGTTTAAATTTTCCTTTTTTTGCCATTTAAACCTCCTTTTTAAATATGTAATAATATATATTTTAGAGTATATAAGTATTTCGCAAAATAAATTTTTTTTAATTTTATTAAAAAAACGAAAAATTATTATAGTTTATATTCTTATGTTAAATATGCATAACCTCATTGAAAAAATAAGTGAGAGTGCAGATTTTGTCAGAAAAAAAGTTAATGAAAATAAGATTCCAATTTTATTTTTAACAGCAGGTATTTTATTAGATAAAATAACAAGTTATTATGGATTAAATTACAGTGGAAATTCTCATTTAGAAATATATGAAGGAAATATAATTATTAGTTATTTAGCTAATAATTTTGGAATGACTAATGGATTAATAGCGCATGGTTGTGCACAAGAATCTTTAATACCATTAGGTACAGCAGAAGTAGAGAATATATTTGAAAAGAATAAACAAAATGGATTTTCTAAATTAGCTATTTATGGATTTGGAGGCTTAAATTATATTGCTGTTATTAATAATTTAATCTATATTTTGTAGTAAGAAATGTAAATAATTAATAGTTCTACAACCAAATAATCTCTAAGGGTTTAAATAGTTTAATTAAAATAATTCTAAGTATTCTGTTTATTATTATAACTATGAATTAATTTCTAAGAACAATATTAAATCTAATATTTAATAAAATAGGTGTAAAAATTAAGAATAACATTACATTTCTTCTAAGGTTTCTATTCCCAATAAATTTAAAGAATTTTTAAGAACATGTTTAAAAGATTGAACTAGAACTAATCTAAAATTTTCATTTTTATCTCCAATTACAGGACAAGAATGATAAAATTCATTAAAAATTTGAACTAATTGAAAAGAATAATTTGCAATTAAACTTGGATCATATTTTTGAGACGCATTTTCAACTATTTCTGGAAATTTTGCTAATTTTTTAATAAGTTTTATTTCATTTGGTTTTAATAAACTAATTTTTAATTTGTTAGTAATGTGTTTTTTAGATTTTTTAATAATACTTGATGCTCGTGCATAACCATATAATAAATAGGGTCCTGTATCTCCTTCAAAACTTAATGCTTCATTTAAATTAAAAATTATTTGTTTATTTGCATTGTTTTTTAAAATACTATATTTAACAGCAGCGATTGCGACTTTTTTAGGGTCTCCTTTTGTATGTCTTTTTTTAATTTCTATGCTTGCTTTATGAATTGCTTTTTTTAGAAAATCTTCTAATAAGATTACATTTCCTTTTCTTGTTGACATTTTTTTATTTTTACTTATATTATTTTTATCTTTTTTTAAATTTGAATCTTGAATCAAAACAAAAGCGTAATGTATTGCTTCTGGGGATTTAAAACCTAAGAGATTTAATGCTTGTTTTAATTGTAAAAAATAAAGTTTATGGTCTTCTCCCAAAATTATTATATTTTTCTTTGCTATTTTTAATTTATCAATTGTATATGCAATATCTCTTAAAGGATATAATCCTGTTCTGTCTCCACGGGTTAAAACCCAAACAGGAGATTTCATCATTTTTTCTAATTTAGTATTTTCCTGATTTAAAATATGTCTTCCATGTTTATCTTTGAATAATCTTCCTGTTTTCTCTAATTTTTTAAGAATTTTTTTTGTTTTTCCCAAATATTTAGATTCATAATCAAAAGAATCATATTTAATACCTAAATTTTCTAATATTTTTTCTTGCCCATTAATACAGGTATCTACAATTTTTTTGAATTTTTGTCTTGTTTCTTTATCTTTTTTTTCAAATTTATTTAATAATTCAAAAACTTGTTTTTCTTTTGAAGGGTTTTTTTCTACTTCTTTTGAAATTTTTGAATAAGTTTTTAGCATTTTTTCAAAAGGCAAATTTTCTGCTTCTGCTAAAACTAACATTGCAATTTGTTTTGAAACATCATTAACATAATAATGTGTCTCTGGATTATAACCAATAAAAGATAAAATTCTTGTTATAGAATCACCCAATATTGCATTTCTTGCTCTTCCAACATGAGGAGAAGCATTTGGATTTATAGATGTGTGTTCAATCAAAGCTTTTTTTCTTTTACCAATATTTAATTTTCCATATTTATTTTTTTGTTTTAAAATTTCTTTTATTGTATTTTTAGCAAAGATTTTTTTATTTATGAAAAAATTAAGATATGGGCCAACGACAATTATTTCATCTATTTCTCTTGGTAAATTTTTATCTAATTTTTGTTTTAAATTTTTTGCTATTTCATTTGGATTTTTTTTAAATTTTTTAGACAAAACAAAACATGGAAAAGCATAATCTCCAAATCTTGGGTTTGGAGGAATTTCTATTAAATTTTCAATTTGTTGTTTTGGGATTTTTATTTGTTTTGATAATAAAGATATTATTTTTTCTTTCATATACATCTAAAAAAACATATATTAATAAAGTTTATTCTATGAAATTTTAAATGGTAAAGGCAAAGAAAATTGCTCTAATTGAACCAAAAACAAATGATGATTTATATGAAGGAATGAGAAAAAAACATATATGGCTAGGATTGGGAAATATAAGTATTGGAACAATATTAAAACAAAAAGGGCATAATGTAACGGTTATTAATGAGAATCTCACTCTTAATTATGGTTTATCAGGATATGATGTTGTTGGTATTTCTATGATAACCCCCACTGCTTATAGAGGATATCAAATAGGTAGAAAATTAAAAGAAAATTTTCCTGAAAAAAAATTAATTTATGGAGGATTTCATCCAACATTCTTGCCAGAAGAGGCTTTGAATTATGGAAGAGGAGATATTGTTGTTAAAAGAGAAGCTGAATCTATTATTGACAAGGTAATTGAGGATAATAATCTAGAAGGAATTGTTCAAGGAGAAAGAATTAGAGATTTGAATACTTTGCCTATTCCTGATTTTTCAATTGTAAAAAACCATCATATGTTAGTTTCTATTCCAATACAAACATCAAGAGGATGCCCACACAATTGTTATTTTTGTTCTGTAGTTGGAATGAATGGAAGAAAATATAGATATCGAGATACTGATTTAGTAATAAAAGAATTAAAACAATGGGAAAAAAGAACTATTGATGGAACTATGAGAAGATTTAGAAGAATTTTTTTTGTTGACGATAATTTTTCAGAAAATAAAAAAAGAACAAGAGAGCTTTTAGAAAGAAAAATATCAGAGGGAATTAAAACAAAATTCTTTTTACAAGCAAGAGCAGAACATTTTGCAAAAGATGAAGAATTTGTTAAACTTGCTGCAAAAGCTGGAGTAGCATGGGTGTTTTTTGGATTAGAATCTACAAACCAAGAAGAATTAAATAAATGGAATAAAAAAAGCGAAATAGAATATGCTAATAAAGCAATAGAAAATGCACATAAATATGGAATAAGAGTTCATGGAATGTATATTGATAATGGAGAAGGCAATGAATATCATAAAGGAATAGATGGTTTTCAAAATTTCTTTTTAACTCCATTGCCTGGAAGTCCTTTGTTTAAAGAAATAAAAGAAAAAAATGCATTTTTAAATTATATAAATCCTTTTAAAAATCCTGAAAAATGGAAACATTGGAGTGGTTTTTTTCCAATTATAAAAGAAAAAGGAAAATCTCCAAGAAAAATGTTTAATTCTTTTATTAAAAGATACAGAGAGTTTTATAATAAAAAACAAGCTTGGGAAAAAATTAAAAAACTAAAATTTTATGATGCTGGAATAAGATTTATGGGAAAGAAAATAACTGATAAAATATTAGAAAACAATAAAGATTTTATAGATACTATTCCTTATAATACAGAATAAAATGAAATAAAATATAAGTTCAATTTGTTCAAAATATTCTATATATGAAAATGCTTATAGGTGTGATGGGAGAGGAATTATAATTATTAATAGAGTATATATAAATAAATGTCAATTATATGAACCTGCCACAAAACCAATAAAAAGAGAGAATTTAGAAGATAATCAGTAAAAAAAAGAAAGATTAATGAGAATTATTGAGAGATTAAAATACTAATTATTAAGATTAGTTAAATCTTTGTAATCTTTTTTATTTTCTGTAGATTCTTTTTTTTCATAATTTTCTTCTTTGCTAATTTTGTTGCCACATTCTGGGCAAAATTTTTCATCTCCAGTTAGCATATGATTACAATTACCACAGTTAATTTTCCTAGGTGTTTTATCTATAACTGTTTTATAACCTGCTTTTCCACCGCTAACAAGTTTAGAAAAAGCATCTTGAACTAATGATTCATTATTCATTTGATCTCTTAAATCTATACAACTTCCCATTTATTTTTTGGTAAGTTGTATTTAAAAATATTATGAATAGAATCATATAAATCTTTAAATAGAATTAAATAAAATAATTTTATGGGATTAGAGGGAAACATCGGAGATGTAAAGTTATATCATGAAATGGGAAATGTGTTTAAAGTAGAGATTATAGATATTAAAGATAAAACATATGGAAATAGTGAAGGAGAAGAATATTATCTCAGAACTATTAATAGAAGACAAATGAATCCCAACATGAAAAAAGAAGTTCATCCTAGAAGAGAAGAAGTATTTACTGTTTGGAGATCAAAAGATGAGATGGCTAAAGCCTATGCTGGTTGGTGTTTAACAGATATAGACTAATTCTTAGATATCATTAACTTTTTATAAATTCTATAAGCAAAATAGAAACATTTATAAAGTATTGAATACCAATTCATAATATAATAATGAATATACATTCATTAAAAAATTAAATAAATTTGCCTGAAAAGGCAGGAGAAAATCAAAATGCCTTATGGAGATAGAACTGGACCACAAGGACAAGGACCAATGACTGGAAGAGCAATGGGATATTGTGCTGGAAATAATAGACCTGGTTTTACAGAAACAGGAGTAGGTTTTAGAGGTGGTGGAAGATTTAGAAGAGGATTTGGAATTAGACGTGGATTTGAAAGAGGATTTGGTTTCAGACAAAGATTTGCATCAGTTGCACAAGAAACAAGAACAATACCAGTAATTCGAGAATCAACAGCTGATGAAAAAGCATTTCTTCAAGATGAATTAAAATATCTTAAAGAAGAAATGAAAGAAATAGAAGAAAGATTGAAACAATTAAAAACCCAAAAAACTTCAGATAAATAAGAAAAGAGTTTTAAATGAAGACAAGAATAATAGTTTTACTTGCAGTAATTGTTAATTTTTTCTTAGTTGTTGGCAAGGTAATTGTGGGTTTGATTTCAAATTCTGCAGCAATTCTTGCAGATGGGATTAATTCAGCAACAGATGTTATAGCATCAAGCATAGGTTATATTGGAATAAAAGCAGCTGAAAAACCTGCAGATAAAGAACATCCTTATGGACATGAAAAAGCAGAAGTTATCTCAGGATTTATAATAACTATAATTATTTTTATATCTGGATTGTGGATTATTTATGAAGCAATAATTGGTTTTTTTTCTGATAAAATATTATCTATAAACATATTAGCATTTATAATTATGGGAATTTCTGCAGCTACTAATGGAATAATGTCTTATGTTAAAATTTATTATGGTAAAAAGAATAATTCAGTAAGTTTAGTATCTGATGGCATTCATTCAAGAATTGATTTGTTAGTATCTGCCGGAATATTTCTTGGATTATTTTTAATTAAATATTATAATAATATAGATTCTGTATTAGCATTGATAGTTGGAATTTATATTTTAAAAGAAGCTTTTAAATTGGGAAAAGAAACAACTGATTCTTTATTAGGAACAAGTGCAGGAGAAGAAATAGAAAAAAAGATTAAAGACATTATCAAAAAACAGAAAATAGAATTAAAAAATTTAAAAACACAAAAATTAGGAAACAAGATATTTGCAGAAATTAATATTAAACTTCCAGCAAAAATTAAAGTTGATGAAGCTAATAAAATAACAAAAAAATTAGAGCAAGAATTAGTTGAGAAAATTTCTGCCTTGAATTATACTGCAATACAGATTGAATCTCATGATGTAGGAAGAAGTTATTATAGACCAGAATTTGGAAGAGGTTTTGGATGGAAAAGAAGAGGAAGATTTAGAAAAGAAGTTGATGATGGAGAAAATATTGAGGAAGTAGAAGGTGCAGGTCCAGGTGGAGAATGTATATGTCCTAAATGTGACACAAAAATAAAACATAAAAGAGGAAAACCTTGTGCAACTATTAAATGCCCAGAATGTGGAGCAAAAATGACAAGAGCAGATTAAAATGGAAAAAAACAAAGAAAATTTTGGACAAAAACAAGAATTAGAACCGAATTTGAAAAATGCTTTTGCTGCTGCCACAAGAGCATTTAAAAAAACTATTCCAACAATAATAGGGGTAATACTTTTGATTAGTCTAACTAATAGTTTAATCACAAAAGAAATGTATGCAAAAGTATTTTGGGGAAGTTTTTTAGATTCAATTATAGGAGCAATCATAGGAAGCATTTCTGCAGGAACGCCCTTTACTAGCTATATTATTGGAGGAGAATTATTAAAACAAGGAATAAGTTTGACTGCAGTAACTGCTTTTATTGTTGCATGGGTAACTGTGGGAATTATTCAATTACCTGCAGAATCAATTATGCTTGGGAAAAAATTTGCAATAACAAGAAATATTATTAGTTTTATTTTTGCGATAATTGTAGCAATTATTAGTGTTTTAATTTTTGTTGGTATTGGAGGGAGTTTATAATGTTTGTAAAAAAATCACAACCAAGTGAAAAAAGCAGAATAGGATTATATTTTATGTTAATTATGTTTATAAGTTATATAATATTATTTTTTATTAATAACAATCTATTTTACAAGAGTTTAAACTTTTTTTGGAAGATAATTCAAAATATATGGTGGGTCTTTATATTAATTTTCTTTTTAATGGTTTTCACTAATTATTTTTTTACTAATAGAATAATTTTAAAATATTTAAGCAAAGGAAGCGGAAAAAAATCTTGGTTTTTAGTAATTATATTTGGAATTTTATCCCATGGACCAATATATATGTGGTATCCTTTATTGGCAGAATTGCAAGAAAAAGGAATGAGGCCGGCATTAATAGCTTGTTTTTTGTATAATCGTGCGATAAAAATTCCTCTGTTTCCATTGATGATAATTTATTTCAGTTTGAAATATGCCCTAGTTTTATTAATAGTTATGATTTTCATTTCAATAATTAATGGAACCATATTAGAAAAGATTGTTGAAAGTAATTAAGGAGGTAAAAATAAATATGAAAAATAAAAAAATTGCTGTAGGATCTATAGGAAAAGATGAAGAAAGTGAAGTTTCACAAGTTGGGGCGAGAGCTCCATATTTTTTGATTTTTGAAAATAGCAAATTAATAGAAACAATAAAAAACCCATTTGCGGTTGGTGGAGGCGGAGCTGGTTTTGGTGTTGCAAAAATGCTTGCAGACAAAGGAGTAAATATGATTATAGCAGGCAGGTTTGGACCAAATATGGAATTTGCACTTAAACAAAAGAACATAGAATATAAAAGTGAAACAGGAAAAAAAGTCAAACAAATTGTTGAGGAGAATAAATAAATGCCGCGTCCAAGAAGAATAAGAAGAATAAGATTTCAACCAGACATAACTATGTTTAGACCAAAGGGCGCCCGTGTTGGCTGGGAGGAGATTATATTAACTTATGAAGAGGTTGAAGCGGTGCGTTTAATAGATATTGGAGAAAAGAGTCAGGCGAAAGCTGCAAAACAAATGAAAATATCTCAGCCAACATTATCAAGATTATTAAGTTCTGCAAGGAAAAAACTTGCGAAAGCAGTTGTTAATGGTAAAATAATAAGAATACAAGGAGGTGAATTTAAAATGGTTGCTCCAAGAAGAGGTCAAAATTTAGGACAAGGAAGAGGAATGAGAAAGGGTGCTGGTGGCAGAGGATTAGGCGGTGGGCAATTTGCTGCTGGTCCTGGAGGAAATTGTGTATGTCCAAAATGCGGACATAAAGAACCACACACAGTAGGAACTCCGTGTTATGAAAAAAAATGTCCTAAATGCGGTACTAAGATGACAAGAGGATAAAATTATTATTTTTTATTATCCTAATCTTATTAAATAGATTAAATTTTTAATAAATTAAAAGATAAATAAAATGATATTTGAATCAGCATTAAAACAATTAGAAAAAGCAGCAGAATTAATAGATTTGAATAAAGAATTTCTTGAAAAATTAAAAAAACCTGATAAAATTTTAAAAGCAAATATAAAAATAAATAATCAAAAATATAAAGCTTATAGAGTCCAGCATAATAATTTATTAGGACCTTATAAAGGAGGAATAAGATTTCATTCAAATGTAAATGAAGATGAAGTAAAATCTTTGGCTTTTTGGATGACATTTAAATGTGCTATTGCTGACCTTCCTTTAGGAGGTGGAAAAGGAGGAGTTAATTGTAATCCTAAAGAACTTTCAGATGAAAAAATTGAAAAAATAGCAAGAAAATATGTTCAGGCTTTTTATGAAAAAATAGGGCCTAAAAAAGATATTCCTGCTCCAGATGTTAATACTAATTCTAAAATTATGAATATAATGGTTGATGAATATGAAAAATTAACAGGAGATAAAACAAAAGCATCATTTACAGGAAAATCACTTGATAATAAAGGTTCTGAAGGCAGAAATAAAGCAACTGCACAAGGAGGAATTTTTATTGTAGAAGAAAAATTTCCTGAATTAAAAAGTGTTATAATTCAAGGATTTGGAAATGCAGGAAAATTTGCTGCAGATTTATTAAAAAATAAAAAAATTATTGCTGTTTCTGATTCAAAAGGAGCTATTTATGATAAAGAAGGGTTGAATGTTGAAAAATTAATTGAAATAAAAGAAAAAACAGGTTCTGTTATAAATTATGACAAAGATTCAGCTGAAAAAATTAATAATCAGAAATTATTAGAATTAGATTGTGATATTTTAATTCCAGCAGCATTAGAAAATCAGATTACAAAAGAAAATGCAAATAAAATAAAAGCAAAAGTTATATTGGAATTAGCTAATGGTCCTGTTACACCAGAAGCAGATGAAATTTTATTTAAAAATAATAAAAGTGTAATTCCAGATATACTTGCAAATTCTGGAGGAGTAACTGTTTCTTATTTTGAATATGTGCAAAATCTAAACAATGAGCATTGGTCTTTGAAAGAAGTAAATAAAAAATTAAAAGATAATATAATTAAAGCATATGATAATATTCTTGAAATTTCAAAAAAATATGCATGTGATTTAAGAACAGCAGCTTATGTAAGAGCTTTAGAAAAATTAAAAAATGCTGAAAATAAAAAGTCTGAATAATTAATAGTTCAAAGGAAATTAGTTTCATAGAAGAAAGAGCCATAAGAAAAAAATAGGGATTGATAAAAATTGGTTTATAGACAGCATATATACAACCACAAAAATTTATGGTGGCTTCTGAATATGAAAAGTCAAGAGAGAAAGAGAATCTTAAAAGAGTTTTAAAGAGCATTAAAGATAAAACAGGAAATCAAATCAAGGTTTTTACAACAGATGGTTTAACAGCCGATATAAATGTTGTTAAGAAAACTTTTGGTTACAATAATCAAACAAGAAAATACAACATAAATCATAATATTGTTAATGCTTCACAAGGAGAATGTTTTAATCATCCTATTGAAAGATTGAATAATACAATAAGACAGAGAACCCAGAACTTTAGAGGATTACACGGCTCTGTTAATTCTGCTAATGCTTTGTTTAAAGGTATTCAGATATTTTATAATTTTATCAGAAAGCACGAGGCTCTAAAAAATAAAACCCCTTATGAACTTGCTGCTGGTTTGGAATTTAAAACTCCTAATAGGTGGTTGGAATTGATTGAAATGAGTAATCAACTATCTACTAATAAATAATTATTTCCTCCTTTTTTATTGATTATAGAAATTGAATGATTATTAAGAAAGTCTTTTCCAATAAAACTTGGTAATTCTTGTGCGAGATAACCCTTTACTTTTGGAATGCCTACAAAAATTTCCTGTTCAAATTTTTTAATATCTCCATTTTCATCTCTAAAATTAATTTCACAAACTCCTAATTCAATTAAATCCATATTAATATTCCCAAGCTGAACATTATATTTAGATGGTTTAGAACAATAAGGTATCCTTGTTCTTTTTATTGAACTCTCACTAATTATTGTAAATGGGCAACCCGTATCAACAATCCCTTCACAAAAAAAATTTGGTAGACTTCCATACTTGACGGAAAAAGTTAGCATATCTCTATCAAAACCTAAACTTTTTCCACTAAATAATGGAATCTTAAACATTTTATAAAACCATTATGCCTTCTTCTTCGGGAACAAACCCTATTACTGTCTTTGATGGGTCTATATCTTTGCTTTCTAAAATCTTATTGACTTCTTCTATAGAATTTCCAGAGGCAACAATTTCCCCTCTTTTAATTGCAACAAATTTATTCAAAAAATCTTTTCTTAGTTCTGATTTTTTACTTTGAAAAAAGATAAAATCAGTTTCAAAAGATTTTAACTCCATAGCTAAAGTATTGGTTATCATCTTAAAATTATCACCTCCTCTTTTCTTAATAAAATTATGTGTTCTATTATATATAAATTTATGTTTTTTCATCTTTCACCAACCGATAAGTTAACAGAGAAGTTTCATAGTAAAGTTTATTAAGTAAAATTTAGAGATTTAATTATGGTTAATAAAAAAACAGCATTAACTTTATGTATTTTTGCAATATTAATTATATTAATTGGAACTATTTTTTTAGTTAATGGAGCTATTAATGGAAATCTAGGAAATAATTCAAATAATACTGTTTCAGGTAAAGGAGTAATTTTATATCAATTTTATGGGCAAGGGTGTCCTCATTGTGCAAGTCAAGATAATTTTTTAGATGATATGGAGCAAAAATATTCTTCTTTAAAAGTTGAGAGATATGAGATTTATTTAAATGAAGAAAACAGACAATTATTCTCAGAAATGACTGAAGCATTTAATACAGAAATAAAGGGGGTTCCAACTATTTTTATTGATAAAAAAGTTATTATGGGTTATAGTTCAAGTCTGGGCAGGCAAATAGAAGAAGAAATACAAAGATGTTTAGAAGAAGGATGCATAGATCCTATTGATAGAATTAATGGAGAAACCACACAGATAATTGGGGATAGTTCTCCTGCAGAAAATCCAGAATCTAATGAAACTTCTGAATTTCCTATAAATACAGAAACAGAAGAATTAACTTTGGCAAAAGTTGTTTCTTTAGCTGTTGTTGATGCTATTAATCCTTGTGCTCTCGCAGTTTTAGCTTTAATGTTAATTGCAATTTTAACTTATAATCCAAAAAATAGATTAAATGTTTTGTTTGCAGGGTTGGCTTTTAGTTTATCTGTATTTATTATGTATTTTATTTATGGATTAATTATAATTAAATTTTTTCAGATAATTCAGGCTTTAAGTTCTGTTAGATTTTATTTATACAAATGTCTTGCAGTGGCAGCAATTATTATTGGAGGATTAAATATAAGAGATTATATTTCATATAAACCAGGGGCTTTGGGAACAGAAATGCCTTTAATGATGAGGCCAAAAGTTAAAAAAATAATATCAAAAGTTACAAGTCCTTCTGGAGCATTTATTGTTGGTTTATTTGTTACTGTTTTTTTATTACCCTGTACAATTGGTCCATACATAATTGCAGGAGGAATCTTATCTGCAATGAAAATAATAAAAACAATTCCTCCTTTATTGTTATATAATGCTATTTTTGTAATCCCTATGATATTTATAACTGGAATGGTTTATTTAGGAATTAAAAAAGTAGATGATGTTTCTGAATGGAAAGATAGGAATATAAGAAAACTTCATTTATTTGCAGGAATTATAATGATAGGCTTAGGAATTGCAATGTTAATTGGATGGGTATGAATACTTGTCAATTATGACAATATTTATATAAAAAAGAAGATTAGTTTTAATATGAATTTAAGAAAGAAATTGATTTATCCTTTAATATTAAGTGTATCTTTATCAGGATGTAGTTTTTTAGATAAAGAATTAAATATTTTAGGCAAATATGAAACAGTTAGTGAAAAAGCAACTTCTATTTTAGAAGAACCTCAAGAAAAAATAAATATAGAAATTCTTGAAGGCAAAAAAGATAAGGAAATAGATATTTATGAAAATAAATTTCAAGTTCATAGTTTAGGTGATTCTAATATAATTAATTATCATGCACAAAATATGAATCCATTAAAACTTAAAAAAACTCTTGAAGAACAATTGGGAGATTATGTTGATAAAATAAGTGTCATTGAAGATACTAATCAGATTTTGATTAAATATAAAAGACCGAAAATAGAAATAGAAAATAATGCAGTAAAAGAAAAAAAAGATATAAAAAATAATGAAAATCAGAATAATAATTTTATGCCTGCATTAAGCAATATATTGAAGGGTTATAATCCACAAGAAGAAATAGAATCGCAAAAACAGATTTTAAAGCAAAAAGAAGAAAAAGAGGAAAAAAGACAACAAAAAGAAAAAGAACTTGTTAATTTAGTTAATAATGAAATACAAAATGTTGTAAAAAGTATTGATAGACTTGCTCCACAATTTCAAATTGAATTTGAGATTAAGAAAATAATGGCAGATTATACTAAAGATGTATCAGCAATATTAAATGCAACACCAACAGAATTAGCAGAAGATTATTATCCTATGATAAAACTTGATTTAAAAGGAGCTGAATTAAGAGTTCCTGATAGGGCATTAACTGGAACAGAATATTCTTTTATTATTAACAAATATAAAAAATATATTTTAGACATGAAATTAAATCAATTAGAAAGCAGAGGTTTTGCAGAAGATATTGCAAGTCCTACCTTAGTTTTAGATAATGGAAAAAAAGCAAAAATATCTTTGTCAGAAGAATTTCCTTACCAAGAAGATACAATTGTTGGTGGGGCAATAGTTAAAAAAATAGAATATAAAGAAATTGCTAATTTTTTAGAAGTAAGTCCTGAAGCAAGAGCAAAAGGAAATATTTTTTTGAATTTTAAAGCAGGAGTAGGAACTTTTAATCCCTCAAGTGTTATGCAGTTACCAATGCCAATTAAAAGAGATACTGAAAATACAGGTGTAACATTAAGAAATGGGGAAACATTGACTGTTGCGGGATTTTTATATTCACAAAAATATGGAGTTGAAAGACAAGATCCTTATTTAAAATATATTCCTTTTTTTGGAAAATTATTTTCAGGAAAAGACATAGAAAAAAAGAAAAATATGATTATTTTCATGGCAACACCATATTATACTAATACAGAAGATTAAAAATGAGTTTATTAAAACCCCTAGTTCTCATCAATCAATTTATTCTTTGATTTCTTTTTAGGAGATTTTTTCTTGGGTTTTTTATTATTTTTCTTAGAAGAAAGAAAATTTAATTTAGATTCTATTTTTCTTATTTCTTCTTTAATTTTTACTGCCTTGTCTTTATCTTGATTTGCTTTTTTTAATTTTGTTTTTTTTAGATTCTTTTTTCTTTTTTTCAATTCGTTTTTTAATTCATCTATCTGGAATTTTTGTTCCTTAACGTGTTTTAATTCTTCTTTTTGTTTTTGTTTTTCTATATAATCAAAAAATTTCCTTAATGGAATTTTAATTAATTCAAAAATTAAACTCAATATTGTTATAATTAATAATAAAGATATAAAAATTATCCAACTAAATGCTTTTGTTGAGAATACAAATAAGATAATAACATAGGCAATAAGATTAATAGTAACAATAGAACTTAAATATTTGGCAAATTTTTCTGGGAAAACATGTCCAAAATTAATTCTTACTAAAAAACTTCCTATTAATAATAAAAAAACAGTTGCAACACTTTTTTGATAATAATGTATAAAATTATCTATACCCCCTAAATCTAATTGATAAATATATCGAAATAAATTCATAGATACAAAAATTAAAACTAATGAGTTGCTTAAATAAGTATTCCATCCAGCTCCTTCATCTTCATATCTTGAAAAATAAGTTACAATAAAAATTGTAGCTAATGCTAAAGGTAATACAGACCAAAATACTTCTATTTCTAATGTTAATTTTAAAAAATAGATTATTTGATTATAAATTTGTAAAACCCAGTCATACATTTTAACCTCTTTTATAAAATTATATTGTTTTTCTTATTTAAAAAACTTTATAAGTATGAATTATGTAAGAATTTTATGCGGGGGTGCCGGAGTGGCCAAACGGGCAGGTGAATTTTTTGGAGTAAAATCTAAAATTTCTGCTAAACTTAAGTTTGGTCTATAAGACATCCTGTGGCTTAGTGCCTGCGCAGGTTCAAATCCTGTCCCCCGCATGTTTTAAAATTAGTAAAAGAATGGTTAATATTTTCATAAAAAGTTTAGAAGACATATTTAATAAATTTGGATGGGGTGATTAATCAAGCATTATTAGTTGTATTATTAATTATTATTAGGATGATAATAGCTATCAAAAAAGCAACAAAATGAAAATTTATACAAAAAAACAATTTCTTGAAAAATTTAAAGAAGAAAATTTTATTGAGAAATTAAAAAATTCTGTTTTTATTTATCCTACAGATACTGTTTATGGTATTGGTTGTGATGCTACTAATAATAAACTTATTCAAAAAATAAGAAAAATTAAACAAAGAGATAAAAAACCTTTTTCTATAATTGCTCCTTCAAAAAAATGGATTTATGAAAATTGTGCAATAGATACAAAAGTTGAAAAATATCTTGAAAAATTGCCTGGGGCTTATACATTAATATTAAAATTAAAGAATAAAAAAGCAATAAATAAAGAAACAAATAATAATATGGATACAATTGGTGTGAGAATTCCGAAGCATTGGTTTAGTAAAATTGTAAAAAAAATTAATATACCAATTATAACAACCTCTGTAAATATTTCTGGACAAAAAAATATGACAAATATTAATGATTTAAATCAAGAAATAAAAAAGCAAGTTGATTTTATAGTTTATGAAGGTGAAAAAAAAGGCAAGTCATCAAAAGTTATTGACTGTATAACAGAAAAGATTATAAGGAAGTAAGTTAAAATTGTTACTGGAATCTAACAACAAATACATATTCTCCGACGTCAAAATGTTTTTAAAAGAAACAACTTTTAAGTTAATATGGAATTAAAAAGGGAAGGGAGTTATTAATGGTTATACAAACTATAACATGTTATAGAGTTGAAAGGAGGTTTACGAAGATATGAAAAAACTTTTGATTCTGGTATTGATGACGGTTATGTTTATAGGAATGGCGAGTGCTGCTGTTATAAATACAGTAACCTCTGTATCTTCTTATGGAAATTATTATCCGGTTGATATAACTGTAGAGGATCTTGGAAACTCAATAAGATGGACATTTGATATGATGGGGAATAAGACTTTACAGGGGGGAGGTCATTGGGGATATGGATTAGTAATTTCAACTGATATGATCCACCCATTATTCCAATTACATAATAATGATGGCACTGATTCTTCTTATTCATGGGGGACTCATCTTTATAGTGGATGGGGTCCTGAAGGAACAGGTTATAATGGATGGCATACAAGTGATTCAAACACATTAGCAAGTAACATTGATGGAATCTCTGCCACTGGAAAGAGATATATAATAGATAATCCTAATGGAAATTTTACTATCACAATTTCAAAAGATTACCTCTTAAAAAAAGGTGCATGCCATGAATTTTATTGGGCAGTTCATTTTGGTGTTGGAGGATTTTATAATCCAAATAATGGTTATTCTAAATATCCTTCTGCTTGGGCTGCTTGGAGTGGTGATGCTTCTGATTTTGAAAGTATAAATCTGCCAGACACAGTAGAGCCAGATACAAACACAACTTATTTTACAGAACAAAATGAAGAGGATAATATAAGAGAGTGTGTTTGGAATGAAAATCTTGGGCAATATATAGCATTTACTAATTATGATAATATTGTTGGTCATGGTTTTTCAGCAGATTCTTGTTCTTCATTGATTAATATCCAATATAGGTGGGATAATGAAGCAATAGATAATGCTGTTTGTGATGATGGAGATTGTGATGATGGAGATAATGAAGAAAATTGGCATTCTCCTACTAAATTCGGAATAAATGATGGAGAAATATCTTTCTGTGGTAGAGCAAAAGATTCATCATCAAATTTAGAATCAATAGATGAAATTGATGATTGCTGTTACCTTTGTGTTGATACTCAAGCTCCAAGTGAAGTATCAAATTTAGAACACTATTCAATAACTTCGAGATGTTGGAATGAAGATGAAGAATGTTCAGGAGATCAATGGAATGGGGGTGAATTTGGAGTAAGTGATCCATTATTATATGACGATGATTGGGGTGTTGGTTTTAATTGGATAAAACCAGAAGATGCTCCAGATTGCAGTGATGTAAGTTATTATAATATAAAAATTGAAAAATATGAAGTAGGAACAGTTGATGAAAGTTCAATAACAGAAGAAACATACCAATTTGATTCAAAACAATATTTAGATGGTGAAGGAGATAATGGATATGAGTTCGAAGGATGTTATGGTAAATTCAGAGCACAAGTACAAGCAGTTGATTTAGCTGAAAATGAAGGTGATTGGAGTCAATGGACTAACTGGATTGAAGTAGATGTTTGTGCACCTCAAGCACAAATAACAAATCCAGATGCAAGTTCATGGCATAAAGAAGATTTTTCAGTATATTATACAATGGATGATTCTGAAACAGATTTATGGAAATGCCAATTAAAAATAAATGAGAAGGAATGGCAAGATGTATCATGTGAATCAGAATATATTGTAACAGTTGGTCCTGAAACAGAAGATGATTGTTCAACAATTGGACAAGATACTTGTGAAGTTAAAGTAAGAGCAATTGATAGTTCAGGTAATGTTGATGTTGATTCAAGAACATTTAGTATTGATTATGAAGCTCCAACAACAATTAAAGAATATTGTGGATGTTTAATAGAATACAATGGATATCATTGGATAAATTCAAAATGTGATATTTCTATGACTGCAGAGGATGGTTGTGGAATCGATCAGTCTACAACATATTACAGAGTTAGTTTATTAGATATTTCAGATGAAGAATGTATTGCTGAATGTCAATTTGAAGGTCAAGGAAATTGGACAGAATATGATGGGGAATTTAATATTGAGGAAGATTCTTGTCATTTAATTGAATTTTATTCAGAAGATAGTCTTGGAAATCAAGAATTAACTCAAAAACAATGTGTTTTTGTAGATAATCAACCACCTATTACAACAAAGATTTATGAAGGTATTCAATATTTTGGTTGGAGAATGATTCAAGGAGTAAATGTTTGGATGAGATTTATAACATCAAATACAAATATTGTATTAAGCTCTGCAGATCAAAATCCTCATCCAGTTGGTGTTCAAGATACATGGTGGACACTTTATACAACCTGTGAACAAGAAGGTGAAACCCATCCTGAAATGTATTTGGAAGGGCAATGGTATGAACCATTGAGCGAGGAATTTGAACAATGTTTGACTGATAATGGGTGTGAAATTTATGAAGGATGTATGGAAGAATGTAACATAACTCTTTGGAGAAAGAAAATAGATTATATGGAAGTATATTGTGATTCAGAAACATATAATTCTGAAGAAGGATGGTGCTTATATGAAGAACCTATAAACATTTTACAAGAGTGTGATCATAAGATTTGCTATATGAGCGAAGATTATTTAGGAAACTGGGAAGAAAAACATTGCCAAGTATTTAGTGTTGATAATATTGCTCCAGAAATAATTGTGCATAATCCAACTTTCTCTGAAACAAATATAGAAAGATGTGCACAAGCAATTGTTATTGAAGTATTTGATAATAAAGCTGGAGTTAATGAATCAAGTATTTATGCTGAATTAATAAATGACAGTGGAGAAGGAGAAGTTGTTAGAAATGTTTCTCTTGAAAAATCTGTTTATGGAACTTATGAAGCATTAATGGATAAATCTTTACCTGAAGGTAAATATGTTTTGAGAATATGTGCTTCAGATAATCTTGGAAATAAAGATTGTGAAGAAATTCAAGAAACTTTAGTAGAAACAGTATTTGTAGAATATGTAAGTCCTGCATATTGTAATTTAGATCCTGAACAAGGAGGAAATTGTGAATTTACTTTCCATGTATGTATGAGAGGAGGTAATCAAGTGCAATTTTGGATGAATAAATTAGGAGGAATAATAACTCCTGATATGATGAATGCAGTGATTTCAGATGGAGAGACAAATGCATTTGTAGGATTGAAACATTGTGAAGAATATGATGAAGATGAATGTGAAGAATGGTTTGAAAGTGAAGCAGAAACATTAATGTTAGGAACAGATTGCGAAGAGATAAATGGACAAGCAGAGTTTAATCTTGAACTTGATATAACACAAGAGGTTGCAGAACAAATTGGTATAGGTGCTCATGACTTAGAATACTGGATAGAATCATCATTGCCAGAAGATTGTGAATAACAAATTTTGTAAAATGACAAAATCAAAAATTTTTATTTTATTTTTTGCCTTTTTCTTTTTTATTAGTTTAACTTTTGTAAGTGCAGGAACTTATCATGGAAGTTTTACAGTTGATGTTGATAGTGGAACAATAAATATTGGAACAGTATGTGAAGAAGATTGGTCTGATTCTTATTGGACTTCATGTGTTGATGGAGAACAAACTTTTGTTTGTTTTGATAAAAATAACTGTGGAACAGAAGATATGAAACCAGCAGATTGTGGAACTACAAGACAATGTAATGAAACTTCTGAAGATGATGACGATGACGACGATAATGATGATAATAATGAAAATACCGGAGGAGGATCTACAGGAGGTTCTACTGGTGGAAGCAATAGTGGAACTGGAATGCAAACATTAAGTTCTGGTAATACAGAAACAAATTTAGAAACAAGTTCATGTACTGAAGAATGGGAATGTGATGCTTGGAGTAATTCAGAAGATAAATGTGGTTTAAGAGTATGTAGAGATATTAATGAATGTGGAACTACTGATTATAAACCAAAGACAGAGAAAGATTGTCCTAATATAGGGATTTTTGGAGTAACAGGAGCAGTTATTGGTGGCTTTACTAATTTTGCGAAATCAAAAACAGGAATTGGTTTAATTTTTGCGTTATTATTAGTAGTTTTGGGAATCTTAATTTTAAGTTCTAAAAAACCCAAAAGAAAAATAGTGACAAAAAAGTTAGATAAAAAACCTACTGGAAATAATACTAAAGCAACAACAAATAATACAGAACAAAAAACAGAAAAAACAAGCAATACCTAAATATATTTTATTTTATAATAATATTTAAATATTTGAAAAGGCGAAAATTAAAATGACTAAGGGTAAAAGAAAGGTATTAGGAATTTTTATTTATTTAATTTTAATAATTTTATTTATGAATTTTGGTTCAGCTATTATTCATGATGTTGATAATGATGGAATTCCAAGCGATATAGATAATTGTCCTTTAACATATAATCCAGATCAGCTAGATACAGATAGTGATGGGATTGGAGATTTATGTGATGATAGTCCTGGAATAATAATTGTTAATTATAGTTTATATAAATCATATTCATGTGCAGAAGTTTGGGAATGTGAAGAATGGGGTTTATGTCAAGAAAATGGATATAAATACAGAGAATGTATAGATGTTGCTGAATGTGGAACAGAAATTCAAAAACCAGACACAAAAAAAATATGTTTAATAGAAAAGATATTTAATAAAAAAACAAAAGAGGAAAATGGAATTATAATTAAAAGTTCTAAAAATCAAAATAATGTACAAACACAAGAATTAATAAATAATGAAAATAAAAAATCTAATATTGATTTTGTAAAATTAAGCAATAGGCAATTATTAACTATTTCTTTATTAGTAATTGGAATAATAATTCTAAGTTTAATTCTAATATTAATTTTAAAGAAAAAATAATTAATTATTAGTATAATTCTGATTGATTTTTAGGTTAAATTAGATTTATAATTATATTATTAAGTT
>CAZPQF010000007.1:0-15946 GCA_964588735.1 Candidatus Woesearchaeota archaeon
TTTAATAATATAATATATTTTTCTCATATTTTAAAACAAGATTTAATAAATCCATCAAAAAGTGGTGCTGGTCTTAGTAAATTGCTTTTAAATTCTGGATGTGCTTGTGTTGCAATAAAAAATTTATGTTCAGGCAATTCAATAAATTCAACTAATTTTCTGTCTGGACTCATTCCACTAAACCTTAATCCTTTTTCTTGCAATATTGAATGAAATTCAGGATTAACTTCATATCTATGCCTGTGTCTTTCAAAAATTTGTTCTTGAAACCCATATAATTCTTTTACTTTTCCATTTATAATTGCAGGATAAGCACCCAACCTCATTGTAGCTCCTTTATCTGAAATATTTTTTTGTTCAGGCAGAATATCTATTACTTTATATGGAGAATTTTCATTCACTTCAGAAGTATTAGCATTTTCCAATCCAGCAACATTTCTGGCAAACTCCACAACTGCTAACTGCATTCCAAAACACAAACCCAAAAAAGGAATATTATTTTCACGTGCAAATTTAATTGCTTTTATTTTTCCTTCAACACCACTTGCTCCAAAACCACCAGGCACAATAATTCCTTTAATATCTTCAAACATATCTTTGATTTCTTCTTCAGAATTTTTTTCTTCAATTTCTTTAGAATTAATCCACTTTACTTCAACTCTGCAGTTATTATTTGCTCCTGCATGTATTAAAGACTCATTAATAGAAATATAAGAATCCTTTAAATTATAATCTCCAATATCTAAATATTTGCCTACAATAGCAATCTTAACTTTTTTATCAGGATTGTTTATTGTTTTAACAAGTTGATTCCATTTTTGCCAGTCAGGTATTTTATTAGGAGTTAATCTTAATTTAATCATCATTTTTTCACTAAGTTTTTCTTTTTCAAAATTTAAAGGAATACAATAAAGATTATTTACTGTTGAAGGTCCAACCACATCTGGAGCAGAAATAATAAAATCAGATTTAACATTTGAATAAACTTCTATTTTTTTTCTTCTTATATCATCTAATGGATTTTTCCCTCTGCATAGAATAAAATCTGGTTGAATTCCATTTTCTCTTAATAATTTTACAGCAGTTTGAGTTGGTTTAGTTTTCATTTCATCTATATGCCCTGGAACAGGAAGATAAGTAACCATAACATAAATTATATTGTCTTTTCCTAATTCTCTTTCCAAAGCCCTCATAGAAAATAAAAAAGGAATATTTTCATAATCTCCAATAGTTCCTCCTATTTCAATAATAGAAACATCAAACTCCTGGCTCGCTTCCATAACTCTTTTTTTAATTTCTTCAGGAACATGGGGAATAAATTGAACTGTTTTTCCCAAAAATTCTCCTCTCCTCTCTTTTTCAATTATGGTCTTATATATCTGCCCAGTTGTAATATTATTTTTCTTAGGAAGATTTTCTCCTAAAAATCTTTCATAATTGCCTAAATCCTGATCAGTCTCTCCCCCATCTTCAGTAACCCATACTTCGCCGTGTTCAGTAGGACGCAGAGTGCCAGCATCATAATTAATATAAGGATCAATTTTAATTATAGTGGTATTAAAACCATATTCTTTCATTATTCTCGCTATAGAACCAGATGCAACCCCTTTTCCAACACCTGAGATAACACCTCCAACAACAACTATAAATTTAGTCATAAATAAATTCAATTTAATAATATTATAAATATTTGTATAATTAATTAATATTGTTAAACAAAAACATTATTAAATAATCTGATAATAATAGAAATATGGAAAAAACAAAAGAGGGAAAAAATAAAACAAAAAAACAGATAATAAAACAAGAAAAAAGATTTAAAAATAAATCATTAAAATTAAGTATAAAAGAAAGTATTTATGTTGGTGTTCAAACAGGATTTGGAATTAAATATATTACTCCATTTGCATTGGCTCTTAAAGCAAATAATTTAGAAATTGGATTGATTTCTTCTTTTGTAGGACTTATTTCTCCATTATCTCAATTATATGGTTCAAGATTAATGGAGAAAAAAACAAGAAAACAGATAATAACAAAATTTGTATTATTGCAGGCATTAATGTGGATTCCAATTATTTCTTTAATTTTCTTTTTTTGGAGAGATGCAGGAAAAGAATTTTTGCCTGTTGCATTAATTTTATTTTATGTTTTATTATCTATATTTGGAGCAATATCTGTTCCAGCATGGTTCTCTTTAATGGGGGATTTAGTTCCTAGTCAAAAAAGAGGAAGATTTTTTAGTTTAAGAAATAAAATTTATGGAACAAGTTTTTTAATAATCTCTGTTATATCTGCTTTTATATTAGATTATTTTAAAACAAAGGGAATTGTTTTAACAGGTTTTTTAATATTATTCTCTGTTGCAATGATAGCAAGATTAATTTGCGTTAAATTACTTTCACAACATTATGAACCTAAATTAAAATTAAAAAAAGGATATTATTTTTCATTTATGGATTTTATTAAAAAAGGATTAAAAACCAATTTTGGTAAATTTGTTATTTATGTTGCAATTATGCATATAAGTATAATGATTGCAAGTCCTTTTTTTATAGTCTATATGTTAAAAGATTTAGAATTTAGTTATATGCAATATATAATTGTTCATATGAGTTCTACTGTATTTAACTTATTATTAATAAAGAAATTAGGCAAATTTTCAGATAAATATGGGAATAGAGCACTATTAAGAATAGGAGCTGTTTTAATTCCATTAATACCTTTATTATGGATTTTAAATCAAAATATGTATTATCTCATATTTGTTCCGGGATTTATAGGCGGTGCTGGATGGGCTGCATTTACTCTTTCTTCTTATAATTTTATTTATGATTCAGTAAAACCAGAACACAGGGGGCTTTGTATTACCTACTATAATATATTTTATGGAACAGGAATGTTTCTTGGTGCTATAATTGGTGGTTTTTTAGCACAATACTTAACAATTAGTTTTATGAATAAATTTCTATTTATATTTTTAATATCTGGCGGTTTAAGAGCTTTATCAAGTATTATTTTTATACCGCAAATAAAAGAAATAAGAGAAATTAAAAAACAACCACGCATAAGTTTAGAAATGTTTAATCCGACTACTGAAATAATTAATGAAATAGTTTGGTTTAAGAAAAAAGCTATAAAATCAGAAAAAGAATTTAGACAAGGAATAAGTTTAGTAGAATCAGGGGTTTTTAAAATAAATTCTATAGAAAATAAAGATATTGGTAATATGTTCAGAAAATAATTATTTTAATAATTCTTTACGTGTTTTTTTAGCAAATCTTTTAATAATATACAATGGTTCTGGTAATTTGTGTGGTTCTTTTAAAAATTTTTTTGTTAATTCAAAAGCAGTTTCTACAGAAATTAAATTTCCTGGAGAAATATACAATGGTTTAGCTCCTTTTTTACTTTGAAAAACTTTGCCAACAATTTTTCCATTTAAAATTATATTATTTTCTTTTACCTCTCCAATCAATAATTTATCAGTAATTCCTATGGTAGGAATTCCAGTAGATAAAGAAAAATGACTTGCCAATCCTAATCTTCTCGGATGTGCAATTCCATGTGCATTAATAAAAACAATTTCTGGTTTTTCAGATAACTTATGAAATGCTTCTACCATTACAGGCAATTCTCTATAAGCTCTAAATCCAGATAAATAAGGAAATCTTAATTTATCTTTAAAATAATTTTGATCTAAAATTTCATTTTCTTCATCAAACACAGCAATTGCAGATATTATTTGATTCCCATAATAAGAATTAGCTATTGCTCCAATAAAACCAACCTCATCAAAATTTCTGCTTTCATTAATTTCTAATTTTTTTGCTAATTTTTCCTGTTCTTGTTTTAATTTTTCAATATCAATATTATATTTTTCAATAAGTTCTTTCACTATTTTTTGTTTTTCTTTATTAACGCCCATTTTATTATTTCCTTAATATTATTTTTTCAACTATTCTATTTATAACAATCTATATTACCGCTAATATTTAATAAAAATTAGCATATTTTAAAACTTATAAAAGTTACGACACCGCAACTTTTTTAAAACACCCCATCGTGAAACAAATATGTTTAATAAAAAGAAAAAATGCCCTAAATGCAATAGAAAAATTGAAAAAGATTATGATTTCTGCCCTTTTTGCGGGCATAACTTTAGAAACAGATTTGATGAATTAGAAAAACTAGAAAAAGATTTTGGAATGTTTGGAAAAAATGATTCAATAGAACAAGATATCAATGATTTTAGAATAAAATTACCAATGGGTTTTGGGAAATTATTTAATTCATTAGTAAAAGAATTAGACAAACAATTTAGAGAATTAGACAAAGAAATAGGTAAAGAAAAAAATGAAAAAAATGAAATGAAAAAAATGAAATTTCCTCCAGGAATAAAATCAGGGGGGCTAAGTATTTCTATATCTTCAAACAGGGATAATAAACCAAAAATAAGAGTAAAATCTTTTGGAAATATGCCTCAATTTAAAAATCAAGGACAAAATATAGAGGAAATTAAAAAATCAAATGAAAAAAATAAATTAAAAGAAATAAAACCAAAATTAGAAATGTCAGAAGACAAGATTAAAAAATTAAAAAAATTGCCTAAAGAAGAACCATCTACAAACATCAGAAGATTATCTGATAAAATAATATATGAGATAGATGTTCCTGAAGTTAAGTCTAAAAAAGATGTTATTATACAAAGATTAGAAAATAGTATTGAAATAAAAGCCTTAGGAAAAAAGAAGGCATATTTTAAATTACTTCCAGTAAGCTTGCCTATTGCAGGATACAAAGTTTCTAAAGGAAAATTAATTCTTGAATTAATTCCAGAAAAAAATTAAAATAATTTTTTAGGAAAATAAATATATTTATATTCTTCATAAGCTATTAATGTTTCATATCTGTTTATTTTTTTTGGAAAAAGTCTTCTAAGTTTAATCATAGTATCTTGTAAATTGTCAACATCTCTTACAAGAAGATAGATCAAAACATTAAATCTTCCGATTGTTTTAACTGCCCATAATGTATTTTGATTTGTAATCAAAAATTTCTTTAATAATTTTTCTTTTCTTTCATCTAATGTATTTATATTAAGAAGAATTGTATAAAGATTAAAAGAAAGGGCGGAGTAATTTATAACAGGAATGAATTTTAAAATAACACCCGCCCTTACCATATTTTTTATTCTATAATTCACTGCATCTGCAGATAATTTCAATTTATCTGCAATCTCATATAAAGGAATTTTAGCATTTTCACTCATCAATTTTAATATTTTAATATCTTTTTTATCAATTTTGTAATTATCTTTCTTTTTTTCCAGATTCCTAAAATCATGAATTAATTTATATCCAGAAAAACTCGGTGGGAAAGTTTCTGCAACATATGTTTTTGGCATTATTAAAATTTCATAATCCTGAATAAGATCAAAACAATCCTTAATTATTTTTTCTATTACTCTATCTAATTCATATATATCTTTTGCAATAAGTGCAATCTCAAAATCATAATTCCCGCTAAATCTTATAAGGGCCCTAATAAAGGGATTTTTAATAAGTTTATTTATTATCTTTTTTTCAATCTCTTGGGAAGGGTTGTTCAATTTAATAAATAAATGATAAGGAGTATATCCAAATTTTTTAATGTCCACCATAGCCCTATATCCTTGAATAATTCCTTTTTTTTCATAATTTTTTATTCTGTATTTCACAGCATCCCTAGAAAGGCCCACTTTCTTCGCTAATTTAGTTAAGGGAATTCTGGAATTTGTAGATAGTATAGAAAATATTTTCCTATCTTTCAAATCTAAATTAACTTTATTTATTTCTTGTTTTTGTTGAAGATACCTCATAATACTTATAAACCTAATATTCTTTATAAATATTTCGGAAAATAATAAAAATTCAATAAAATATTTCTTATATTACTCATTATTAATATAATTACAATGAAAGAAAAAGATTACAATGGAAAATTAATCGAAGTTGCAGGAATCGCTTGTCAATTATCATCAAAATATCCTTATCACAATTATCGACACGCAATAGATGTATTAGAAGCAACTTCAGTTATATCCACAATGGAAAATTGTACTTCTTATGAGAAATTTTTATTAAAAACAGCAGCACTATTGCACGATACTTTATTTATACCAGGAGATAAAGAAAATGAAAGGATAAGTGTGAGAGTAGCAGAATCAACATTAACAAAAATAGGATACAATGAAAGAGAAGTACAAAAAATAAAGGATTTAATTAATTCCACAAAAATGCCTCAAAAACCAAAAACTCATTTAGAGAAAATACTCTGCGACGCTGATCTAGACAATTTAGGAAGAGAAGATTTTTTTGAAAAAGGAGAGGGGATTAGAAAAGAGTTGGGTGTTGAAAAAAATAAACAATGGTATAAAAATCAATTAAATTTTTTAAAGGGTCATAAATATCATACAGAATCTGCACAAAAACTCAGAAATAAAGGAAAGATAAGGAATATAGCATATTTACAATCATATCTCAATCTCATAAAAATATAATCCAATTATTTTTTCTTTTTTCTTCTCCAATAATAAAGAGCATAAATGTTTATGCCAAAATACACAACCCATAAACAAACTAATCCATAGAGAGAATTAATAAATGAAATATATAATAATAAAATCGCAGCAATAATAAAAAAATAATAACCCATAATATTTTTTCTTGCAATTAAAATTGCCCCTAGGATATTAAAGATTGTTCCTGTCCATTCAACAGCAATATTTATCATTTCACTTTTTATTATTTTTTATTAAAATGAGGCTGCCAGGATTTGAACCTGGGACCCCTACCTTATCAGAGTAGTGCTCTAACCTGGCTGAGCTACAGCCTCATACAGCTTCGTAGCCTCATAACTTCATATATTATAACCCTTGTAGCGATTTATGACTCTCAAGCCAATGATAATTTACTCAATGTCTGAGGGTTTATAAGACAATAATAAATATATTATTTATAAACCTAACCTTTAAAAACTTTAAAACCATATTTATTTATGGAAAAAAGAGAGTGGATAATCAATATTGCTGCAATTGTTTTAATTGTTTCAGTGTTTTTAACATGGGCATATGGTTCTTCCTTTTTAGATCCGTCAATGAACAAAATTCCAATAAATGGTTTGCAAATAAAATTTGGCTATGCAACAGGATTAGCAGGAATAATTATTCTAGGACTTTTTTTATTTAGAAAACAATCAAAAACCATAACAATAATTGCCGGAGCAGTATCAAGTATAATGGCATTAATATTTTGGTATTATATAACTAATATATCAGAAATAACACGAATATCAGAAATTAATGCAAGAGGAGGAATAGGACTTTATTTAACATTAATAGCAGGAATTGTTATATTGGTGTGCGGAATTTTTGAAAAAAAAGGAACAAAAACCAAAAAAACAAAAAAAGCAAAGAAAAAAAGAAAAAAATAATTCTTGGTTTTTATTTTTTATAATTAATTAAAATACTTGAAAGGCTAAGTTTTAAAAACCATTTTTTTCTAATAAAACTATAAAATTACATTAAAATGGCAAAAGGATTTTATCATTATTTAAGACAGGCATGGAAAAAACCTGATAAAGAAAGATTAAGAGAAAGAATGACTCAATGGCGTAAATCTAATTCTATTGTTAAAGTTGAAAAACCATTAAGATTAGATCGTGCTAGAAGTCTTGGTTATAAAAATAAAAAAGGTTTTGTAATCGCAAGAGTAAGAATAAAACGTGGCGGAAGAAAAAAACCCCGCCCAAAAGGGGGCAGAAGAAGCAAGAGAATGACTTCTAAAAAAACATTAAAAATGAATTATAAATGGATTGCAGAAAAAAGAGCTGGAAAAAAATTCAAAAACTTAGAAGTTTTAAATTCTTATCAAATAGGAAAAGATGGAATTTATTATTTTTATGAAATAATTTTAATTGATCCAAATAGACCAGAAATAAAAAATGATAAAAAAATAAACTGGATAGCAAAAAAAGCAAATAAAGGAAGAGTATTTAGAGGATTAACAAGCGCAGGAAAAAAATCAAGAGGATTAAGAAGCAAGTCACCAAAAAGAAAAGTTAGACCTTCGATAAGGGCAAGAGGAAGATTAGGAAAGTAAGTCAAGATTAATTTTTAAGGACTATATTAAGCAGAGTTTTTACTTGGATACATTCTATCCAGATTTTTTTGACTAACATTATTTTTTAATATTATATTATTCTCCAAACATAAAGAATCAACATGGTCTTTTGTATTTTTATATTCCTGCACTTTTTCATATGCTACTCTTGCTGCATCTTCAAGAGAATGTCTAATACCTAAAACATTTTCTGAACCTAAGTGATTATTATCTAAAAATGCTATAAAATGCTCATCAACAACCTTAACATAAGTTAAAGGAGTCCGCATATGATCTCTTAGAAATTCCATAGCTGTTTGTTCTCCAGTAATTCTATTTTTAAAAAACCTTTTCTTGTTAAAATAAAATTTAGCTTCCAAAGTATCATCAGAAATGCTTCCCTCTAGACTATATTCAGTAATGATTTCATCACAATCTACTGGAGGTTCATCAAAAAAATCCATTTTCTAATCACCTAATATATTGATACAGGGAGGATATTTAAATATTATTGTAATTAACAATCTTTAAAACCTGCCAGTTATAAGCTATCAATTAAGAGGTTTGGGCAGGGACAATTTTAAATATCATTTTTTCTTTAATATTATATGAAATTTTCAAAACTTGTTGAAACATATGAAGAATTAGACTCAACTACAAAAAGATTAGAAAAAACAAAAATTTTATCTGATTTTTTAAAAAAAGTTTCTGAAAAAGATAAAGATGTTTTATATTTGCTTTTAGGAGATATTTATCCTGAATATGATAAAAGAAGAATTGGAATAAGCAACCAGTTAGTTATACAGGCAATTTCAAAAGCAACAGGGCTTGAAAAAAATAAGATTATAAAAGAATGGAGAAAAATAGGAGATTTAGGGCAAGTTACTGAAAAAATTCTTAAAAAAACAAGGCAAACAACCCTTGATAAAAAAGATTTAACAACAGAAAAAATAATTGAGAATCTGAGAAAACTTCCAGAATTAGAAGGGAAAGGAACAATATCAAAAAAAATCTCTTTAATAACAGAATTAATGGCTTCTGCATCTCCTCTAGAAGCAAAATATTTATCAAGAATTTTAATAGGAGATTTAAGAATAGGTGTTAAAGAAAGCACTATCAGAGATGCTATGACACAAGCATTTTTTTCTGATAAAAATAAGAAAAAAGCTTCAAAAAGAATACAAGATGCAATAGATAAATCAAATGATATTGCTGAAGTTTTTGAAAATGCGAAAAAAGGCAAATTAAAATCTTTGAATAAAGTCTTATTGCAGGTAGGAAAACCAGTAAAAGTTATGCTTGCACAAAAAGTAAAAAACATTAAAGAAGGATTTGAAGCATTAGAAAAACCTTGTGCAATAGAATATAAATATGACGGATTTAGAATGTTAATTCACAAAAAAGGAAAAGAAATTACTCTTTTTACAAGACGTTTAGAAAATGTAACAAAACAATTTCCAGAAGTAGTTGAATATTTAAAAAAATATGTTAAAGGAAAATCATATATCCTTGATAGTGAAGCTGTTGGTTATGATAAAAAAACAAAAGAATATAAACCTTTTCAAAAAATAAGTCAAAGAATAAGGAGAAAATATGATATTGAAAAATTACAAAAAGAACTTCCAGTAGAAATAAATGTTTTTGATATTTTATATCACAACAAAAAATCACTTATTAAAGAACCATTTAAAAAAAGAAGCAAAATTATCAGAAAAATAATAAAAAATAAACCATATAAAATAATAACATCAAAACAAATTATTACAGGTGATGAAGAAAAAGCAAAAAAATTCTACAAAGCTGCATTAAATGATAATCAAGAAGGGGTAATGATGAAAAATCTTGATGCAGTTTACCAGCCAGGAAAAAGAGTTGGACATATGTTAAAAGTAAAACCAGAAGAAAGAGATTTAGATTTAGTTATTACAGGTGCAGAATATGGAACAGGAAAACGTTCAGGTTGGTTATCTAGTTTTATTCTTTCTTGCAGAGATACAAATAAAAATAAATATTTAGAAATAGGAAAAGTAGGAACAGGAATAAAAGAAAAACAAACAGGAAAAAGCGGAGGAATTTCTTTTGCAGAATTAACAAAAAAATTAAAACATTATATTGAAGAAGAAAAAGGAAAAAAAGTAAAAATAAAACCAAAAATTGTTGTGTCTGTAACTTATCAGGAAATTCAGCATTCTTCAAATTATTCATCTAATTTTGCTTTGAGGTTTCCTCGTTTCACAGCATTGCGTCCAGATAAAAATCCAAAAGATATTGCAACATTAAAAGAAATTAAAAAAGATTATGAAACTCAAAAAAGAAATTACAAGTATGGTTAACTTTTGATAATATTATCTACTCTCTTTTTTACTTCTAGAGAATTTGGTTCATTATCCAAAAGAAATTCAAGACGATTCCATCTTTTTTCTTCTTCATTTCTTATTCTTATATCTTCTTTACGAAGCTGATAAACCTCATATAAATAATAAGATGATATTCCTGAAGCTAATAAAGCCAAACTATAAAATATTAAATCCTCCATATAAAATTTAGGCAAATAGAGTTATTAAACTTTTATTTAAACTATCTTATAAAACCAAATACTAATTAATAATACTTCTTTTTCTGACTTTTTAATTTATATTCAATCCTCTTATAATTTATCTACTACTAATATCTCTTTTTTAATTAATAATTTAATTATCTATAAATTTATAAATATCTACTTAAAATAATAATCTCTAATTCCTGAAGCTAATAAAGCATATGCCATCAACATAAATTAAATAATATATTAATTTAACTTGTAATTCAATTACTCCTAACTTAAATTTTATAAAATTTATAATACTAATTACTATGAATTATCTCTAATAAATCAAAACATATTTAAGCGTATATTCCTTATGATAAATATGGATAAAAAAAAGGTGATAATAGCACTAATAATATTGACCTTAATATTAATAATTATTCCATATATCAATAATACATTAGGAAAAGTAATTGATGAACCAAATTGTGAAATTGAATCAGGAAAAACAACAATTGAAGAATACAGCAGAAAAATAATAATTCGTTTTACTCACGGCCCAAATGCTAAATTTTATACAGCAGAAGTAAGTAAATGGAATTCAAAAAATCAAGAAAAAATAGTTTTATGTAAAAATGAAAAAATAGGGGCTACTATAGGAACATTTACTCAAGAATATGTTTGTGAATTCAATAAAGAAGATAATCCAAAAATAGAAAATGGAAAATATAAAGCAATTATTGTTTTATATGATGAATCAGGAGCTAAATTAACCCAATGTGAAAAACAAGAAATATTAACAATTAATTATAAAAATGAGGCTCCAGAAAAAACTTCTTTTAATGAAAATCAAGAAAAATCTCCTGAACAAACAAAATCTGAAATTCCTGAAAAAACAACACAATATGCAACACCTTCAACTCCAGAACCAAGAAAAAACTTCTTTCAAAGAATCTGGAGCTGGATGAAGGGTGAAGAATTTTGATTTTGCTAATTTTTTAGTTTTTTATATAAAATAACCCCTTCAATCTATTTATAAACCTTTATAAAGCCTTTTTTTCTTATTTTTACTAACAGAAAATGGCAAAAAAATCCACTAAACAACATACTAAGAAAAAGACATCTCTAAAAGTCCAAAACATTGTTGCCACAACATCTTTAGGAAAACCAATTCCTTTGACAAAACTGGCAAAAACACTGGGCAACACAGAATATAATCCTGAAACTTTTCCTGGATTAGTTTTAAGAATAAAAGAACCAAAATCAGCAGTTCTTGTGTTTAGTTCAGGAAATCTTGTATGTACAGGAACAAAATCAGTAGGACAAGTAAAAAAAGTAATTGAATCAGTAATTAAACAACTAAAGAAAATTAAGATAAAGATTACTGAAAAACCAAGAATAAATGTACAGAATATAGTTGCATCAGGTAAGATAGATTTAATGTTAAATCTAAATTTCCTTGCATTAGAATTAGAGAATACAGAATATGAACCAGAACAATTTCCAGGTTTAGTCTATAAACTAGCAGAACCAAATGCAACTTTTTTATTATTCACTAATGGAAAACTTGTGTGTACAGGAACAAAAAACAAGTCACAATTACAAGACAGTATGCAACAATTGCAAAAAAACATAAAACAAGCACTAAAAAATAGATAATTTTCTTTTTCATTTTTTCTATTATATTATAGTAAAATATCTATTAAAAAAATTAAAAATATATAATACCTTATAGTAATTTATAAAAAGAAATCCTCTTTATTTAATCATATGGAAAAAAAGGCGAAAACAGAAGATTTTCTTATAGAAGCAAAAAATTTCTTTAATGAAAATAAAAAAGAAATAGGAAAATTTATAAGAGAAGGAAAAAATGTAATTTTCCTAGATTTTGATAAATTAGCAGAATTTTCACCTTCTTTATCTGAAAGTATCTTAAATAATCCAGATGAAAATATCCAAATATTAGAATTAGCATTAGAAGAATCTGGACTTATTAATAATCCAAGAATAAGATTTTTAGATCTTCCAAAAACTAATTTTGTAAGAATTAGAAATATAAGGGCAAGACATTTAAACAAATTTTTAGTATTAGAGGGAATTGTAAGACAAGCTTCAGATGTGCGTCCACAAGTTGTAAATGCAAGATTTGAATGTCCGTCCTGTGGGACAATTCTTTCTGTATTACAAATAGAAAAAAAATTCAGAGAACCAACCCGTTGTAGTTGTGGTAGAAGAGGAGGTTTTAAACTTCTTAGCAAAAAAATGGTTGATGCACAAAGATTGGTAATTGAAGAATCTCCAGAATCTTTAATCGGGGGTGAACAACCAAGACGTTTAAATGTTTTTTTAAAAGAAGATTTAGTTGAACCAAAAATGGAAGAGAAAACTACTCCTGGGAGTAAAGTAAAGATAATAGGATTATTAAAAGAAATTCCTGTTCCTTTATCTTCAGGCTCACTATCAACAAGATTTGATTTAGCTGTAGAAGCAAATAACATCATACCCCAACAAGAAAGTTTTGAAGAATTAGACATAAATGAAGAAGATGAACGTCAAATTTTAGAATTAAGTAATAATCCAAAAGTTTTTGAAAAATTAGCAGAAAGTATTGCTCCAAGTATATATGGTTATGATGAAATAAAACAAGCATTAGTATTGCAATTATTAGGAGGGGTTGCAAAAACAAAATCAGATGGAACAAAAATAAGAGGAGACATACATATATTATTAGTAGGAGACCCAGGAGTTGCTAAATCTGTGAGTTTAAAATTTATGTCAACAATTGCTCCAAAAGGAAGATATGTCGTCGGGAAATCTGCAACAGGAGCAGGATTAACTGCAACAGTGATTAGAGATGAATATCTTCGTGGTTGGAGTTTAGAGGCAGGAGCCATGGTTTTATCAAATAAAGGATTGGTTTGTATAGATGAAATAGAAAAAATGGATCCTCAAGAAAGAAGTTCTATGCATGAAGCTTTAGAACAACAATGCATGTTGCCTGATTTTAAATTAATGTTAGCTAATGGAAAATATGTAAAAATAGGAGAATTCGTAGACGAGCTTATAGAAAAAGATAAAGAAAAAGTATATAAAGGAAAGAATTGTGAGATTCTTCCAATAAATAATATTAAGATTCTATCAACAGATTTTAATAATCATTTTCCAATAAACGCTTCTAGAGTAAGCAGACATATTGCTCCAAAAGAATTTATTAATATAAAACTTGCTAATGGAAGAGAGATTATTGTAACACCAGAACACCCTTGTTGGACAGTAAAAGAAGGAAAAATTATAACAATCCCTGCTGAAAAATTAATAGAAGGGGGTTATTTTCCAGTGCCGTCTGAAATAATAATTTCAAATAAAGATTATAAAAAAGGAAATGATTATTTATGCAAAATTTTAGGATACCATTTAAGTGACGGATGTTATGAATTAAACAGGGGGAAGAAAAAAGGCATACAATTTTGGAATAATGATAATACACTAATAGACGATTATTTCAATTCAATAAAACAATACTTCAAAATAAAACCAATAATCACAAAAAGAAAACATCAATTTGCAGTTAGAGTTATATCAAAAAAAATTGTAGAAGAATTTAACAAATTAGATAAATCTCTTCTTGAGAAAGGAGATATTAAGAAAATTCCTGAAAGCATAATGCAACTTCCAAATGAAAATATAAGATATTTATTAAGAGCATTGTTTGATGGAGATGGAACTGTAACTTTTCAAAAGAGAAATGGATGTAGAATTTGCTTATCTACTCAAAATAAAGAACTTGCCAAACAAGTTATGGATTTATTATTAAGATTTAAAATACAATCTTCAATATTTAAGAATAAGAAAGGGAATGTTTGGTTAGTTGACATTTCTGGTCAAGAAAATCTTATAAGATTTTTAATAAATATAAGTTTCTTATCTCAGCACAAAAAACAAAGATTAAAAGAATATTGTGAGAAAAATAAAACATTTAGAACAATCAGAGATATTATTCCAAACTGCACAAATAAAATAAGTGAAATATTCAAAAAATTAAAGATTTCGCAGAGGAAGGCTATAGGACATTCGATTGATTTAGGAGTGGAAAAACAAAGAACTTTCTTACAGAAATTAGTATTAATTGCTGAAAAAGAATTAAAACAAAAAGAAGATTATAAAAAAGGGGCATATAGTGATATAGAAAAGGAGTTAAGTGAAATAAAAAAATTAGCCTTTGGATATTCTAGATGGGTAAAAATTAAGGAAGTGTCAAGAATACCGAATAAAGACATTAAGTGGGTGTATGATGTTACCATAAAGCCTTATCATACTTTTATATCTAATGGAATGATTCTCCATAATACAGTCACTATTTCCAAGGCAAATGTTCAGGCAACATTAAGAGCTGAAACATCAGTATTAGCAGCAGGAAATCCTAAATTAGGACGTTTTGATCCTTATCAACCAATTGCTAAACAAATAGATATTCCTCCAACTTTAATAAATAGATTTGATGTTATTTTTGTTCTTAGAGATCTCCCTGATAGAGTAAAAGATGAAGCAATTGCAACTCATGTTCTTTTAGAACATACAGAAAAAGAGGAAAGAAATGTTATAGGCAAAGATTTATTGAGAAGGTATATTGCATATTCTAAACAAAAACTAGCCCCAAAATTAACAAATGAAGCATTACAAGAAATAAAAAAATTTTATGTTGAATTAAGAAATGCGCCTATAACTTCTGATGCATTATTAAGACCTATTCCTATTTCTGCAAGACAATTAGAGGCATTAATTAGAATGTCCGAAGCATCTGCAAAAGCACATTTAAGAGAAGAAGTAATAAAAGCAGATGCATTAAAAGCAATAGAATTAATGAAATATTATTTAATGAATGTAGGATATGATTATGAAACAAAAACATTTGATATAGATAGAATAGCTACAGGAGTTCCCACATCTCAAAGAAGTAAAATTATAATGGTTAGAGAATCATTAAATAGATTAGAATCAAGACTTGGAAAATTAATCCCTATAGAAGAATTAGAAAAAGAATTAGAAGGAAAAATGAACAAAGAAGAAGTATCTGATGCCTTAGAAAAGTTAACAATTTCAGGGGATGTTTTCCATCCAAGAAAAGGATATGTTCAAAGAATGTAAAATGTCAAAAATAATAATTGTAACAGGAATATCTGGAAGTAAAACAAAAGAATTTTGTGAAAAATATAAAGAAAATAAAAAAAATGTAAAAATCTTTAATACAGGAGATATGATAACTGAGTTATCAAACAAAGCA
>CAZPQF010000007.1:15956-19192 GCA_964588735.1 Candidatus Woesearchaeota archaeon
AAGCATTTATCCAAAAATTCTTTCAGAAAATTTATTAAATTTACAACCAGAAATATTGTCAAGTCTCAGAAGTCATGCTTTTGAAATAATTTTAGATGAAATAAAATCAAACAAATATAAAAAAATTTTAATTGATACTCATGCACAATTTTTTTGGAATAATGTATTTGAAAATGCCTATGACTGGAAATATTTAAATCAAATGAAAACTGATTTATTTTTAACAATTATTGATAGTCCTTGTAATATAAGAAAAAATCAATTAAAAATAAAACAAGGAAAATCCCAAAACCACAATTTAAAGAGATTATTGTTATGGCAAAATGTTGAAGTAAATGTTACAAAAGGATGGGTTGAAAATTATGAAAAACAACATTATGTATTACCTAGAAAACAAAACCCAGAAATAATAGACAATTTATTAGAAAACCAATTTTTAGTATATTTTAGTATGCCTATGACAAATGCAGATACTAAAGCAAATAAAGAAATTTCAGAATTTTATAATAAATTATATAATCTCGGTAAAAAAATAAATAATTTACCTACTCCAATAATAGATCCAAGAACAATAGATTTAGAATCAGATGAAAATATGAGTCTAATAGAGAGAAAAACAAATGAATCTCAAACAGTTAAAAGAGATATGCACTGGTATATACCCCAATCAACACATATTATTGCTTTTTATCCTAAAGGTTCTATAATTTCAAAAGGAGTTAGTGATGAAACAACAAGTGGTTTTATTAAAGGAAAAGAAGTTTTAGTGATATTTCCAGAACAAAAAAGATCTCCTTTTGTTTATAACTCAACAAAAGTTTTCAATAGTTCAGAGGAGTTTTTTAAATTCTTTCCAAAACATATGAAAGAAATGCTAAATTTTTATAAAAGAACATAAATTTAATATAAAATGCCAGAACAATTTAAAAGACAAACAGCATATAAATTCAGAATTGGAAATCTATTAAGAGGAAAACCAATATTAACAAATGATAAATTCAAGTTTTTAGAGATTGGAAATAAAAATGTTGTTAGAATTAATATTGTCGGGAATGTAATAGATAAATTTGAAGCAGAGGGTGAAAAAAGATTTTCAACACTAACATTAGACGATGCTTCTGGACAAATAAAAATCAAGGCATTTGGAGACGATGTCTCAAAAATATCTGATATAAATCAAGGTCAAACAATATTAGTTATAGGAAGATTAGGTTTTTTTAATAATGAAATATATCTAAATCCTGAAATCATAAAACAACAAGACCCAAGTTATCTTTTAGTTAGAAAATTAGAAGTAGAAAAACAAATGAATCAAAATTATAAAGAAAAAGAAGTTGATAAAAAACAAATATCAGCAATAAAAGATGAAATTCTTGAAAAAATAAAAGCAGCTGAAGATCAAGGAGGCATAGATATGGATAAATTAATAATGGAACTTCCAGAAAGTTCTCCAGAAATAATTAATGAGGAAATTCGTAAATTATTAGAAGAAGGAATTATTTTTGAACCTCGCCCAGGCAAAGTCAGATGGTTGGGATAAAAATCTAATATAAATCCAATAACACACACTCTCCAAGCTTTTTAAATAAGAGCTCAACATATTGCACATCCCTATAATCTTAATAATCCTATACTCATAATTTATAAGACCTTAAAGAATCTATGATTACTTTTAATTCTCTAAACATAACTTATAAAACTTTTAAGAATATTTATTATCAGCTATTTCTAGTAATTTATATTGAAAATATATCAATATTATTTCTAAACATAAATTAATAAATTTTTCAAAAATTTAATTAATAATTTTTAATCTCTAAACCTAATTTAAAAAGCCTGCCAGAAACTTTATTATCAAATTATCAATATCCCAAACCTTAAAAACCCAAAATTCTATCATCAAACATGAAAGATTATGAAAAACTTTTATCAGAAGCATATAAAAAAGTAAAACCAGTTAAAACTTCCAGCCAGAGGTTTGAAATTCCAAAAGTAACAGGAAGAATAGAGGGGAAAAAAACAATTATAACTAATTTTTTACAAATTGTTTCATATTTAAGAAGAAAACCAGAACATCTTGCAAAATTTTTATTTAAAGAATTAGCATCTTCAGGAAATATTGAAAATGAAAGATTAGTATTAAACAGTAAAATTCCAAGTTCAAAAATAAACAATAAAATCCAATTATATGCTAAAGAATATGTTATATGCAAAGAATGTGGAAAACCAGATACAGAATTAATAAAAAAAGATAGAATAACATTTCTTCATTGTTTAGCATGCGGAGCTAAACATTCAGTAAAATAATTATAAAAATAACAAAAAGAAAAATTATGCACAACAATAGTTTGGATATGCACTTTTTTCTGCTCTTTTTGGTGTTCCTGTTCTGTCTGTAAATATCTTCACAATATCAGTCATTTCTGTTTCTACTACTTTTAATGTACTTGGATTAACTAACTCTTTACACGCATCTAGAACAGTTGTACTTTCATAATTGCTTATAGATTCTACATTGCCTGATACATCTTCTATATATACATTATGCATAGTATCAAAACCTCTTCTGTCAGCATCATAAACTGTTCCTACCCAATCTAATCCTTCGTCTCTGCATGATCTTGTTGCTCCTTTATCAACTCCAGAAACAACACCCCCTGTCATTGAATAAGCAATATAAGCTATTGCTAAAACTGCAATTACCAAGATTATCCACCATAAAGTTTGTTTTTTCATTTATTCCTCCTTTAATCTATATAAAAAATAAGAAAAACCCCTATATAAATTTAATTATATAAAAATAAAAAATTATACACAACAATGATTTGCATAAGGAGCTCTTTCTTCATCATATCCGCCTTTATTAGTAAACACCATATTATTCATGCTAGTATCTATTGATTCAATTTCTACAACAGCCTCAGTTCCAGAAAAAAATGCTTGACACGCAGTCAATGAATCAGAATAATGTCCTCTTGCTCTGCCATTTACAATAACATTAAAATCACCATCAAAAGTTCTTCTTTTTGCATCATAAACTGTTCCTAAACAATTCATTCCAATATCATTACACGCTCTTTCACAATCTTTATAACCTGCTGAATTGTAAATATTAGAAACTACTGCTCCAGTAAAGCTCTGATAGACATAATAAGCTACAAGTATCACTACAATAACTCCTATTATCCACCATAAAGTTTGTTTTTTCATTTATTCCTCCTTTAATCTATATAAAA
>CAZPQF010000008.1:0-19071 GCA_964588735.1 Candidatus Woesearchaeota archaeon
TCCCAGAAATGTTAGTTTCTGAGCTTTTTCCCGCATTTAAATTCTTATTTTATTTTGAACCTGTAAGGTTTGAATCACTTCAAAATATACTTGTTTTTCTGCATTTTTTTAAGCAATAGATATTGAAGGATCTAGCAAAGTAAATGTAGAAATAGATATAGCTTCAATTGTTTCTATAGTTAATTGTTTTGAACATCCAGAACTTAAATTTCTTGTTTCTTTATTTAATGAATTTATAACTGCATTTCTTTTAGAAGATTCAGAAATAATTCTTTCTTTACTAGAATCATAATATCCAATTATAAAAGGAGTATCAATAAAATCAACAAAAACATCATTATTTTGAACATAAATACATGTATAATCTTGTTCTTTAGAATTTCCATATATTAATTTAAAAAGAGATTCAGTTTCTTTATCTAAAAAATATTTTTTTTCTGTTTCACTTTCCTCTTCATCTTTTTTTTCAACTTTTACTGCACACTCTTTTTCTTCAGAATTCCATTCACAATTAATATCGCATTGCATGCATAATTCTTCACAATGTTCTAAACTATCTGCTTTAGATAAATCAAAAACAGGCCCTAATGGACAATTCCTGCAATTTTCACTAAATATTTCTAAATCAAAAAAACTATCTTTATACCAATAACAACTATTTGAAGAACCACACTCTATTAATGTCATTTCATTACATTGTTTTTCATCAGTTTCAATAGATTCTTCTTCCTCTTCTTCAGTTTCATTTTCTGCAGTTTCAGTTATTTCTCTCTCTGTTTCCCAATCTTCAAGTGTTTTTTTAGTGCAACAACATTCTCCATAATCTTTTTTAAAACTTCCCTCAATTTTGCTACAATCTTCAAGACTATATTTAAGTCCTTTATAATCATCCCCATATTCTTTTTTACATATATTATCACAAACTTGAGGATTTATTTCCTGCCAAAATATTCTTGTTATTCTCTCATAAACTCCTTGTTTTAAAAATAATAATAATGCTTTTTGATGACTCATGATTGTTCTTTCATACTGGTTTTGAATTTCTGCAACAAAATTATTCAAATCTCTTACATCTCTTTTATTTATCAATTCTTTATATTGTTCTTCTATTTCTTTTATTTTTGAAGCTGCTTGTAATTCATTATCATATTTCCCACTTTCAGTTAATCTTTTTGCAGCATCATCTGCTACTTCTTGCAATGTTTTGTTTTGTAAATCTTTAACTTTAATATTATCTTTAACACTATCTTCGTCTAACCAGCAGATTATTGATTCATCATCACAATATCCTACTGCTTTCCACCTAGATTCATCTGTTCCAGCACCTGGATTTTCACTAGAACAAATTCTAATAATACCCCTATTATAAATTTCTGGCTCTATAGCTTCTTCAGCACCTTCTTGTAAATTAGGACTAACCATAGGATAAAAACTCATGCTTCCAGAAACACATTCTTTTGTAGAACTTATGTCTGTTTGTGAAGCCTGTTCTTGCAAATATTTTTCATTAATATATTCTAATGCAAAATTAGTGCTAACTTTTTTAAAACCACATTCTTCTTGTCCATTTATTGTTACACATAATTCTCTATAACCAGAAGGAGCAGTAAAATCAATACTTTCATCTGCATATTCTCCTTTAGGAATATAACCATTATCAACATGAACTCTTTGCAAGTCTTGATAATAAGAGGTTCCTGGAGGATTTCTTAAATAAATTGAATAATAAACTCCTTGATCTTTTCCAGCATAAATATGATAAAATACTTTATATTGAGATGTAGATGGAACTGTTGCAGTTGTAAATGGAATCTCATCAAACTGTGCATGAAATTGAACAGGAGAATCTGGCTCTGTTAAAGAATCTAAGAAATCTTCACTTCCAGGATATCTTGCAGAAATAAACGCCTGACATATTTCTGTTCCAACTTCATCAGTTGTTCTTGCTTTAAATGCAGTAAATGCATTTTTAGCATAATGTTGAGTCATCCATTTAATAGAATCATCAGCCCTACTCCATGCATCAGATACAGACAAATACTCTCCCCCGCCTTTTACTGACTGTCCTGAAACCCATTCTAATAATTTAGGCACAATTACATCACTCATTGAACCAAACTGTCTCCAGAAAAATTCACATGAATAAATACTATAAAATTCATCACAAATACCCACATTTTTTCCTGTTTCAACTTTTTCCTGCAAACAACCCCTATATGCTTTTATAACAGATAAATAACCTTCAATACCTGCATGAATACCACTTAAACATACAGGAATAATAATTCCTTCTCTTGCATTTGGCAAACATAATGCTATGCTTCCTATAATGCCACTTCTTATAACATCTTGAACAGGAAACTGTCCTCCTAAATCACATCTGCTTGGAGGGCAAATAACAGGATCACATAAATTAAACAATAATCTGCAATCTGAAGGAGACATAAAATCCTGACATTGAACTGCAGGAACATCTACTGCAGGATTTCCTACATCAATATTAAATCTTCCAGAACTAGTGCTTATCTGTATTCTTCTAATACCTGATTTATATTGTTTAGCTGCTTGTTGTAATGCTCTAACACCATCTTGAACTTTTTGCTGTGCATCTCTTTTACTCAAATAAGGAAAAACATCTAATGGTTCTCCTGTATCAAGGTTTATCATTCTACAAATATCCCCACTTATAGCTGCATTAAATTCTTCTTGCCCATCACTTCCAACATTACATAACCAATAACTTGTAACTCTTCCAGATTCATCATAAGACTGCATATTGCCAAATATAGGAAGAGATTGCTGAGTTGCTGCATACCAGCCATTATTTAAATCAAATGGAACAACAGCAGGCATTCCTCTATATGGTTCTGTTTCAAAAAATCTTGCTTCTGGATTTTTATATTTATTTTTATATTTTGTCTGGTCATATTCTTCAAAATAAATATCATCTATATCTTTATCATCATCTTTATCATCATCTTTATCTATTAAAACTGCTTCATAATAATCACCTTTATCAGTTAATTTAAATGATTGTTTTATAGGATATTTTTTTGTATCTCTTACTTTATCATTTAAAACAAAGAAATAATTCACATTATTTGTTCCAACTAATCCTGCAACAAAATCATTGTTTTCAATTTTTGAAAAAGCCTCCTCACTTTTTTTATCATTCGCAGGATTAATTGGTTTATTACCTGCACCAGAAGATATTTGACTATATTGTGTTGGAGTATATTCTTTTGCCTCTATATTTTTCTTTTCCCATAAATTAAAATTCATTCCTAATTCAGAAGATATAGTAGAAGTTCTTTGTTCTGCAGTTTTTCTTTTATTAATTAAACTTAAAGAATTATAAAGATTTTTCTCAGCAATATTTTTCATATAATCACTTGATTTTTCATCATTTAAAACATCTACCCATAAATCAATATTTCTTGCCTGTTCTACAGAAATATGCCTATTTTTATAATCTTGTTTTTCTAAACCAGATAAAATTTGATTAGCATTAATTTCATCAGAACCTTTCGAATTTTTTAATACTCCATCATCTATATTTAATTTTTTATCATTAACTCTATCAATATAATCTTGCATAAATTCTTCTGTATTAATATTTCTTTCACCAAAAACATTTTTTTTAGTATAAGGGGTTTGTAAATTTTTAATTTCTTGGTTTTGTTTTGACATTTTATCATAGAGAGAATTAACATCTGCTTCAATATTATCATTTTCTTTAAAATAACATTCATCTAAACTTTTATAATCAACAGTTCTATCACCAATTTTTCCAGTACTAACAGCATTTTGACAAATATCTTTCCAACCACCATCAGCATTCATAATTTCCTGCCTTGCAAGTCCTTTTCCCCCCCAATTTTGAACTAAATTCTTGACAGTTAAAAGTGCACCAGCACCAATACAAGCACCTTTGAGAGTTTTAACAGTTTTACCTAATTTTTCAGAAGTTTCTTCCCAATTTTCAATTGTTTTATTTAAACTTTCAATTTTTTTCAAAGCTTTATCAGGAGTTAATTCAATATCTCTTTTTTCTATACCAATTTTAACTGTAAAATTAGTCTCAGAATATTTTTTTTCTATTTCAGGAATTATCTTAACACTTGCCTCTTGTTTTAAATAAATTTCATTAACCTTAACAATTGTATCACCAAAAACTTCTGTTCCTCTTTCAGAAATTTCGATTTTTTGAGTAACATATTTACTACTCTCTTCTTTATAATTATAAGTAAAATATGCTTTATCATTATCAAAGTCATCTAATCTCAGATAGTTTTGTCTAGGTCTATATTTATCATATTCAACCCATCCATCATATCTTTGAATATAAACTTCATTATTTACATAAGCAAATGTATTTCCAGAACTTGTAATTAATATTGGATTTTTATTTTTAATTATATTTCCACTTTGTAATTTTAAATCCTTATAATTTTCATCAAATTTTGCTTTGTCATGTTTAGGATCAATTATTTCATCGATTTTCTCTTTATAAGGTTGATTAACTTTATACTTAATACCTAATCTTTTTCCATAAATTGCTTCGTCACCTTTAGCAAAATCTCCTTCAGTTGTTTTAATCCATTTCATAGCATCATCTTCATAAACCTCAATCACAGCAATATCAAAACTAGATTTACCTAATAAATTTTGTCCAAAAATATAATCCCCTCCCACATATCTTCTTGAAGGCTCTCCATTTAATGAAATCTCCACACTTGCTTCATCAAAACTAGGTTCTTTAATATCTAAAATTTTTAAATAATATGGCTTATAATTAATTTCCACAAAATCACCTGCTTCTTCAAAATTATAATTATTTAGATTTTCTAATCTATTTTTAATTATTTTTGAATAATCAGAATTAGGATATTCTTCAATATATTTTTCCATTAGTTCTTTAGCTGTTTTACTTTGTCCAGCATCTTCTGCAAGTTTAATTGCTTTTTTCAATGCAATCTCTCCATAATATTCTTCATCTTCTGAAGTTAAATCTTTTTTCTCACTTCCATATAAATCTACTAAACTATTAGTTGTTTCTGTTGTTTTTTCAAAATAACTTGAAAATTCTCTCCCTTCTCCCACTGTTCCTTTTTTTGATAAATCTTCATCAATTAATTCTGCTGTTCCAATAAATTTAATTTTTTCATTATCAGATAATTCAACTTCTTCATCATACCAAGGCATAATAATTTTGCCTTCCATTTCATTTGTAGTTGCTTCAATATTGATTGAATCATCAGAACCTGGTGTTCTTAAATTTAAAATATTGCTTATACTATATTTTGTAAAATAATTATATCCCTCTCTATAATCTGAACCAAACCAACTTGCAATTCTTGCAATAGGAGAATAAGATTCAACTTTGGTTTCAATATTTTCTAAAGCTTCATCAGTTAATTTTCCTTCTTTAAAATCAATAAATATATCAGGAACATTTTTTACTAAAATTATAAATCTTCTGTCTTGTTTAGGAGTATCAGGAATACCGGCAAATACAGTTTTAGGAGCAATTCCAGAATAAGCAAGATAAACACCACTTTCTGGTTCAATTTCTTCACCAACTTTAACATCTATTTTCTTTCCATTAAAATCAATCTTGACAAAATCACTCATTGACATTTTTAATTCAATTGCAGAACTTCCAGAACAAGAAATTTTTACTTTTCCTCCTTCAGATAAACTTGTTATATCTCTAACTCTGCATTTATCATTTAAAAATCTCTGTCCTTCAACTAACCATAACTCATCTTCATCTACTTGTAATTTAACTTTAATAGAAGGTTTTTCAACATCTTCTAATTGTAATTTAACTCCTGCCCTGCAATAATAACCAGGCATATAAATTAAATCAGAAACTTCTCCTCTTTCTAAATCTAAAGTTTTTATTCTATTATCTTCATCAGTATAAAGGGAAATCCTTGCTTGATTATCTCCTATCATATCTGCTCTTAAAAATCCTTTTCCTTGCCAAAATCCATAAGAAACATAATCTCTTGCCCATTCTTCATCTGTTAAAGCAGGAAGATATAAATGACTTTTTCCTGTTCCAAAACCATAATCTGCATCATATTTTAATCTTGCAGTCAAATTAGCAACAACCCAATCAGGCATTGAACTTTCATTTTGCTGTCTTCTTAATATTACTACTGCATACCCTATATTATTTAACATAGGACTTCCCAACAAAGTTTCTCTGGTTCTTAAAGCAGCTTGTGCAGGATGAAAACCAATTCCTGCAATATATTTATTATCTCTTTCTTGCATAGGAAAATCAATATCAATTATAGAATCTACATCTACTGTTGGATTTATTTTAATTGCATCTAATTGGCAAAACACAGGAACATCTTGATCTTCTAATAAATCACTTCTTACAACAGTTGGCTGACAGCCAGCAGGAGCAACATTAACTATAAAATCAGTCCCAGTTTCACAAACTTCTTTTTCAGAAAAACGAGGCCAATATTGATTTATTCTACTGCCACCATAATATCTATGTGGTGTTGGCTGATAATATTGTGGTTTAGAATATGAATAAGCCTGAATAAAAATACTTAAGAATATAATTAATAAAAATCCTGCAATAAATAACAAAGGCAATTTTTTTATTTTTATTATATTCTTTTTTTCATTATTTTCTTTTAATTCTTTATTTTTCATTTTATATAAATTCTAAATTTATTTTCTTAACTTCTAATAAATTATAATTTTCCTGCAATTCTTCTAAATTATTTGGTGTAGGAAGCGTGGGTATATTAACTTTCAAAATGTCACTTCCCTGTAAATCATCTTCTAAAGCATAATAATCTAAATTTCCTCCTCCAGATATAACATTGCTAATTGTTTGAGAAGGAACTTCTAAATCAAAACATTGTTCTCTTGTTAATCCTAAAACTCCTCCTATTCCAGACTGGGGAATCTCAATACACTGTTCTTTATTCACACCAGCTAAATTTATTGAAGATTTTTTATAAACATGGGCAGTAACATTATAATATTCTTCTTTTAATTTAACAGTATTTTGTCCAGGATAAACAAGAGTGGTTGAATATGTAGGAGAAGTAAAACTAATTATCGCCATTTCATCTGCATTTACAGAAGGATTTATTTCCACTTGTTTATCATATAATTTTTCCATAACAATATCTGCACTCAAATCATCATTACTAGAGAAAATATTTTTAGCATCATCATAACCTTCAGCTTTTGCAGTTATATACCCATTAACACATTGTGGAAAATCAGTTTTTAAATAACCATTAGAAGCTTTTCCAATATTACAAGTAACACCCATACATTCATAACTTATTTCTGCATTAACAGGCTGTAAATTATTATCATAAACCCTAACTTCAACTTCAGAATTTTTATATTTGCAAAATTCAAATAATTCTGTTTCTACAACTTTTCCTTTATCAGATTCTATTGGAATATTGTTATCTATCATAACTGCAACAGGAAATTGAAAAATTTCTTCTCGATCATAAACTTGAATTAAAATAGGATATTCTAAATCATAAACAAAATGATAAGGAACATAACAAAATCCTAAAATACCTATTCCTTGTTGAACTCCTACTGGTTCTGCCATCATTAAAGCTCCATCAGTAGGTTCTATTTGAATTCTAAATGGCCAATCCTCAGAAGTAATAAAACTAATGCTTTCTCCCTGGGTATCAATATCTAAATCAAAATATTTTTCTTGGCTTTTCTCAATAGCAATTGTATTTTGCTCTATTGCATGTCTAAGATTATAAGAAACATTATTTGCACTCCATACTAAAGGAGAGCATGTCATTTCAACACCTGTAACAGGAGCATACATTCTTAATGTATCAATTGCATAATTTTCTAAAAAATCAGTTTCTTGTTCTTCATAATAAATATCTTTTGCAATATCATAAAATTTTCCTAATTTAGAACCAACCTCTATTTTATGATTATCAATTTTATTTAAAGCAGGCCCTTTTAATATTGTTAAAGGCATATACAGACTTGTAGAAATTTTATTATTCGAAATTTTAACACTTATTTTTATATTTTCTTCATTAGGCATCTCAATTTCATATCCTTGAGAAATAAAATCATCAAAACCGCATTTTTTAATTTCGTTTTCTAAATAATCTTCTAATTGTTCCTGCATTTTTGATTTTGAAGGAATTTGTTCTTTTTCTATTCCATTTGCAGAAACATAATACCAATATGGAATAGGGTTTCCAAAAAAATCTAGTTGTGATGAAAGAGGTTTAAAATCATTTCCAGCTTCAAATTCTGGAGTTTCAATATATCCTCCCTGAGTTCCTAAAATTTCTGCTCCTTTTGAAACTTTTTCTTCAACACATTCAACAAAATAATTATATACAGGAGATATTTCTGGTGAAATTCCTGTTCTAATAGGAAAATTTCTTCTCACTACAAAAAATGCAAGAACTGCAATAATTATTAATAGTGCAACTATTATGAAAATAGTCACTTGCCCTCTTTTGACCATAAAAAATTTACGAGAAGTAGATATATAAATCTTATCAAATTATTTCAAAATTAAGCATAACCATAACGATATTGTTTGAGTTTTGCTGAATTCCAACCAGCTCTTAGATAATTTAAACCCCCTAAAATAACTGCAATTCCTGCTATAACATTAATTATATTCTGAAAACTTGTTGCTGTTTCAGGTATTGAAATTAAATTTAAAGTTAAATTTATCATATATAAACCTATAATTAAATATACAATAAAAACAACTAAAGCCAACCCTTTTGCCATAATTAATATAAAATAACATCATATTTAAAAGTTTCTGAATATAATTAGTATTAACTTAATTATTACGGCCCTGTAGTCCAGTGGTTAAGACGCTTCCTTGACGTGGAAGTAACCGCAGTTCAATTCTGCGCAGGGCCATTAAAGAATCAAATAGTTCGATTCATTTCAAAATATGCTTGTTTTAAAGTCCCAGACATTTTTAATTTCTGAGTGCGCAGTGCCATTTTTAAAAAATCCTTAACATTTAAAAACCCTTTTTAACCTATTTTAACATCTATAAAATGAAAATACCAAAAAAAATCAAAAGATATTGCCCTTACTGTAAAAAACATACAGAACAAAAAGTAAGCATAGTTAGTACAGGAGGAAAAAGAGGAACATTAACAAAAGGTTCAATATCAAGAGCTAAAAAACGTGGATTAGGCAGAGGAAAAGGCAATAAAGGAAAATATGGTTCAAAACCAGCTGTAAGCAAATGGAAGAGAAAAACAAAAGCAACAAAAAGAATGAATTTACTCTATACTTGCCAAGAATGTAAAAAATCAAAACAAATTAAAAAATCAATAAGAACTGCTAGATTGCAGATAGAATAAACATAATAAAATGACTATTTTAACAAAAAAACGAAAAAAATCATTAAAAAAGAAATTTTTTCCAGTAGAAATACCTTTATTAAAAAAACAAGAAGAATTACAAGCTTATGCTCTAGAAGAATTAGATGGAAAAGTCTTAAAAATAGATTTAACAAGAGAATTAAGAGGTAAAAGTATTGAACTGACATTTAATATCAAAGTAAAAAGAGATAAAGCAATTGCATTACCCAAAAAATTAGTTTTAATGTCTTTTTTCTTAAAAAGAGTGTTAAGAAAAGGAACAAATTATATAGAAGATTCTTTTTCAACTAAATGTAAAGACGCCCAAATTAGAATCAAACCTTTTTTAATAACAAGAAAAAAAGTTTCAAGAGAAGTAAGAAAAACTCTTAGAACAAAAACAAAAGAAACATTAATTGAAGAATTAAAAAACAAAAAATTTGAAGAAATAATAGATGATATTTTAAAAAACAGAATTCAAAAACCTTTATCTTTAAAATTAAAAAAAATATATCCTCTTTCTTTATGTGAAATAAAAATGTTAATTTATGAAAGACCATTATAAATCATTATAAAAAAATTTATAAATATTAAAATTCTATAATTCTTATGGTAGATTTTCAACTAAATAAAACAGAATTTTATTTCTGGTTTTTTTATTAGTTGAGGCTATCTAATTTTTCTATACAAAATGGCTCCAAAAATCTATTCTGATTTGAAAATATGTGATTCTTCCAGAGAGAGTTATGAACATACAACACAAAAGATGATAATCGCAGAATTATATGCAAATGGGAAAACAAAAGAATTGAAAATGATGGAAAATGCAGGAGTAATTCCAAAAACCAAAAATTTAGAAAAAGAAGCAGATGATAACCTTTAAAGATAATTAATTCATTATATTTACACTTCAGGCGCTCTAAAATGACGAATATAATGAAACTATCAAGAAAATTGTCTAAAAGAAAAGTATATAATAAAATAGAAAAAAATTTCATTAAAACAATACGAAGCAAAGTTAAAATCCCTATACCTAATAAAGATATAGCTTATTTATTGGGGTGATAACAGGAGATGGTTCTTTAAGTATGTCAAAAAGAAAAAAAGGAGGATATCATTACAGCTTTAGAATTTATTCAGGTAATGAAAATTATTTGCATTATCTTAACGGATTATTTAATAAATTATTTCTTATAAAAGGAAAAATAATAAAAGACAAGCGAAAAGAAAATACATATTTTTTAGTAATAAAACACGCAGCAATATTTTTTTATTTTGTAATATTGGGTAGCGAAATAGAAAAAAAAGATCTAAAAATATTCCATTATTTGTTAGAAAAAATAATCAAAATATGTCAAGTTATTTAGCTGGATTAATTGACACAAATGGGCATATTTCTAATAAAAGAATACAATTAAAACAGAAAAGTAAACTATTATTAGAAAAAATAAAAAGAATAACTAATAAATTCGGATTAAATCCTGCAGATGTAAAAATAAACTATACTAATAATAAAAAATTTTATTACATTAGATTTGATAATAAATTACCTCTAAGATTAAAATGAAAAGATTTTAAAAGAAGATATTATTACTCTTTTCAAGCCTGCATAGCTCAGTTGGCCAGAGCGGAAAATTCTCGATATTAAGATGATTAAGAATTTGCTCAACTGCCTTGTAACTGAACTAGACAAATACTAAATTCAGAAAGAGAGCAGTAGGTCGGGGGTTCGACTCCCTCTGCAGGCTCTTACTAATTATTCTTTATCATATTTAATAAGTTTAATGAATTATCTTTTTCTTAAAAAAATTAAAAGAAACAATTTCAATCATTTTCATCAGCATATGATGCTTTTTTATCTTCTATTAAAATTTTAGAAATTTCTTCAGGAAGATTTGCTAATTGTCCTTTTTGAAAAGGGCCTAATTTTTCTCCGTCTAAACCTAAAAATTCATCAACATTTTCATTAAAAACAATTAATTTATGTTTAGGTTTAACTTCCTTTTTTCCATTAATATTTTCATTTAATTTTTTATCTGCATTTTCTATAGAAGCCATGATTTTTTCAAATAATTCTTTTTCAAAACTCAGCATATTTTCAAAATCTCTTTTTGATATTCCAGTCTCAGCTGCAACAAACGCTAAATTTAATAATTTCTTTTTTCGCCTTAAAATCAATTCTCTAAAAATAGCAACAGCATTTTCAAATTGTTTTTTAGATTTCATAATTGAATCAGAAAACATATCATCTTGTTTTTGAGTAATTTGTTTTTTTTCTGCAAAATAATCCCCTACATCTGAAATAAAATTTTTTGGCAATTTTTGTAATTGTTCAGAATATCTTTCTTTTCTTAAAGACTCATACAAATCATTATAAGTTATCATTTTTAAAAAAAGGGATTTTGATTTTTAACCTTTGTTATATTTAAAAGAGTATGTTATTTTTATCTTACAAATTTAACTTTTTTCAATAAATCCTTGCCATAAATTTTCCCTAACTTTCCATTTTTACATTCTCTTTCATTAAATTGCTTTTTTTCAGGCTTATTATGATTATACCATAATACAGGAACAGGATCTGCACTATGACTTTTTAATTTACAGGGGGTTGAATGGTCTGCTGTAACTACAACATCAATTCCTGTTTTTGATACAAAACTTTTTAACCACCCAAAAAATTTCTTATCAATTAATGCAATCATAGACTTTTTTTCATGGGGCTTGTTATCATGTCCAGGTACATCTGGTTCTTTAAGATGAATATAGAAATAATCAAATTTTTTATGATTTTTTCTAATCATTCTTTTTGAAAAATCAATTGCTTCTTTTAAACCTAAATGCAAATTATAATATACGTCAAAATCTTTCATTTTTGGATAGGGAAAACTAAAAACTTTCATACCTGATAATTTTGCTATTCCAATTTCAACAGGCATATAAGCAATTGCAGCCCATTTTCTGTATTTTTTAAAATCAGGTTTTTCAATACCCCCTCCCCTTGTTAAAAGAACATTTGCAGGCATTAATCCTTTTTTTCTTCTAAATTTATTTATAGGGTGGTTATTCAAAACTTCAAAACACTTTCTAGTAAAACTGTTTATTATATCGGCAGTATATTGTGAGTTCTCATCATCATCATAAGGCTGACAAATTTTTAATTTATCATATTTAATTTTTTTTCCTTTTGTATAATGGCTGTCAGTATCAGAAATATTATCTGAAAATCCTCCTTTTAATACTAAAACCCCTCTATGCTGAACAGTAGATCTAAATTCAAATTTAACAGGAAGTTTAATTTGTTTATTAATTGCCTTAGCTAAAACATCTGCTTCTTCAGATGTAAGAGTTCTTCCTGCTCTTCTATCAATTACATTTCCATTTTCAAAATTATCTATTGAAGCAAAATTAGTTCTTAATGCTAAATCCCCTCTTGTTACTTTAATATCTGTGGCTGCAGCTTCTATTTGCCCCCTGCTACTATATTCTAATTCATTATCAAAAATAGAAACAACTGCTTCATCTGATTCAGGAATAAATCTTTCTTTAATAGGGTACATATAACCTAAATCACCTCTTGCAGAAAAAAAATCAAGATAAGGTGTTTCAGCTGCTTCTAAAGGTGTTCTATTATCAAGCAGCTTATGAGGCAAATCACCCATTCCATCAATAATTACTAATACTCCTTTCATCTTGAATTTCACCTATTAATAAGAATTAAGACTTGTTTATAAAAATTTAGATATCAAATATCCATAAATTTATCAAGCAGTTAATATTATAAATCCCTTAATTTTATCTATTTTATGTTCAAGTTTTTAAAAGAAAAAATAAATAAATGGACAAAAAAAGTAGCTGAAACTAAGGAAAAATCAGAGAAAGAAACAAAAAAACAAGGAAAAACAGATGAAAAACAAGAATCTAAAGAAAAACAAACCCCAAAAAGAACAGAAAAAAAACTAAAGGTTAAAAAAGGAACAATTGAAACTAAAAAACCAACAAAAATTAAAAAAACAACAGCAGAAGAAAAAATAAAAAGAATAGAAGAAGCAGAAACTAAAGAAAAAGAAACAGAGCAAGAAAAAAAACAAGAAAAATCAGGCATTTTTAAAAAAATAACAAAATCAATAACATCTATTAAATTATCAGAACAAGAATTTAATGAAAATTTTGAAGAATTAGAAGAAATTTTAATTGAAAATAATGTTGCATTAAAAGTTATAGATAAAATTAAAGAAAATATGAAACAGGATTTAGTTGATGCAAATATAAAAAAATCTGAAATCAAACAAGAAATAATCAATTCTCTAAAGTCAACAATAGAAAATATACTTGTAAAACCTTTTAATTTAATAAAAAAAATAAAACAATATAAAAAAGAAAATCCAAATCAACCTTATGTAATTGTATTTTTTGGAATAAATGGAAGTGGAAAAACAACTACAATTGCAAAAATTGCAAAACTCCTGAAAAAAAATAGAATTTCTTCTGTTCTTGCAGCAGCAGACACTTTTCGAGCAGCTTCAATTGAACAATTAGAAAAACATGGAGAAAAATTAAATATTAAAACAATAAAACATGATTATGGAAGTGACCCTGCAGCAGTTGGTTTTGATGCTATAAAGTATGCTCAGTCTAATAAAATAGATTGTGTTTTAATAGACACTGCAGGCAGAATGCATACAGAAAAAAATCTATTAAAAGAAATGGAAAAAATTGTAAAAATTACTCAACCTAATTTAAAAATTTTTATAGGTGAATCAATAACAGGAAATGACGCAACAAATCAAGCTAAAAATTTCAATGAATCTATAGGAATTGATGCAATTATATTATCAAAAGCAGATATAGACGAAAAAGGCGGAACAGCCCTCAGCATAGGCTATGTAACAAAAAAACCAATACTCTACTTAGGAACTGGCCAAGATTATGATAAAATCGAGCCTTTTAACAAGGAAGAATTTCTTAAGAAGTTGGGGTTATAGAATTCTTCCGCAGTCTTTGCGATTTCATAGAGGGCACTTAGAAATCGTCGTTCCTATTTCGAGGAAGTTGATAAGAAAACAACGGGTTTGTTATATTTGATAAAGAATATTTCTAAAGAAGTTAGAGTTATACTTCCATACAATAATTCTTATAAATCAAATTTAATATTAATTCAAATGATAAATAAATTAGAGTTTGATATATCTCAAGAAGATTATGTTTCAAGTGCAACAAATCTTGAAAGAAAGAGAACTTGGCCACTTGTAGAAGACGTTTCCCCACAATTATTAATAGAAGAGATAAATAAAGTAGGATTAAACCTAAATCCAGAATATTCATTAAAAAAATTTAAATTACCTCAATTTAATGAGCAAGAATCTTATGTATTAATTAATTATAATATAGAGCCCATGCCGCCATTAATAGGATACATACTGCAAAGCGAGCATAAAATTAAAGGTAAAAGAAATCAAATAATAACATTAGATAATATACATGAAGAATGGGGGGGAAATCCTGAAATTATCGGAGGCGGTTGGGAGGAAAAAAATGGAATTAAAGGAATTATTGAATTAAGTAGGAATTACAATTCATTTGAAATATTTGATACCATGCCAGAAATTTTTAAAACAATAGAGAGATTATATAATCGAGCATTAAAGAATATTTCTTAAAAAAACTCTGACTTTGATTTTACTAACTTCTTAGGCAATTCAAATAAAAAATAGGGCGGGTTCTCGAAACTGTGAGGACTTGTAGTGGGAAATTGAAATCAAAGAAAGAAGAATTTCTAAAAAAACTTGGACTTTGACTAGTCGAAAATAAAAGGAAGAAGATAATAAATCTAGATAATAAAATATAGAAATATTAAACTTTGATCATCATCTCTCTTTTTATTGGAACTTGAATAAGCATTCCTTCTTTTGTTTTTTCAGGCATTGAAAATACAAACCTTACCTTAACAAATATTGAGTTAATTCCATATTTAACTTTCATAGAAGCTTCTATTATTGAACTTAAGGCGCGCTTTATTTTTTCTATTGGTTCTCCTTCACCAAATTTTTCAGACGCATTCATAATCTCTATTCCAACGATTTTATTGCCAGAAACATCTAAAATTATATCGTCATAATCTATACTAAAATCAACATTTTTCTCATTAGGATAAAAATATAAAATATCTTCTTCTTGGTCATAATCAATATTAACTCTCATGTTTTTCTATTTTCTCCTGAATCTTTCTTTTTATTGGACATGAAGTAAAATCTTCTTTAGTTAATTTAAAATAATTAGAACAACAATCAATTAATTCATTTGATAATGAAAACTTTGATCTTCTTTTTCTATCAAAATAAGTATATAGTATAACTTCTATTTTGCCCCTATTTTTAATATCCCTAATTGCTGGGCAGAAATCTGTATCAGAAGAAACTAATATAATCTTTTTTATTTCAGGAAAATCATCTTTTATATGGCCCAAATCTATAGTTAATAAGGTATCTACTCCTTTTTGGTGGAATTCAAGTTCTCCTTTTTCATTAAGTATTCTTTGACACCTTCCTTCTCTTATTGTCAAATCTTTATTTTTAGATAATGCTATAATAAATTTATCATGACCCTTTTTCCTTTCTGCTTCCTCTTTTGAGGGTTTATCTGATTGAAATGGAGGACAAGTGTAATAAAATAAATGTTTACAGATTAAATTTTGTTTTTTAGCGATTCTCTTAGCAAAACTGAATTTATCAAATTTTATTCTTTTCCCATCTCCGAATAGTTTAAGTAACTTATCTAAAAATCCCTCATCAATAAATACTAAGGTTTCTTCCATACGTTCAAGTGGGATTATAGATTTAAATAATTAAGCAAATTTTAGAAATATAAGATCATCCAGCGACCCCGTAGGATCACTGGGGAACATTCTAATGTTATTATGCCTGTAGCATATTTAAAGATATCGGTTTATCAATTTTAATATTTTCTATCTAAGCCACCTAGCTATTCAAAGACTTGCATAAACAGAAATAAATAATAAGGAACAAAAATAATCATTCAACAACTTCAAATTCCCAACTTGCCTCTTTTTTATTAATATCAGAAATAAATTCTGCATAAACTCTGTACTCCCCTACTTCATTAATAACAACATCTTCTGAATTAAATATCTCATTTAATTTAAAAGTTTGTCCTGTTAATATTGTTCTTTGTTTATTAACAACTTCTTGATAATCTGTCCATCCTTCAGTTGAAGATAATTTCTGTATCTTAATAACCAAGTTTCCAGCAACATCTTCATCTCCATTATTTGTAATTTCTGATTGTGGTCTTGTTTCTGGAGGAACAATATCTGTTTCACAATCATAACATCCAGTATGTTGCGGGTCGTGTTGAAACATCGGCCATTCCATTTTATCTGGATTGTAAGGAGCATCTAGGTCCCAAACATAAGTTTTAGCCCTTATATTATATTTCATATCATTCATTGAAACCCAAGAAACCGCAATAAGTTCTAAATCTCCATCATTATCCAAATCAATTAATATAACAGGAGCCCTAAAAGAATCCCAATCATCTGTTTGCTTTAACATATTCTGCCTTTCATTTCCATTACAATCAAAAACATATATTTTCCCAGAATACCAATCATCTTGACCAGAAGTAGGAACAAAGATTTCTGGACAATTATCCCCAGTAACATCTGCAACAGAAGCAGGAGAAACAATATATTCATTTAAAGTTTTTGGAAATCCATTAACAATACCACCATCATGATGGATTGCATAAACTTTACTCTCATGTTCCCAAGGCATTCCTAAAAAGACCATATGTTCAATAGTTAAAATAATTTCCAAATCATTATCATTATCTAAATCAGCTAAAACCGGAGAATTTATTTGGTCACCATTATCATACCATAATAAATCTTTTATTAAACCATCCTTATTATAGGCCTGTACCTTTAAAATATCATCTCCCCCATAACCAGTTACCACTATTTCTAAATTTCCATCATTATTAATATCTCCTAATGCCAATAAAGGCTGATATTCAAGTACTCTCATCCTAGGCCACCCAGGAAGATAATTCCCCTGAAAATCAAGCGCATGTAAATTACCTTGAGCATCTCCAAATATAATTTCTAAATTTCCATTATTATTAATATCTCCTAATAAGGGTTGAACAGGAGGACTATTAATGACAAAAGGCCATCCACTTAAAAAATTTCCTTGATTATCTAAAACAAAAAGATGGTTATCTCCATCATAATTTAGAGATGAAGCAATTATCTCCAAATCTCCATTATTATTAATATCTCCTGCAGATAAATATCTTATATCTTCTTTTTCTGTTCCTAAAATCTTTGGCCAACCAGTTAATGGATTTTTATCTTTGTCCCATACAATAATCCCTTTCTTGCCTCCTGAAATAATATCTTCTTCTCCATTATTATCCAAATCAGCAACTAAGGGAAGATTACGAACAGAATTAAAATCATAGGAAGGTATTTCCTTTTGGAACAAATCATTAAAGTTATAAGGGGGATAATAAGGCCAATTATTATTCAAAAGATTTCCATTATAATCTATTATATTAATAGAATAATTAAGAAACCACGTATCGTAAAATGGAAAAAGATCAAGATTACCCAAGACAATTTCAGAAAAACCGTTATTATTTAAATCCCCAACATTCATAAGATAATGAGGGTTAAACAAATTATAACCCAACCCCATATCTTGCGGCCACCCTTTTTGCAAACTTGAATCAAAATAGATTTCAAGAAACTCTTTCTTTACAATTTCTTGTTTTTCTATAATCCCTACTAATTCATAATTTCCTGTCTCTGTCACTAGACCTTCTGGCTCAAACTCAGCCACAATATTTTCAGTTCCGATAATGGTTATCCCTTGATTTTTCCAATTTCTTTCTCCTTCTTTCCTATATTTAACACTTAAAGAATCATAATCTTCTGGAAAAATGCCCTTTATTTGAATTTTATTATAAATATTATTAATTCCACCCTCAGTATAAATATAAAAATCCCAAGGCATTTCTAGAGGAGTTGTCAGTTTCACACTTTCCAAAACATCAACTCTTCCAGCACCTTGCTCAACAACATTATAATTTAAATCAATTGCAGTTCCTTTAATACCTGCCTTAATTTCCTCAGAAGTCCATTCAGGATTTTTTTGTTTTAATAATGCAACTGCTCCAGCAACCATTGGTGTTGCCATTGAAGTTCCTGATATTGAAGTATGCTTATCGTCCAAACATTGACTATCTTGCCATGCAGAGTCATATTGTGCAGAACAAATATTAACACCAGGAGCAACAATATCTGGTTTAATAATTACTTTTTCATCTCCTGTTTCTTCATCTGTCCAAATAACAGGCCCTCTTGAAGAAAAACCAGCAAGAGAATCTTGTTTTGTTGTAGCACCAACAGTTATTGCTTTTCTTGCTGTTCCAGGACTTCCAATTGTTTGTTCATAAGGACCATCATTTCCTGCAGAAACAACTGCAACAATACCTGCGTCTACAGCATTATCAACTGATTGACTTAAGAAATCGTCAGGATTTCCACGACCACCAAGACTCATACTAATAATATCAACAGCATCAGAGAAATCACCATCTTGATTAGGATCAACAGCAGTTTCAATTGCCTCAATAATACCACTTGAATAACCTCTTCCTGATGAATCTAAAA
>CAZPQF010000009.1:0-7710 GCA_964588735.1 Candidatus Woesearchaeota archaeon
AGAGTATTAAAAAATATAAAAAACCAGTAATAACTATTCCTAGACAAAAAAAATTTAAAGAACATGTAGATAATCAACAAGTAAATTTAGCAAAAGTTCTTGAAAAAAAATTTAATATTAAAGTAATTTATAATATTGATGATTTAACTCCCAATCTTATTAAGAATTATAGAAAAAAAATAAAAATAGATGATTCTGGACTAAATTCTCTTCAATCTTATATTAAACAAAAAATAGAAAATTTTGAAAATGTATAATAAAAAATCCAAAAAAAGAAAATCAAAATTAAATACAATAAAACCCAAGATTAGTTTTGTATTAGCAATATATAATGCAGAAAGAACAATTAAAGAATGTGTAAATTCTATTTTAAATCAAGATTATCCTAAAAAAGATTATGAAATAATAATTTCAGATGGAGGTTCTAAAGATAAAACATTAGAAATTATTAAAAAATTCATGAAAAAAAATAAAAATATAAAGATAGTGAATAACCTTTATAAATTCTCAGAAGGAAAGGGTATGGGAAGGGATATGGGAAATAAAAAAGCAAGAGGAGAAATATTAATTCAATTAGACCATGATAATATTTTAGAAAATAAAAATTGGTTAAAATCAATTTTATTTCCTTTTAAAGATAATCCAAGAATAGAAGTTGTTCAATCTTTATTAACCTTTACAGAAAAAGATAGTTCTTTTATCAAATATATAAATTCATTAGGTGTAGAAGATGCTTTTGCTTCTCCTTATAATTTGGTTTCACAAATAAGTTTATATCCTAAAAAATTTAAATTAATAAAAAATCAATATTTTGTTTATGAATTAAATCCTAAAAAAGTATTATATGCAGGGGCAAATGGGTGTGCTTTTAAAAAAAATACATTGAAAAAAATAAATGGGTGGACAAGAGATGTTGATGTTTTTGCAGATTTAGCACAATTTAAAACAAAAGTAGCAGTCATTAAAAAACCAAGAATAATCCATAAAACAACCGCAGATTTATATTCTTTTTTAAAAAAGAAAGCAATTTATTTTAATAGATTTATACAAGAACAATATAAAACTAAATCATTTAAATGGGTTGAAAAAGATTTTTCTGGAAAAATAAAATTTATTTTAATGGTTTTATATAATTTAAGTATTATAGGGCCTTTGTTTGTTTCAATAAAACAATTTTATAAAACAAAGAGAAATTTCTGGTTCTGGCATCCTATTGCTTTATATTTAATAACATTAGAATATAGTTTAATTACTTTATTAAATATAAAAAATTTTTTTAGTTATGCCAAGTAATTATTTTTCTGCTATTAAATAAATACTCCAATGTTTTATTGCTTGTCCTTTAGACAAAATTTTAAAACCTTTTTCTAAAAATAATTTTTCTAGTTTTTCTGGAGTAAAGGCATATTTATGAGTTGGAAATTTCATTGTCTCCATATATTTATCATTTGGCACAATTACACCTATTTTTCCTCTTTTTTTCAATACTCTTTTCCATTCATCTAAAGTTTTAGAAGGATTTGAATAATGTTCTAAATTATGACGAGCAACAATAAAATCTAATTCATTATTTTTAAACACATTTAAATTATCTCCAGAAGTTTTAATATCTGCAATTGAAATTTTTCCTTTTTCAGAAGTATCAAAGCCTATTTCTCCTTTTCCAATAATATCAACACCAATACAATTGGGAGAAATTTTTTGAGAACCACATCCAATGTCTAAACCTTTGCCAATACATAAATTTCTTAAAATATTTTTTTCTTTATTCTTTTGACCGAATAATCTTGTTCTAGTCAACATTTCCAGTATTCTTAGATATCTATTTCTATATAATTTTTTAATCATATTATTGAAAGAAAATTATAGATTATAAAGATTATTCTCTTATAATTTCATATAATAATACACCATTAAATTGTTTTTCAATAAATCTAAATTTAATTCCATTATAAGAAACTTCTCTTTTTATATCTTGGTTTTGAGTAGTTAAAGTGGTCTGCATAAATGGAATTTCATAACCTATTATTTGATTATTTTCTATGATTTGTTTTTTCATCCATTCAGGATTTCCAGGTTCTATTAAAGATACAATTAAATATTTTGCTTCAGGATGATTTTTTAAAATTTCTATTCCCTGCTCTAAACTTATATCACGATTATGCTGTATTCCTAAATAAGTTGCAAAATTTTCTACTTGTCTTTCAGAATAATAAGAAACCTGAGGCATTGCTATACTTATTATAACATCATCTGGATGGGAAATTTCTTTTAAATATAATGCAGAATTTTTCACACCTTCATAAGAAGGTAATTTATTTTTTATTATCATGTCTGCATGATTTATTTCATGATAAGCTCCAAAACCTAAAAGAATTATTATTATAGATATACCCAAAATTTTATTATATTGCTTAGCATAATTTTCTATCCAAATTGCTGCTTTTGAAATAACTATAAAACTGCTTAATAAAAGGGGAAAATACCAACGAGGTTCTCCTGCTAAACCTTGTTCAATTGGTCTTATCTGAAAAAATAAAAACCAGCCCAATACTATTAAAATACAGAGGATATTGAATAAATCTGCTTTAGATTGATTATTCATTTTTTTAAAATAGCCAAAAGAAATAATCATTTTTCCAATAACCACAATAAAACCAATCCAGAATAAATAAAATAAAGGACTTAAAATAGAATTATTAATATTTTTAAAATAATCTCCAAATATAGTAAATGGAAGCAGATTAAAATCATAATTTTTCCATCTTAAAATAACATAATTATAAAATGATTCTTTTAATATTTCTGTTCCTGTTATAGATTGATTAGATGTTGTTGATTCAAATGCTGCTGGAAAAATTAAAAAATGAAGTAAAAATAATAGTAAAATTAAAATTCCTGCTGCAATCCAATTATATCTGTCTTTAATTAAAGATTTAAAATCTTTAGTAATTAACATATAAAATAAAAAGAAAAAACCAAACCAAAAATAACCTCGTCTTATAGAGTATGTTAAAACTACTAATATAGAAACAAGAATTATGGTATATTTTGGATGTGTTTTACCAAAAATAATTTTTTGTTCTTTAACATATCCTTGCCAGAATATTAAAATTGCTAAAAAACCTAAAAATAATGCAGGAATTCCCATATGAAATCTAAAAGTATTAAATAAGATTGTCCATAAAATAGCCATTAAAAAACTAGAAATTAAGGCTATTTTCTTATTTTCATACATTAAAGAGCATATTTTATATACTAAATAAATTAATAAAACAGAAGGTAAAAATTCTAATAAGAATTTTATAGAGATTTCATTTAATCCTAATCTAAATAAAATTCCTGCTAAAAAAGGAAATAAAGACATATGTTGCGGATTAGTAATCCATGTATTATTATAACCTCCAATATTTTTAGCATAAGCCATATAATCTGCTTCATCAAACCACAAAGGTTGATTTTTAGTTAGAAAAAAATAATAAAGTCTAATTATTATTCCAAAAATTAAAATTCCTAAAAAAATCCATTTTTCTTTTGTATCAATAAATTTATTTATTTTTGTTTTTAATTCTTGTTTTCTTTTTTCTATAGAAATATCTTTCGGAGTTTCTTCTAATTTTTCTGAAGGTTTTTCTCTTATTTCATTATCTATTAACTTTTCTCCTAATATATCATCCATTTTATAAACAAGAAAAGCAAAGTTTATTTTTATTTGTTGCTATTTGATGTTATTATGTTCTTTTATATCTTGTATAATCTCCTTTAAATAAACTGGTTGAACACCTGATTTTTCTACTGCAACTCCTCCTGCATGATTTGCAAATAAAATTGCTTCTTCTATATCTAAATTATTAGATAATCCAACTGCTAATGCAGCAGCAACTGTGTCTCCTGCACCAGAAACATCTCTTATTTGTCTTTTATAAGTTGAAAAATGTTTTGTATTTTCTTTGTTATAATAATAAATGCCTTTATCTGACAATGTTAAAATTATCTTAGAATTTACTCCAATATTATCATACAAAGTTTTAGCTAAATTTTTTATTTGTTCAATATTAGAATTGTCTATAGAAATATTAGCCATTTTACAAGCTTCATTTAAATTAGGAGTTAGGATAATTTTTCCTTTATAATAATTGTAATGAGATGGTCTTGGATCGATGATTAAAATTTTATTTTTCTCTTCACAGTTTTTTATTATTTTTTGGATTAAATTTCCAGATAAAGTTCCTTTAGCATAATCAGATATAATAAAAATATCTGTGGTTTCAATAACCTCTAAAAATTTATTATAAATTTTTTCCTCATTTTTTTTATTTGGTTTTATAAAATCATTTCTATCTATTCTTAATAATTGATTTCTTGCAACACATCTTTCTTTGAGAAGAGTTTTTGAATCTATGTCTTCAGCAATTATAACTCCGGAATTATTAAATATATTATTTTTTGTTAATTCATTTTTAAGATATTCTCCTTCTTTGTCTTTTCCTATTATTCCAATTAAAAAAGGCTCACAATCAAGGGTTTTTACATTTAATGAAGTATTTCCTGCCCCTCCTAAATTATATTCTTCTTTTTCTTGTTTTAAAATCAATACATCTGCTTCAGGGCTTATTCTTTTACAACTACCAAATGTATATTTATCTAAAATTAAATCACCAATAATAGTAATTTTTTTAGGAATAAAATTCTCTATTTTTTTAATTAAATTATACATAAATAAAAAATACAAAAATTGTTTAAAAAGATTTATAGTATGTAACAGAGGTTTTATTTTGTTCCATTAATTGTTTTCCAAGCATCTGTATATTTTTTTCCCCTTAAATAACTATTAAATAATAAATTTAACCATATATAAAGTCTAAATGGAAAAAGATATAAAGTCCAGATAAATTCTTTGATGTTTTGAGGATATTTAAATAAATGATAGCTTTCTAAAATTTCATTAGAAAATGTTTTCATTCTTGGTATTTTTCTAGGATCAATATGTCTATGAATATTATCATGCGCTCCAGCAGTTCTTCTTTTTTGTTTTAAAAATTCATTTAATTTTTCAGGATATCTAACAAAAACCATTGCTTCTGGGGCATATTTTATTTTATAGCCTTTTAAATAAAACATAATTGGAACTATCGTGTCTTCTCCTACATCTAATGGAAATTTTTTGATTACTTTGTTTTTAAAAGCCCATAAATAACCAGAACATTCTAAAAATTTTTCTTGAATATTACGTTTTTCCCTCATTTTATGAGCAGCATAACAAAGTAAATGAGACCAATAACCAAATAAATTTTTTCTTGAATTTTGTGATATTGGATGTCCAGAAACACACCCTATGCCCTTATTTTTGAATTTATCAATAATTTCATTTACTGAATTTAAAGAAACATAAACATCTCCATCAGTTAAAATAATAATATCTCCTTTTAATTTAGGCAGAATTAAATTTATAGCATATGATTTTCCTTTTCCTGGATCTTTAGAATATTTAACTTGTTTGTATTTTTTTCTATATTTTTTAACAATTTCTTCTGTTTTTTTATCTGGTGCAACCACATACAGTTCATATTTTTCTTTTATATTTTGTCTTAAAAAAGACTCTATAGCTCTTGCTATTGTTTTTTCTTCATTAAACGATGTTATTACTATAGATATCATAAAGATTTGTTATAGGCAAGATATTTAAATATTTATTTACAAGAGAGAATATAGTAAAATAAACATAAATTTAATAAACTGTAAAAAATGGAAATCTTTGATTTCCAATAATTAAACTCTTACTGAATATAGGTGGGGGATATAACGAATTTAATGCAACAAGAATTAAAATTCTCGAGCATTTAAATTTTAAGAAATTCAAATAAAATGGAAATGCCTGTATCTGAAATATTGGATAGATTTAGCATAATAAAATTAAAAATAGAAAGAATTGGAGAGCCTCATTTACAAAGAGAAAAAATAGCTTTAGAAAAAGCTATTAAAGAGTTTAAAGAAAAAGGTATTGAAATAAAACAAAAATGGATTGATGAGCTTTATAAGATTAATAAAAAAATATGGGATTTAGAATCAGATATTAGAAAAGGAAAAGAAAAAGAACTGGGGCTGGAAGAAGTAGGAAAAAGAGCAATTGCAATAAGAGAAAATAATAAAAAAAGAGTTGCTTTAAAAAATGAAATTGCAGAACAAACTGGCAGTGGTTTTAAAGATGTTAAAATGAATCATGCTTCTGAGTAAATTCTTTAATTAATAATAAACTAAATATCTTTAAAGCAATAATGAGAGAATAGTAAAGGATTATATAATATATAGATGATTAAACCTAACTTTGCAATAGAAGGGATATGATTAATTGAATTGTAATAAATTGAGCATTACTTAGAAACTTAAAAAAAGAATAGGTTATTAACATTATTTTTAATTATTTAAATCCTATACCTAATTTTATCATACCAGATTTTAAATTTCAATGGTAGAGAACGATAAGTGGGTTTTGCTATTCTTTCTCTAATTAAATCCATTATACTAACAAAATACAAAATTATTTGAGAAAGTGTAGGATTTCTTAAATTATGTTTAATTCTTTTGGGTTTTAACATAAAATTAATCAGCCAATTAGGCATAATACCAAATCTTTTTTCTGTAACAACACCACGCATTAAATTTAAAATAAGATTAAGATACATGTTTTTCTTTTTTAACTTAATATGTTTTGCTCTATCCCAATAATTTAGGTAATAAGCAGCATCTTTTTCTGTTTTTATAATTCCATCTTTTTTTGCTCTATCATAAAGTTTAGTTCCTGGAAAAAAGACTAAATTATTAACAGAAAGAAAATAGGGTTTAGGTAATTTTTGTAAAAGTCTAATCATGTTGATTATATCTTTTGGTTTTTCATAAGGATTACAAGTAATAACATCATACATTACAGCTAATTTATCCTTATATTTGTTGCAGATTTTAGCTGCTTTTAAAACACCTTCATTTGTTTGATTTCTATGATAAATTTCCCTATTAGTTCTTTCACTTCCTTGAATGCCAATTATAATATCAGTACATCCTGCATTCACTAAAAGTTTAACTTTTTCATCAGTTGTTGTTTTAGGATCTGTTAAACATTTAAATCTCATATTAACTTTTTTCTTATATAATTCGCAAAATTCTTTTATATTATTTAAAGGACGTAATGAAAAGGTATCATCTCTTATATCAAAATAACCAATACTTGGAAATTTATTCTTAAAATAAAGAACTCCATTAACAATGTATTCTGGAGAATTCCATCTTAAAATTTTTTTTCTTTTGCCTTCATATAATTCATTAAGAAGAGAATTTGAACAATATTCACATCCATAAGGACAACCTCTTCCAGTTAAAAAGAAAATTTGTCCTCCTAAATCATATTCTGTAAATTTTCTTATTTTCTTGTGTTCTAATATATAATGATCTTCTATATCATAATCTGGCAGAGGAATAGAATCCACATCATCAATTAAAAAACGCACGGGATTTTTTGTTATTTCAATGTTTTTATTTGTCAATGAATTTTTTTTAATCCATAAATTTTCGATTTTATTTATTGATTTATTTTTTTCAATTGCTTTAGCTAAATCTACAATAGCACCTTCTCCTTCTCCAATACATAAAATATCGCAATCATTAATTGCTTTTTCATAATCTTTGTCCCTGAGATAATCGTTTCCCATCTGAAGC
>CAZPQF010000009.1:7720-15347 GCA_964588735.1 Candidatus Woesearchaeota archaeon
TTTCAGGAGAAATTGTAACATGAACTCCTCCATAAACAATAGGGATATTTAAATGAGATTTTAAAAATTTAATAATTCTTGATGCTCTATGGGATGTTGAAGCAAAAGAATTTATTCCTATTAACATACTTCCTTTACAAATTTTTAATAACTGTATTAATTCAGATTTTGTGTAATTTCTAGAATAATCTTCACTTAAGGTCATAAAAATTGTTTTAACTTCATACCCTGCTTTTTTTAATACAGCAGAAATAGTTCTAATTCCTTGATCTGAAGGGAAAGTACTTGTAGATATTAAAGTTATTTTTTTAGACATAATTTATGGTTGCCTCATAGATTTTTAAGTATTTATATAATAAAATTTAACATTTAATCTGTATTATAATAATCTTTAAATATCCTCAGCTATGAATTGTTTTAATGAAAGCCTTGATATTGGCTGGGGGAAGAGGCAATAGAATTGAGCATATAACTGAAGGACGCAATAAATGCCTAATAAAAATAAATAATAAAAGTATTTTAGAGCATAATTTAGACCTTGCAGCCATAGATGGAATAAATGAAATAATTATTGTAGTTGGACATAGGGCTGAAGATATTATTAATAAATTTGGAATAGAATATAAAGGAAAAAGAATAAAATATTCAATACAATATGAACAAAAAGGGGTTGTGCATGCTATTGAAACTGCAAAAGATTTGCTGGAAAAAGAAGATTTTGTATTATTTATGGGTGACCAAATTACCACAAAAACAAAAATCCCTGAAATGATTAGAGAGTTTAAAGAAAAAGATTATTTTGCTGCTTGTGGAGTTATAAAAGAAAATGATCATAGTAAAATAAGCAAAACATATAGTTTAATGACTTCTGAAAATGGCAAAATTCATAGATTAGTTGAAAAACCAAAAAATCCTGCTGGAAATTTACAAGGAACAGGTTTTTGTGTTTTTAAAAACCAATTACTAGATTATTTAAATAAAACGCCAATAAATCCTATAAGAGGTGAAAAAGAATTAGTAGATTGGATACAAACTGCAATAGATGATGCAAAACATGTTCAGGCATTTATTGTTGCAGAAAAATATACCAATATTAATACAGAAGATGATTTATTATATGGAAGAAGTATAATGAAGGAAGCTTTTAGTTCTAATGCAGAAACAAATATCTTAAATGAAAATACAAATACAAGTAGATTAAATATAGATTATTAATTTTAATTAATAAATAAAATAAACAATGAGAGTTTTATTAGTACATACACAAATGAATTATTTTGGAGGGGCAGAATTATTAGTTGCAGAATTATCTAATTATTTAACAAAAAAAAGAATAAAAAATGATATTTTAGCACTTTCAACAGGAGAAAATGCAGAGAATAAATTATTGAATAAACAAAAAACAAAAATAATAATTCCAAAACATGGTATTAATTTAAGACCTCCTGGTTTTCATAATATAAAAGATGTTTTAAATTTTATCGAGATTTATCGACGAGAAATAAAAAAAATAGGTAAAAATTATGATATTATTAATTTTCATAATTTTCCAGTAACATGGACTTTATGGCCTAAAAAAAAGCCTTGTGTTTGGATGTTAAATGAACCTCCAAGTTTATGGAGCAAACCTGATGCAAATTTTATTTTTAAAATTATAGATAAATTAAGAAATATTATTGATAGATTTATTGTAAATAAAAGTGTTGATATTATATGTGTTTCAGATGAATTTAATAAAAAAAGAACTATTAAAAGATATGGAAAAAAATGGGTGGGAAAAATAAGAAAAGTAAATTATGGGATTGATTATGGTTTTTTTTCAAAAGGCAAAAAAACTAAAGCAAGAAAAAAATATAAATTAAAAAATAAATTTATCATAATTCAATCAGGAATGTTTAATGAACAAAAAAACCAATTAACTTCTGTTAAAGTTGTTGAAAAATTAAAGGAAAAAATTCCAAATATATTGATAATTTTTGCCGGTTCTTATGATACTAAATATGGAAAAAAAGTTAGGGAATATATAAAAGAAAAAAATCTTGAGAAAAATATTTTAATGACTGGAAATGTAAAAAGAGAAGATTTGAGAGATTTATATGCTGCGAGTAATATAGGTTTTGTTCCTATAAAAAGTCAGGGGGGATGGTTAGCCCCTTTTGAATTATTATGTTTAGGAAAACCCATTGTTTTTTCTCCTGAAATAACATGTGCTAAAATGATTAAAGAAAATAAATTAGGAATTATCACAGATGATTATTTTTCTGCTATATTAAATATTTATGAAAATAAAACAAAATATAACAAACAAGCAAAAAAAGCTAGTTTATTTATTAAAAATAATTTAAGTTGGGAAAAATTCGGGGGAAAATTAGAAAGAGCATTTAAAGATGCTATTAAGATGCATAAAACCAGATAATTATTTTTTTCTTGTTTTGTTTTTTGATATTTTCTTTTTCTGTGGCTTTTTACATAAACTTAAATCATAAGCAGGACAATTAGCACATTCTGGAGGAAATTCATTATTTCTTATTTTTCTTCTCATTTCTTTATATTTTGGAGAATACCAAATTTCTTTGAATGGTTTTTTAAGAGCATTTCCTAAAGAAAATTTATGCTGCCAATCTCTTATATTGCCTTCATTTTGTCCGCAACAAGGAGTCACATCTCCATCGACAAAAATAAAAGGCATTATATATTCTTTACAATAGGTTATTTTTGGTTTTTTTACTCTTGTTACTTGATTAAAAGTTATTGCAATATTTTTATTATGTGCGTAATCGATTACTTTTTTTCTATAAGATTCATCAAATCTGACAAAATAAGGTTTTGCTTCTTTAAAACCATGTAATAAAGGAGTAATTAATATTTCTCCTATTTCTGTATTAAGACTATCGACAAAATCAATAAATTGAAATATTTCGTCTTTTGACTGCTTAGTTATAATAAAATGAAAACTCAAAATTGGAAAATGTTTTTTCATTTTCTTTTTTAATTCTACAAATTTTCTTATATCTCTTATTGTTTTATTAAAATCTGAGCCTCTAGAAATATATTCTGAAGTTTTTTTAGTTGCACCATAAATAGAAACAAATTGAAAATCAGGGCCTATTTCAATTAATTCTTTAATTTGTTCATCATTTTTAAAATGTGCAAAATGATCAAAAACTTCTATAATTGTTCCTTTAGATTTGGCATAAGCAAGCATTTTATGATAATCTGGATTCAAATATCCTGAACCTATTCCAGTTAGACCTAACCATTTTGGCATTCCAAATGAATCAAATATCTTCTTAAACTCCTCAAAAGTCATGTTTTTTGAAGGTTCTTTCCAATAACTATGTTCACAGCATCTGCAACGAAAATTACAGATAGTTGTTGGCTCTATTTCTAAAAAAGGAGGGAATAAATCAATTCCTAATCCTGGTAAAAACCTATTTAATAAAAAAGCAGATAAATCATGATTCCACCATAATGGATAAACCCAAAACATATTAAAGATTTCTCTAATTCTTCCAGCTTTAATATAATTAGAAAAAAGCTTTAATTTATGTTTTAATCCCATAGTTGGCATTTGTTTAAAGAGAAAAAATCTTTTTTAAAGATTGTTGTAATTGATTTAATAATCTTTATTATATAGTATTAATACATAAATTTTTATAAATTAAAATAATGAAGTAATATTAAGATGCAAAAAGTACTTGTTACAGGAGGATGTGGGTTTTTAGGCAGTCATATTTGCGAGATGTATAAGAAAAAAGGATGGGATGTTATTGCTTATGATAATTTAACTAAGTTTGAATTTAAGAAAAATTCTTACATGAAACCAGAATCTAGAGAACATAATAAAAAACTTTTAGAAAGTTTAGGGGTGAAAGTAGTTGTAGAGGATATTAGAAATAAAGAAATATTGTTTAATTGGTGTAAAGATGTTAATTATATATGTCATACTGCTGCTCAGCCAACAATGACTTTAAGTTGGGAAAATCCAGAACATGATTTTTCTACAAATACAAGAGGTACTTTTAATGTATTAGAAGCTGCAAGAGAATTTAATATTCCTATAGCAATTTGTTCTAGTGTTCATTCATATGGGCCAGATAAAATAAATTCAGAATTAAAGGAAAAAGAAACAAGGTATGTAAAAGAACCTGTTTCTATAAATGAAGAATACCCTTTATTGCAAGGAGTTATTACTCCATTGCATGCTTCAAAGAGATCTAATGAAATTTATACCCAATGTTATATTGATACTTTTAATATTAAAGCTGCTTGTTTTAGACTAACAGGTATTTATGGGCCTAATCAATTTGGAGGAGAAGATCATGGATGGGTAGCTAATTTTGCGATAAGAAATGTTCTAGGACTGCCCTTAACTGTTTTTGGAACAGGAAAACAATTAAGAGATATTCTTTATGCGACAGATGTAGCAGAAGCATTTGATGCTTTTTATCATAATCAAAAACCAGGAATCTATAATATTGGGGGAGGGGAAGAAACAATGATTTCTTTGATTGAATGTATTAAAATGATTGATGAGATTTCTGGAAAAAAATCTGAAGTTAAATTTGAACAAGATAGATTTGGAGATTTAAGATATTTTGTTACAGATTATAAAAAATTCTATGAAGCTACTGGTTGGAAACCTAAAGTTATGCCAAAAGAAGGAGTAACAAGATTAATTAAATGGATAGAATCAAAAAGAGATTTATTTGATGTTTCTAGAATAAATTAATGATTATTAATAATCAGAATAAAAAAGCCATATAATCATAATAATAAGGGTAATAGTAATAAATATCTCTAAATTATTTAAAAAATAAGTTAAGTTTATAGAAAAATGTAAATGGTTGAACATAACCTTGAAAATATAAAATGAATATACCTTATCAATAAAATTATTAAAAATAAGTAATAGGTTGAGCTTAGTTTAATTCCTAACAAATTATAATATTATTAGTTACTAAGTTTTTGATAATAGATCTCTTAATTTAAAAAAGAATGTTTAATTTATTTTTATAGGTTATATTTTACCTTAATAATATTTAAAAAATATTGATTAATAGGATTTTTATGACTAAGGAAAAGAATAATCAAAAAATTAAAATAATTCAAATAGCACATTGTTCTCATTCTTATTTTTCGAATAAAAATGAGGAATTAAAACCAATTATTTTAAATGACTGGTTTTATAAGACAGCTAAGCAAATAAAAAAATTTTATTCAAAATATGGGGTTGAGTGCTGGACAGTTGAGAAATTAAACACAAAAGAAGAGCAATTTTTTGAATTTAATAAAAAAGATAGAGGAAAAATTAAATTTAGAATTTTTCCTACAAACTTTTCTCCAAAATATGGATTAGATTTATCATTTGCTATATTAAGAGAATTAAAAAAAGAAATTAGAAAGAATAAGGAAAGGGGTATTAAAACAATAATTCATTTACAAGAATATCATAATTTACATGGATTATTAATTATAAGTTTATTTGGTAATAAAAAAAATGTAAAGATAATTTGCCAGCATCATGGAGGAAGCTGGCCTTTAAGACATCTAAGGATTAATAAAAATTATCGTTTGTTTTTTATATTTTTTATTTTAGCTCAGGTTTGGGAAAATATAGTACTGAAAAGAGTACCTGTTTTCTTTTGTTTAACAAAAGATGAGATAAATTATTTAAAAAAAATTGCTCCAAAATCTAAAATAAAATTTCAGACAATGGGTATTGAAGATAATTATTTTAAGAAAGTAAAAAAGAGTGTTGCTAGAAGAAAGTTGAAGTTAAAGAAAGATGATAAAATTCTGTTGTATATTGGAAGAATTAATGAAGTAAAAGGAATAGGTTATTTGTTGAAAGCTATGAAAAAATTAAAATTAGAAAATCAAAATAAAGAAAAAAAACAAACTCAAAATATTAAACTCAAAATAATTGGATTTGGTGCTGAAATTGAAAAATTTAAAAAATTTGTGAAAGAAAATAAATTAAAAAATGTGGAACTTTTAGGAGCTATTTTTGGTGATAAAAAAATGTTATATCTAAGTGCTGCGAATGCACTTATATTGCCTTCAACAAAAGAAGGGGCTCCTGTAACAATTATGGAAGCTCTTGCTAGAAATCTACCAGTTGTTGCAACAGATATTGGGGGTGTTCCTTTAATGATAGAAAATAATAGAGAAGGAATTATTATTCCTCAGAAAAATAGTGATGAAATTGTTAATAGTATTAAAAAAATTTTAAATTGGAAAAAGAAAAATATTCAAAAATATGCAAACAAATATAAATGGAGGGAAATAATTAAAAAAACAGTAAAAGAGTATGAAAATGAGTAATAAAAAGAAAAATGTTGTAATAATCGTTGTAGATGCATTTAAACCAAATCATTTGAGTTTATATGGCTATAAAAAAGAAACAGATAAAAATATCAAAAAAATAGCAGAAAATAGTATAATATTCAAAAATTGTTTTTCAGTTTCAAATTCTACTGCTCCTGCATTAACTACAATTTTTACAGGACAATATCCTGATAAACATGGTATTTTGCATCAATTTCCATATACAAAAGATGAAGAAGTAGAAAAATTTAAGGAAAATAAATTTTGGCTTTCAGAATTTTTAAAAGAAAATGGTTATCAAACAATTGGAATTGATTGGTTAGGTATGTGGTTTAAAGAAGGTTTTGATTATTATGAAGAAAAAGAAGATAAAATTAGTTTAATGAAAAAATTTGTCAGCATTCCTTTTGTTAAAAAAATATTATTAAGTTTGCCGAGCTGGGCTTACAAGTTTGGAAAAAGCGTCACAAAAACACGTTCATCAACCCCATTTTCTCCTGCAGAAGAAACAATGAAACTTGCTTTAAGAAAACTAAAGGAAAGAGATCAAGAAAAACCTTTTTTTCTTTTTATGCATTTTTGGGATACTCATTTTCCTTTTCCTACAACCCCTTATACAAAAAAAGGTTATGAAGAGGATTCAAAAAAAATAATAGATTCTATAGATAAAAAAAGCCAAAAAGGATATGTTAAAAAAAGATTTACAGATATAGGTTTTAATTCTTCAAAAGAAGTAATTGAGAAATATGATGAATCTATAACTTATATCGATAAACAAATAGGTAAGTTGCTTAAATATTTAAAGAAAAATAAATTATGGGAAGATACTATTTTAATGATAATGGGGGATCATGGAACTAATTTAATAGACCATAAGGTTTATTTTAGTTCTTCAAGTATTTTTGATACCAGTACAAAAATTCCTTTTATTGTTCATCTGCCGAATATAAAAGAAGAAAAAAGAGATGGTTTAATACAAAACACTGAGATTGTTCCAACATTATTAGATTATTTAAATTTAAATACAAATGAAAAATTTGAGGGAAAAACTTTAAGACCATTAATAGAAGAAAATAATGAAATTAGAGATAAGGTATTTTTATTTGATGGATTAAGTGTAAATATTAAAGGAGTTAGAACAAAAAAAAGAAAATTAATAAAAGCTAAGAATAAAATGTGCCATTTGTGTAAAGCACATCATCACGAAGAAAATGAAGAATATGATTTGGAAAAAGATTCTGAAGAAAACAAAAATATATTTGATGGAAAAAGTGAACTATCTGTCTTTTTAGAAGAT
>CAZPQF010000009.1:15357-18508 GCA_964588735.1 Candidatus Woesearchaeota archaeon
AAAAAGAATGATGGAGATAAAGAAAGGAAAACTTTAAAATCAACAGTTGATTATATATAATTATGAAAAGAGCAAAGAAAAAAGATGAGAATAAAGTTGAATATGGCACAGTATCTCTACCTATGCCTTTAATTAATAAAATAAAAGAAAGGATTAAAGATACAGGAATGAATTCTGTTTCTGCTTATGTTTCATTTATATTAAGAGAGGTTCTTTCATCTATAAGTAAAGGAGAATATTCAAAAAAAGAAATGGAAAAAATTAAAGAAAAGATGAAAAAACTAGGTTATTAAAAATATATATTCTAAATACAAAATATTTAAAAAGTCATTATGTATAATTAAAATATGGATAATAATAATTCAATAAAAGAGAATGAAAATATAGAAGTTAAAGATGCAGATGGAAATATTATAGAAGAAAGATTTACTAAGAAAAAGAGAATTCAAGCTTGCAGAGATTTGATGAGACCAGAAGTTAAAGAACTTTTAGATCTTCCACTGCATAAAAAAATAAGAATTTCTCAAGAAATAATAAAAAAAGCAATAGATAAATATCCAAATGTTGGTTTAGGATTTAGTGGAGGAACAGATAGTCTTGTTTTGTTGCATTTAGCATTGCCAATAATAAATGAAAAAGTACCTGTTATTTTTGTTAATACTCAGCATCAATTTCCTGAAACATATGAGTTTATTAAAAAAGTTATTAAAAATTGGAAAATAAAAAATTATCATGAAGTTAGGGCTAAAGAAGATAAATTTGAACAAATTAAAGAAAAATACGGGCTTCACACACCAGAATTTACAGAAATCTGTTGCGGATATCATAAAATTGCACCATTAAAAAATGCTATTGATAGTTTAAATTTAAATGCTTTAATTGCAGGAATAAGGGGTATTGAGCATGAAGAAAGAGCAAAAGAAAGTATTTTTTCTCCAAGAGAGGGTCATTATAGAGTGAGTCCATTATTGTTTTGGAAATCAGAAGATATTTTGGAATATGTTAAAATGTTTAGTATAGAGGCAAATCCTCTTTATGAAAAGGGTTATACTTCTTTAGGATGCACTCCTTGTACTTCATTAAATCCAGATCCAAATGCTCATGAAAGAGCTGGAAGAGGAATAGTGAGAGAAACAATAATGCAAAAACTAAGGGATTTGGGCTATACTTAAATTTTTAGATAATTTTAATGTTTTTAATTATATAAATTCTTAAAAAACTATTATTGTTAGATAAAGTATGACTAAGAGAATAGGGATAATTGCTATAGCAGATATATCAAAACCCGGAGGATTTCCAAGAGTAACAATAGATTTAATTAATAATTTAGATAGATTAGGTTATGAGATTTATTTATTAACACCCTATAAATTAGATTATAAAAAAATATCTGAGTTACATTCTCCTATAAAATTAAAAAAAGTATTTTATTCAGGAAAAATAAAATCAAAATTATGCAAAGAAAGAACTTTATCTAGAAAATTAATGATTTCTGAATTTAAAAAAATGGCTAAACAAGTTAATTTTATTGTTGATTTAGATGGGGGTATTTTTCATAAATATTTGCCTAAAAATTTTGATAACAAAAAATATATAATCTGGAGGATTTCTTGTTGTTTAGAAGATTTTAAAAAATTTCCATGGATAAAAAAAACTTTTAAGAAAAAAATTAAATTATTAATTAGAAATTCTTTAGGATTTAAAGAAAAACTTCCTAAAGAAAAATTCAAAGTTTATGCAATAGATGAATGGACTGCAAAAGAATTAAGAGAGTATTTAGGTGTTCATTCAGAACAATTAAAATTATATCCTGAAATAAAAATTAAAGATTTTAAATACAAAAAAGAAAAAAAGAAAAATCAAATAATTGTTCTTGGAAGAATTGCGCAAAACAAAATGATTGAAGATGCTATTAAAATTTTTGCTAAAGGAACTGAAAAATTTTCTGAATATAAATTAATTATTTTAGGGGGGTTGATAGAAGATTCTCATATTTATCTTAAAAAATTAAGAAGTTTAATTAAAAAATTAAATATAAAAAATAGGGTAGAAATTATTCCAAATCCTGATTTTAAAACTTTAAAAAAAATTGTTTTAGAATCAAAAGTGATTTTAGATGCACAAAGAAAAGTTAGTTTAACAATGACTTCTATAGAAGCTATGGCTGCAGGAAATATTGTTCTTGCATATAAAAATAGCGGCACTTATTTAGAAATTTTAAAAAAAGGTAAATATGGGTATGGGTTTAAAGATTGGAAAGAAGGAGGAAAAGAATTAGAAAAAATATTAGAAAAAATTAGAAAAGAAAAGAAAAAACAAAAGTTAAAAAACTATAGAAAAACTATAAAAAGAGCAGAAGATTTTTCTCATAAATCTTTTATGAAAAATATACAAAAAATAATAAAAATATCAGAAAAAAATTAAAATGGATAATAATAATAATAATAATAAAAAATTTGACAAAGAATATGCAAAATATTATGATTTATTTAATTCTGCAAAAAATTATACTGGTGAAGTTAATTTTTTAATTGATGTTATGAAAAAATACAATAATAAAAATAAAAACAATAAAATAAAAACTATTCTTGATTTAGGATGTGGAACAGGATTGCATGATTTATATTTGGCAGAAAAAGGCTATTTTATAACTGGATTAGATTTATCAGAAGAAATGATTAATATTGCTAATTCTAGAAAAAAAGAAAATACAGAATTTTTAATAGGAAATATGTCTAATTTTGAATTAAATAAAAAATTTGATTGTTGTATCAATATGTTTGCTGCTATGGGTTATTTAATAGAAAACAAACAAATTGAAAATATGCTAAAAAATATAAAAAAACATCTTAATTCTGAAGGGTTGTTAATATTAGAATGTTGGAATGGATTGGGGGTTATGAATGAATTGCCAACAAGCAGAATAAAAGAAGTAAGAAGAGATAATTTAAAAATTATAAGGCAAAGTTTTCCAAAATTATCAGCAGAAAAACATGTTTGTGATGTAAAGTTTGATATTAAAATATTTGAGAATGATTTTTTAATTAAAAATTATGAAGAATGCCATAAAGTTAGATTTTTCTTTCCCTTAGAACTTAAAAAATATCTTGAAGATTCTGGATTTAGAGTTTTACATCTTTGTAAATCTTTT
>CAZPQF010000010.1:0-16863 GCA_964588735.1 Candidatus Woesearchaeota archaeon
CATTTTACGTTTTTTAAAGTCCTTGAAATTATTTAAAGATTTTGTAGAGGGATTTCAAAACAAGATTAAAAAAACCAGCTCCCTTTAATCTCAATCTTCAAATTTAAACCGCATATTCCTGATTTAGAATAATAATCCTGAATCACACCAATATCTGCTAACAACTTTTTAGAATAAATAATCTAGTTCTTTTCATAATTTTGGCTTCTGAGGGTGTTTTAAAAAAAGCTTTTTTCATACAATGTATTGTATTTTATAAGTTATAAAAATTATTATGGTGTTTCAGAAGGGTTTTCTTCTGATTTTTGGGATTTTTGAATTCCTGCAGGTTCTTGTAGTTTTTTTTCTAAATTTTCTGTCTTTATTTCTCCTAATTTTTTCTCAGAAGATTTTTCCTTTTCAATTTCTCCTGTTTGTTCATTTTTTTCACTAGTTCTAGTTATCTTAGAACCTATATGAGAAAAAAAAGATTTTCTTAATTGAATATCCTGAAAATATTTTTTATTAGAATCCTGAATTTTTCCTAATTCAATAATATAATTATTAACTGCATTATCAGTAGAATCTTTTAAAACAGCTTTAGCTGTGTGTAATTTTTCATCTCTTGTTTGTTTAGCTGACTGTACAGTTGTTTCATATTCTTGATGTGCTTTTTCTGTTACAATACTATGTTGTTCTTGAGCATTATTAACTTTATTTTCTTTATTAATCATAATTTCAAGAGCTTGTGTATAAATATCGCTAATTTTTTTATATTCTTGTATAAATCTCTCATCTCCATATTGATGGCTATATTGAACAGCTTTTTTATGCATTTTTACTATCTTTTTTTCAGGCGAACTTTCACCAGTAATATATTTAGAATTAAGTATTTGAAATAAATTTGTTTTTAATTTTTTTTGAAAATTATAAAAATTTTCATTAGCTTTAGTTTCAACTCTTGAATAACTTTCATCTCCTGTTTGAGAACTGCCCCCCATAGTAACGCCCATCTTAATATTATCAGAAGTCTATTGTTTTTAAGAATTATTGTTTTTCAGTATTAGCTTCATTTTTTTCATCAGATTTTGATTCTGATATCTTTTTATCTTCTTTACTCTTTACTTTTGGTTCTTCTTTACTCTCCAGACTTTACCTCTTCCTTAGATTCTTGTTCAGCAGGTTTTTTTTCAATTGATTCTTTTCCTGATGTTTCTCCTTTTTTACCAAAAATATCTTCAAGTTTTTTATCGCCTTCTTTAACAACTATTGTATTTATTTGCACAATTTTCTCAGAAATAACATTACCCCTAACTGTTTTTCTTTTTCTTAATCCTTTGGGTTTGCCTTGTTTCATACCCCATCCTTTTTTTAATAATACTTTTTTTAAAGCAACACCATCAATATCTTTTTTACTTGGAAAACCTGCAATATCGCTTGCTCCTGTAATTTCTAATTCATATCCACTTAAATCAGAATTAATTTCGTCTCCACTAATTTTATCTCCTATTTTCTTTCCAATTAATCCTTCATTATCTACTTCAGTTTTATAGGTTTTGCCTTCTTTAGTTGAGATATTTATTTTAAAATTTTTTTCCATTTTCTAAAATTTTAAAGCCACAAGAACTTTTTATTATTATCGTTCTTGATGTCTTAAAAGCCATACTTAATTGTGATAAAATTAGTTTAAAAAGCTTATCATTTACAATGATAATTGTTATAAATAGATTTATCCAGATAAAATTAAAATGAATAAAAAAAATCCAATTATAAATTACCCTAAACACATAGTTATTGATATTTTATTTAATAAAAAAGGTAAAATAAGAAAAATTAAAGATTTAACTCATAAATTAAATCTTATTTCAAATAAAAAAGAAATAGATATTATTAAACAAGGTTTTGCTCAGGGTTCAGGTGAATTTACATGGGATAATAAAAAATATATTAAAACAAAAGATAGAACCTTCTATAAAAACAAGCATAATTCTAATGGAAAAGAATTATATAGAATGATTGAATATAGATTAAAAGACGATAAAACTCATGCAGATAATAAAGGTAATCAACCAACATAACTCGGAGGTTTAGTATATTCAGATAATCCTTGTCCTTTCATAATTTTTAACATTCTTTTTACAGATTCATCTGAAATATTATGTAAAATTAAATGAGCTTCTTTATGTGCATAATTATGTTCATGTTTTAAAGAATGTTTTAAAAAATCCCTAATAATCTCATGTTTTTGTGTTATTTTTTCAGCTCTATGCTTTCCTTTAACAGTTAATTGAATATTAGAATAGGGCTCAAATTTAACTAAACCATTATTTTTCAATTTTTTTAACATTTCAGAAACACTTGCTTTATTTATACTTAATTTATCAGCAATATCTATAACTCTTGCTCCTTTTTTCTTTTTTTTATCTGTTTCACTATACTCATTTTCTTTACAAAGTTCATAAATTACTTTTAAATATCTTTTTTTAGTTTCCATTTCCATACCCTTTTTTCATGTAATTATAAGTTAGGCAAACCTAACTTATTTATATATTTTATGGAAAAGAAAAACCATATAAACCATAGAAAAGTTTAAATATGGTCTTATATAAGTATATATAATATGAATAATAAAACAATTTTACATAGCCCAACTTTAGAAAGTATAATAATGGTAGAAGAAACTATTCAAAAATATAGCCAAGAATGTGGAAAATATCAGTTGTGGAAAAAACTCCCAAAAAAAATGATGTACCAGACCTTTCTAGTAATATTAGATTATTTAAAGAATTCTGGAAAGATAGTTATAGACCCAAAAGGGTGTATTATATGGACATATAATCCAAAAAGAATAAAAAAATTAATTTCTAAAGATTTGATAATCAAATGAAAAACCAAGATATTTCTAATATAACAAAAATCATGCAAATTCTTGAAGAATATTTTGATTATACAAAAAGAACCATGTTAAATAAAATGAGAACATCAAATCCTCATGCCTTTAAAATCCTCATATCTTGCCTTCTTTCACTTAGAACACAAGACAAAAACACAGAAATAGCATCTAATAGATTATTTGCAGTTGCTTCAACTCCTCAACAAATAGTTAAATTACCAATAAAAAAACTTGAGAAATTAATATATTCATCTGGACATTATAAGAAAAAAGCAAGAACATTAAAACACGTGTCTAAAGAAATTATCAATAGATTTAATTCAAAAGTTCCGAATAATAAAGATGATTTATTATCAATAAGAGGAATTGGCCCTAAGACAACAAACATAGTATTGAACTTTGCGTATGGTCAATGCGTTCTTCCTATTGACACGCATTGTCATAGAATACCAAATCGTTTGGGATGGGTAAAAACAAAAACACCAGAAAAAACAGAAGCAGAACTTGAAAAAATTCTTCCAAAAAAATATTGGTGTGAATTTAATGGAATTTTTGTTTTGTTTGGAAAGACATTCTGTCAGCCTATTTCTCCATGGTGTTCAAAATGTCCTATAAGTGAGCTTTGCCCGAAAATTGGGATTACAAGACATAGATAGCTTATGCTTCAACTGTCTTATTAAACATTTTATCTGTTTCTAATTTTGTCAGTTCTAAATCAAGTTTTATTATTTTTTGAACAAAAAGATTTTTCTTATTAAGTTTAAATAATTTTGCATTTCCGATTTCTCTTGTTGGAATTATTATATTTTTCTTTAATAACTTCTGCCATATTTTTGTGAATGCACTCCAACCAACTCCTGCACCTCTTGCTACTTCTGTCATGCTGTAATCAAATTCCTGCCCTTGTATTAAAAAGTCAAGAACTTTCACATAAGGCGAGCTTCCAAAATATTCTACAAATATGCTCTGTTTTAATTCTTCACTTTCTATGTTTTTCATATTTACTATAAAAAATACAAGTTTATAAACATTTCTATTTTAATAGTTTAAATTAGTATTTTAGTAATTGCTAAAATGGAGTTATCAAATGGAAAGAAATTTAAATAATTCTTACTTAATTAATAGATGGACGAAAAAGAGGATATTAAAAGATTTATTCTAAGAAAATTAGTAAGACATAGAATATGGATGCATAAGCATACAAGCATTCATAATCTTCCAAAAGGACTGCCTGATTATTTAAGAGGAAGAAAAGAAGTTAAGAAAGTTATTGAAGAATTGTTAAAACAGGGTTTTTTAACTGCCAAGCCAACTAATTATGGGTTAGAAGTTTCTTTAAACATATCAAAGAAAAAACAGATTGAAGAGTTTATTAAAAAAGGATAAAGGATTTTGCCCGAGAATTGGTGTGAATAAAAATAGGTAAGTAAAATAATTATAAATAATAACAATAAACATTAAAAATCTTGAATATTAAAGATAAATGTAATAAAATGGGTGATAATAAACAATTAAGACATGCAATTTCAGCAATTGTATTTAAAGAAAATAAATTTTTAATGGTTGCAGGAAAAGACTGGCCAAAAGGTGCTTGGTGTTTTCCTTAAGGTGGAATAAAAAAAGGAGAAACACATTTTCAAGCTGTTAAAAGAGAATTAATAGAAGAATTAGGGACAAATAAATTTAATATTATAGGTAAAAGCCAAATAGACCATACTTATTTTTTTCCTGAAAAAATACGTTTAAAAAAACAATGTGATGGTCAATATCAAACTATTTGGTTTGTAGAGTTTACCGGAGGCCCACAAGATATAGAATTAAATCATCAAGAATTAAGAGAGTTATCTTGGTTTAATAAACAAGATATAATAAAAAAGATGATGTATCCTGAGCAAAAAGAAACATTTATTAAAGTTTTACAAGAATTTGATAAATTTAGAAGGATAAGAAATAAAGTAAATTATTATGGGGAAGATATTTCTGTAAAAGATGCTAAAATTATAATTGAAGGAATTACACAATTAAGAAGAAAACTTATAGAAAAATACATGAAAAAATAATTCAAACACCCCAAGCTAAGGTCTTTTATTTTTCCAGCATATCTCTAGTTCTTAGAACCATAATCTTATTTTGTCTATGAAGATGCTCATCATCAGACCAGATTACAGCATTATAAGAACAAAACATCATCTTCATCTATTTTTCCTATAATATCAAACGCCTGTCTTCTATAATTTATAACTTCTTTTGTCTTAATTATCTTAACATATTTTAACAAATTTTCAAGTAAAATCTGAAACTCTTCTTCTAACAAACCTGATTTTTCTAAAATCTCTTGCTTATGGTTCTTTATTTCAATAAGCTCAAATTCAGGAAAAAGCAGATTATTTTGAGAATTAACAATAAGATACCTAGTTAAACCACCTTTTATTAAAGTTGAGATAAAGACATTTGTATCAACGACTATGTTCATTAAACCTTATAGCTGCAACTCTTTTTATTTTTTTGCTTATCTCTTTTGCATCTTTCTCTGTCAGCCTGCTTTTTGATGCTATTTTTTCCATGACTTCAAGATCATTCACTCTCTGTTCTATTGCTCTCCTTGCTATTTCGCTCCATCTGATTTCATTAAACTTTCTCATTTTTTTATGCAATTCTTCTGGAATTGACAGAGTCATGTTTGCCATCTTAATATACTTATTTATGTGCCCACACATATTTAAAGTTTTCGGTTGTTTTTGGCTGTTGAAAGGTATTAAAAGAAGTCGTTAAATTTATAAGTCAAGTTAATTCTAAAATTAAAATGTCATCTGTTAGAAGAAAAGATTTTAGAAGTCCAATTAAATCTCAATTAAAAGATTTAGTTGGTCGTTTATTGTGGAAAGTAAAAAGCTTTGATAAAGATATATTATGTACTCTAGTGATTACTGATAAATGCACATTACATTGTGAACATTGTTTTGAATAAGCAGGACCAGAGAAAAATACGTTTCTAAATACTGGAAAAGTAGAAGAAATTGCAGAAGAAGCAACAGAAATCTTTAAAGAATATAAAGATAAAATTATCAGAATAACCGGTGGTGACCCTTTTTTACATCCACAACTATATGATATCATTAAATCATTTTCAAAAAGAAAAGATAGATTAAAATATTCTTTACTTGATGTAGAAACAAATGGTTGGTGGGCAATAGATAACAAAACTACAAAAGAAACCCTCGAGAAATTAAAAGAAGCAGATGTTAATTTACTTAGCATGACTACTGATTACTGGCATAACAAACAAAAAAAGTTTGATAATGAAGAGCATCGAAATAGAATTTATACTATATCTAAAGAACTTGGGTTTAAATTTAGAGATATTTCATTAGGAATTCCAAATTTTGAGTTGGAAACACCTGAAGAAGAACTTTTTCCACCTCCAGAGGTAACCCCTATTGGAAGGGCGAGAGAATTAGATGAGAAATATTGGGGAAAATTCCATATGGCGTGCAAATTAGATGGTTGTAGACTAAATCCACCAACACTAATTAAGCTAAAAGGAAAATACACACATCTTGATGAGATAACTATCTCTCCTAATGGTAATGTTTACCCATGCAATTCTGGAAAAGAGTTTAAAGATGCCACATTATCTTTAGGCAATATTTATGAAGATTCATTAAAAGAAATTTTAGCTGAACAAAAAAATAATATAGTAAATTTAATTAAGAAAAAAGGATTAAGAATATTGACAAAAAAAGCAGGATTATCATTAAAAGAACACTGGCAACTGTACGATAAAATGACTCCTTGTGGCTTATGCCATGAAATGTTGAGAGAGTATGGTAAAAAGGTTAACAAGAGTTAAATTCCTAATTCTTTTTCTAACTCAATAATTTTAGGTTTTGCTTTTAGAATTGAATCTTTATATTCTGGATGCCTTTCTATTAATCCTTCAACTCTTTTATTCAAACTAACAACTTTATCGATTTCAACCCGCTTATCAGCATAATAAACAATTTCTTCTTCAATTGTTTTTAATTCATCTTTTAATATAGAATTTAATCCATGTTTTCTAACTATCTCTACAATATTCAAATATCCTTCTTTTATCATTATATCATAACCAACTTCAGCATGTCCTTTTTTCATATTATCACTCTCTACTCTTCCAATATCATGAACTAAATTTCCTATATCGACTAAATACATATCTACTTTTTTTCCTCTATCTATTAATCTATTAGCTAAAGAAATAGCAAATTTATTTACTGCTAAACTATGCTTTAGAATATTCCCTTTAATATTATATTTTTTCAATAAATTCAGAGCTTCTTTTCTTGTTAATTGTTTCATCTCAAACCCCCCACGCCAAATTTTTCTTCCTCTTTATTTCTGCGATTTCTTGCAGAGTTTTAATTTCATCTTGCGACAAAAGCTCTTTGTTTTCTTTGAATTTTCTAAACTGACTTTCACTTAAATCACTATAGAGAAATGCAACATCTTTTAACTGCCTCTCAAAATTAACTCCTGAAAGAGAAACAGCAACTTCCATATCTTTTCCAACTTCATTAACAGATTTGTTTTCAGATTGAATATTTTTTATTTTTCCAATTTCTTCATCCATATTATTAATTAAACTAATCCCTGATTTTAGTTTTCCTCCTAAAACACGAACACCAAAAACAGCAGGATTTGAATTTCTAAAAACATAATTCTGTAAAATCTCTAATTTACAAACACCCGCTAAAGCCATAATTTTTTGTTTTTCAATTTCACTTTTTTTCTGTTTTCTAAATTCTTCAAGATTCTCAATTAATTTATAAACAATATCATCTGTAATAACTTTAATATTATCTTTAGCTTTTTTATCTGAATTTAAAAGTTCTTTTGCATCTTCATCAGTTGAAACATTAAAACCTAAAACAACAGCATCTAATGGGTCAATATCAATATTTGCTTTAGCATTTATTACATCTGTTTTATTAATATTACCAATACCTGCTTTTACAATTTTAATATTTGCTTGCCTTAATAGAATGAGCAAAGCTTCTAAACTTCCTAAAGAATCTGCTTTAGCAATAATTCCCTTTTTATCTAATTTAACTTGTTCTTCTAATTCTTTTTTAAACTCTTTTTTAATTTCTTTTAAATTTCCTTTTAAAACTTGAAAAGGCATTCCTGGAAGAATATCTGACTGAGATGTTAATTGCATTCTTATTCCAGTAGAAGCTTTAACTTTTTCTTTAGTTTCAAATTTATCAGACAATGGACGAATTTCTTCTAAAATTCTTATTTTACTAATAATTGGCTCTGCATTAATATCAAAATTAGCTACAACCAATTCATCTTTTTTATTTAATTCCCCGTCATATAATATAGATTCAGCATAATTTACAGATTTAATTTCTTTAATTTCTAAAATAACTCCTTTTGCACTTGCATTTTTTTCAAGTTTTAATTTATCTTTTAAAAATCTCTGACTTAAACCACATAACATTAACATTAATTCTTGCATTCCTTCTCCTGTTTTTCCAGAACAAGGAATTAATGCTATTTTAGAAGTAAAATCTTTAACATTATAATATACATCAGATTCAAAACCATGACTTTGTAAAGCACCAATAAAAGTAAGTAATTTCTCATCAAAATTATTTTTAATATTAATGGCCTGAGATTCTATGTTTTCCTTTAATCCTTTTCCCTCTCCAGCAATATCTTTTCTCCATCCAGAAATATTATCAATTTTATTTAAAGCAATAATAAAGGGTGTTTTATTTATTTTTAATATTTGAATAACTTCTGCTGTTTGTGGTTTTATTCCTTCATTAATATCTACTACTAAAACTGCTAAATCAGCTAAACTTCCGCCTCTTTTTCTTAAATTTGAAAATGCAGCATGTCCTGGAGTATCAATAAACAAAAATCCAGGAATTTCTAATTTTATTCCTTGTTTATCAATTAAAGGGCAACTAGTCCTTATTTTATTCGCAGGAAATAATGTAAAAGAAATTTTTTGCGTAATTCCTCCTGCCTCGCCTTCTGCAATACAGCTACCCCTAATACAATCTAAAATTGTAGTTTTTCCATGATCAACGTGTCCAGCGATTGTTACTATTGGCTGGCGAATTTTTTCTTGTTTCATATATTTTCTATTACAATATTGTTTAAAAAGGTTAATATAAGAAATAATAAAATAAATTAATATTTTTATTCATTAAATAAAATATGTTGATATAAATAAAAGAACCGCTATAATTGCAATAAATAAATAAATTCTCCTATTCCAATCATAAATCTTCTTTCCATCAAGAGGCATAATAGGAATTAAATTAAATACTGCTAAAAGAGAATTGATAAATAGTCCATAATAAAATATTTGCCCTAATATGCCCTGTGGCATAAATATAAATAAAATTAAAGAAAATAATGCTAGAATAATATTCATAAGAGGACCCCCTAAGGATATTTTACCATTTTTCTCTTTTGTAAGATTGCCTCTCAAAACCACTCCTCCTGGAGCTGCAATAATAAATCCAAATAATGAAAAAACTATTGCAAGAAAAAGCATTCCATAAGCTGCTCTAAACTCTGCCCATAAATGATATTTCTGAGCCATAAATTTATGCATTAGTTCGTGGAAGATAAAAGCAATTCCAACAGTCAGAGCAGATATAAGAAAAGGCATAAAAAATCCTGTAGTTGAAAATAGAATATTAATTCCCCCAGAAAGCAAAATTGCAAAAGCTATAGAAATTAATAACCATGCAAAAAATAAATCTTTTAATTCTTTATTTGAAAACTTCATTTTATATTATCTTAATTTTATTCTATTAATGGAACAAATATAAAACCAGGATATTCTCTTATTTTATTTTGTCCAGATTTTTTTTCAACAACCATAATAGAATTTCTTACAGGAGCAACCAAAATACCCCCTATTTTAAGTTGTTGAACTAAATTTTGAGAAAGTTTATCTGAAGCAGCACTTACTAAAATTCTATCAAATGGAGCTTTATTCGAAAGGCCTTTATAACCATTTCCATAAATAACTTTAATATTTTTATAGTCTTTTAATTTTTCTCTGCTTTCTTTAGCAAGTTCTTTTATTCTTTCAACTCCATAAATATTCCCATCAGGATTTAATTCAGAAAGAAGAGCAAGAACATAACCACTTCCAGAACCTATTTCTAAAATTTTATGTTTCTCCTTTTTTTTAACTTTCAACATGGTTAACATAAAAGCAATTGTATATGGCTGACTAATTGTCTGTCCATGCCCTATTGAAAGAGGAATATCTTCATAAGCTTCTTTATATAATTGTATTGGAATAAATAATTCTCTATCTATTTTTTCAAATGCTTTCAATATAACCTGTGGAAAATTCTGCTTTTTTAGACTTTGAATTAAATTTTTTTTATCCATTTTTTAAGGAAGATATTATTTTATTTAAGTGTTATGTAAAATAGTTCTCTATCGCACCATAATGTTTATAAGATTAAGATTGTTTATAGAATATTAAGATGTTTTCAAAAAAAGAGATTAATCCAAATATCAGAAAATTCAACAATTCAAGAAAAATATATATTCCATACTATACTATGATAATTGGATTAATATTGGTTATAATGTTCTTAAAATATAATCAATTTAAAATAGATAAATTTGGGCTTTTTATTTCTAGTTTATTTGTTGTTTTAGGAATAAAATTAACAGAAGTACACAGACTTTTAAATTCATATGAAATAACTTCAGATTATATGATACATACATATGGGTTGTTGTCAAAAAGAGTTAAAAGAATATTTATACCTACAATAAGTGATTTAGTTTTAAGGCAAACATTTTGGCAGAGAATACTCAATTTCGGAACAGTAGAAGTTCATAGATATTCTGAAGGCCCAGCTATTTATGTTTATGGAATAAATAATCCTGAAAAATTTATGGAGCTCTTAGAAAGTAAAATGCTTAAAAAAAGAGGTGGGGGAGAAAAAGGAGGGCAACCAGGACAACCGCCGGTTTTAAAATGAAAAAAGAACAAGAATATGAGTGGGGAACAGAACAAAAACAAAATTCAAGAACAAAGATAACTATTTTGATGATTTTTCTGGGAATAATTCTCATAATTGTGTTTACTGCATTTTCAGGGCAGGATTTTTACAAGAGTTTTTCTTTTACAGGACACACTGTTAAAGGAATAAACATACAAGAAAACGGAGTAAGAATTGAAGGAGAACTAACAATTCCTCAGATAAATTTAGAACAAGCTTTTAAGAAAATTGAAATAAAAGGAAAGTCAAATTCATTTTTTTATGCAGATAATCAAAGATTTGATTTAACAAAATTAAGAGAAAATAATGTTATTCTCGAAGATTATGCTGGAGAAATCTCATTTGATTCAAAAAATATAAAAAATTTGCAGGGAAAAGTCAACAAAGTTATTATTAATGACATTTCAATAAGCCCAGAATCAGGAAATACAATAAAAGTGCATTTTAATGAAAATTTTAATTATGATTCTGTAATAATTGAAAAAGCATTTTTAGAGGAACTAGTCTATAATACTACTGGAATTATTAATTTAAATAATGGAAAAAATATTCTTAATTTAAATAATGAAGAAATTAAAATAACAAATTTTCAGGGGAGAATAATGTTAGAAAATAAAAAATTTAAATTAGAGGGATATTTACAAGGATTAAATACTAATGAAATTTCAGTACAAGCTTAAAATTATGTTGCTTTTTCTTTTTTTAATAATTCTTCTTTTTTCTTAATCATTTTTTTATTGTTTCCAAAATATCCTCCTATCTTTCCATTTGTCATAATAACTCTATAACAAGGGATTTTTATTGGATTAACATTTTGTTTTAAAGCCTGTCCAACTGCTCGTGGAGATGTTTTTAATTTAATAGCAATTTCTTTGTAGGCCATTGTTTTTCCTTTTGGAATTTTTCTAACAATTGAAAAAACTTTTTTCTGAAATTCTGTTGTCATAATATAAATAAAATAGGATTGTTTAAAAACCTTCATAATCATAATACATCATGAGATATTATTCAGGAAATAAAGAAGAAATTGTAAAATTAAATAGACTTGAAAAAGATATAGATGAAGCCCGAAATATATTTGACCAACATGTTAAAATTAGAAAATTAGTAGAATACGCTAAAAAAACAAAAAACATAGATGTTTATCTTGCTGCAATTCAGCATACAAATAATCCAGAAACAACAAAAGAATTAATGCAGGAAGTAGAAAGATGGTACCCAGAATATTATAATTATATAAATTTTATCAAAAAAATTATGAATTTTAATATAAAACTACATAATTTTATAAACAGTTTTTTAAATTAAAAACCTATATCGTCAAATTCAAATAGTGAAAGCTTATAATTTTTAATATAACTATCTGTTATTGTATTTCTAGTATTCTTAAAATCAAATTGCATTTTAACAAAAAAACATATAATATATAAATATAAAAATCTTACTATAATTTAATAAAAATGCAGAGAAAAACCATAGAAGAACTGCAAAAAGAATATGATTTAGAATTAAATAAAATTATATCAAAAATCAAAAAAATAAAAAAGGAAAATAAAATAATATTGTTACAATTTCCAGACGGGTTAAAACCATATGCAACAATAATTGCTGATTGTCTTGAAAATAAAATTAATAATTTAACATGTTTAATTTGGCTTGATAGTTGTTTTGGAGCATGTGATATGCCCATACAAGTTAAAGAAATTAAGCCAAGAATAGATTTAATTATTCAATTTGGACATTCTGAATTAATGCCTAATTATCTGTAATCATAAAACTTTTGGGGTTATTTTTTCCAAGATATTTTCATCTTTAATGTATCTTAATGTAATTTTTTCAAATCCTTGATTAGAATAAATATCATTTATATTATTAAATAACAATTTTGCTCCATTAAAAATATTTCTAAAATGAGGATTTTTCATAACATAATTCGGAATTTTTTTATTATTTTTTTCATAACTATCAACAATTGTTTGATGAATTTTATTTATTAATAAATTCATTTGATTATCTCTTTGTTCTGAGGTTTCATAGGGCATATAATGATGAATAAATATATTTGATTGCATTGCAGGAAAAAAATGCATTCCTTGAAATTTATCATTTATAGAACCATAAGGACTTCTAACATCTGTTCTAAAACCAATAACAAACTTGCTCATTAATTTTCCATAACTTGCCTCAATATCAATCCCAGAATCAAGAGGTTCATCAGAATTTACTAATATAATATCTGATTTTGGAATAAAAACACCCATGTCAAGAAAATAAATTATATTTTGAACAGCAGAATTTATTTTATTATCTTCTAATTTATCAGAAAGAGTTTTTGCTAAATTTCCAAATTCAAAACCATCTCTTTGAAGAAAATTTGTTTTATATCCTAATTTTTCCAAACCTTCTACTAATTTAGAATTAAAATAAGTTTCTCTTGAACTAAATAATGATGCTGCAGGATAAATTACTAGCCTCTCTTTATTCATATTTTTTATAAAGTCAATAACCTTAGAAGAATAGTTATATAAGCAGGCATTTGCATAAAAACTAATTTTTACTAAAACAGAATATATAATTATGCCCTGCTCTTTAAAATTATTTATAATACATTAACTTTAAATACAAAATGTTGCTTAAAATAAATTATGGCTTCAATAACAAAAAAATTAGAAGATATAAGGATAGTAGAAAAAGGCTGGGGTTTTGAAGAATGGATTATAAATCAAAAAGATATTCCTTATTGTTTTAAATTAATGGCAGTTTATAAAGATGGATTTTCTTCATTTCATAAACATCTAATAAAAGAAGAAACTTTTGTTATTAAAAAAGGAAAAATAAAATTAATAACAGAAAATAATGAATTAATTTTAAAACAAGGAGATAGATGTCATATAGAACCAAATACTTTTCATAAATTTGAGGGGTTAGAAGATTCTATTGTATATGAGATTTCTACACATCATGAAGATGGAGATGTTGTAAGAAAAACTATTTCTGGAATAAGAGATTATTGTGAAGTTTGTAGAAAACAAGAAGATTTTATTTTAATTGGCATGATTGATAGTGAAAACAAACAATATTGGTGTGAGAACTGTAAAACAACAAAAACACTAATAAGTAAAAAGAGATATGAAGAATTCGGAAAATTTATAAATAAAAAAAATAAAAATTAATAATCTTCATCAGTCTGATTTAATTGTTGCTGGTCTTTTGGTTGTTTTTCTGAATCTTCAAAAGAATCAGATTCTTGTCCTTCAGGAGCTTTTAAATCATTTAAGTCTATTTTATTAATAAACTCTCTAAAATCTACAAACTTATCTGCAGGAATTCTTGTTCCTTGTTTTGTAAATCCAGTATATCTATCACCTGTTACAAACTCCCTTACAGTAACTCCTGGTTTCCCGCCAAAATCATCAACCCTAACAACAATATCTGTTGTATCATTCTTTTTTATTTTACCAATATCTTTTTCCATATTCTATATACCAAAATTTCTTTTATAAATGTTGTTGTGATTTATTGATAATATAAATTATAACTCCTAAGTAAGGAGCAAAGGATTATTAAGTAGAGCTCAATTCTCAACTCTCTGAACATTACTCTAAAACTTTTAGAAATTTATTATTGGTTTTAAATATATTTGCCTAATCAAAAATATATGTTAAGAAAATATCAGTAATACTTGCTTAATAATATTCTTTTAGATTTTTAGGTTAGACTAACATAAAAAGTTTCAATAACAACCATAATTATTATTAATATCTTAAGATTTTTAAATAATGGGCATAAACAACAAATAGGGCTCAACTTTAAATCTCTAAACATTACTTTAAAAATATAGAAAGAAGATTATAAATTAAATATCAAATTTTCCATTTCCCTTTATCTTGAACAACTTTGTCATCTAAAATTATTTTAGCTTTATGCATATCTTTAACAATATCCCAATGAACAGCAGAATCATTACCTCCTCCATTTTCTTTATAAGCCATTCCCACTGCTAAATGAATAGTTCCATCAATTTTTTCATCAAATAATCCATTTTTAGTAAATTTTTTTATTCCAGGATTGCATCCAATACCAAATTCACCAACATAACCTGAATTTTCATCAGTATTTAAGACCTCATTTAAGATATCCTGATTTTTATCTGCTCTTGCAACAACAACTTTCCCATTTTCAAATTCTAAATAAATTCCAGAGACTTCTTTTCCTGAAAAAATAGCAGGATATTCAAATTTAATCCAACCATTTAAACTTTCTCTTACAGGAGCCATAAATATTTCTCCTCCAGGCATATTTTCTTTTCCATCATCATAAACAGAATTTCTGCCATTAATTGAAAAATTCAAATCAACATTTTTTCCTTTTAATAATACTTCTTTTCCTTTTTCAAATTTTTTGTTTAGTTTCTTTAATTTTTCTGAAAACTTTTTCCAGTCTGTTAAACAAGCGCTATAAACAAGATCTTCCCAATTTGTTAAAGACATTTCTGCTTCAATTGCATGCGACAAACAAGGATAAGCAATTGTAACTCTTCTTATTTTATCTTTATTATTAACAATATAATCCGCAATAGGATGTAATATCTTTTCTCTTGTCATTATTTTTTTGCTATTAGAAGAAGTTAATTCCTTTGTATTAAAAGCAGTATAAATACCAATATATGCTTGGGCTTTTTTTACCATTGCAAACCAGGATTCTGGGAAATTCTTAATTTGTTCTTTTTTAGCATATTTATAGAAAAAATTATTGATGCCTGAAGGAATCATTTTTATAAAAGGGTGTGCACCTATTAATATTGCTTCTTTATATAACTCTCTAATAAAATCCTCTGCTTCACTGCCTCCTACAATTATAACTCTCTCTCCTTTTTTTAAATTCACGCAGTATTTTACCGCAAGCCTTGCAAGTTTCCTTGTTCTTGTATCTATTGGCATTTTAATTTAAAATTTACAAAGACTTTATATTTTTATATTTAACTGAAGTCATATTTTTAAATTTCTCTAATAAATCTCTATCTAAATTCATAAACAAGTTTTGTATAAAGAATTTAAAAATCTTACGCCCGGACCAGGACTTGAACCTGGGAGTCCCGAAGGACCAAGCACTCCAAGCTTGTGCAATTGCCACTATGCGACCCGGGCATATTAATTAAGAATTAAGATAATTTAAAAAACTTTACAAATTAAAATAAAAATTAGATTCATAAAGACAAGAGACACATTCTGCCAAAGAATTTATATCTTTATGTCCATCAACAAAAACAATATCATGTCCTTCGCTTAATAATAGATTAATAGCCTCTTTATATTTTTCACTTAATAATTCCTGGAATGTATTTTCTCTTTCAAATTTTTTCTCTAATTTATCAGTTCTTTTCATAGCAGTATCAACAGATAAATCAACAAAAAATGTTAAATCAGCAGGAATAATTCCCATATCTTCGTGCATTTCATATAATTCTTTAATATCAACACCTTGTGCAGATTGATATGCTAAAGTAGATAATATATATCTATCTGAAACAACATTGTAACCATTTAAAATATTAGGCATAATAAATTCCTGTAAATGTTTTTTTCTATCTTGTATAAATAATTCTGCCATTTTTTCAGCATTAGAATAAGGATTATTTTCACTTCTCAAAATATTTCTTATTTCTTCATCTTCATAAGGCTCTCTTGTTAATTTTGCATTTATCTTGTCAGCAAATAATTTTGCTTGTGTTGTTTTTCCACTTCCATCAATTCCTTCAAAAACTATAAATCTTCCGTAATTTTTTTGTTTGGTCATTTTAATATTTTTTTAATGTATTGCTTTTGTATAAAAATTAGAATCTCTTTTCAAATTTTGTTTAGCTTCATCAAATATTGGTTGCATATATTCTGTTCTCCAAGTTCTTTTTTCAAAAGCTTTCAGAGACTTATCTCTCATTTTTCTAATATGATTTTCTAA
>CAZPQF010000011.1:0-5713 GCA_964588735.1 Candidatus Woesearchaeota archaeon
TTTCTCCTTTTTTTAAAGGAAAATTTGGAGATTTCCAAAAACCAAAATCACAATTAGATTTTTCTGAATCTTTTGTACAACCAGCATAACTGGAAATTATACTTATCCCACCATTACTCTCTCTTGCTGAAACAGGCTCATCAAAAAAATGCATTGTATAATATTCCCAATCATCAAAATCATAAACATTTGCATCAGAATCACCTATTGCTTTTCCTGTTATAATCCCCCTAATAAAATCATTTAAAGAAAAAGCAGATACAAAACCAGTTAATAATATTAAAATTATTAAAAATAATACAATTGTTATATGTCCTTTCACCTTTTTATCCATAAACTCATAACAAAACATTATTTATTAAACTTACTACAAAAACTTTAATATTTGAGGTTTGATTCATGAAATTAGGACTATGGTGCAACCACTACATAATAACAATATAATAAAATTTATAAATACATTATTTCTAAATTATTTATGCAATTAGAAAACATATTTACAAAATCAAAAAAATTAAAAAAAGGACTTAGATTTCCTATTAAAAATGGAGAACACGGACATATTTCTATAAGAGATATCACTTATATTGCACATACAGAATTAAAAGAAAATAGATTTATGGTAGATCTAGAAATAATTGATAATAAACACTCAAGAATATTCAAAGAATATAGTCCAGATGAAACTATTTATAATATAACTTTACAAGAAGAAAAAAAATATCCTGTATATGTTGACATTACTTCAAATAAACCTTATTGGGTGGAATTATTGCATAAAATAAGGAAGCAGATGATAAAACCAAATCCCTTTTATTTTAATAAAAACCAAAACAACTAAAAATCTTTAATTCTATATCCTATTAAGAAAAATGTTTGAAAATTTATCAAATACATTAAAAAAGACAACAGATAAAATAGCTAATGCTATATTTCTTGACAAAAATTTAGTGAATTCTGTAATCAGAGATTTACAAAGAGCTTTAATTGAAGCAGATGTTAATATAAAACTTGTAAAACAATTAACAGACAAAGTCAAAAAAACAGCAATAGATGAAAGAATAAAACAAATAGATAAAAAAGAACACATAATCAAACTTCTTCATGATGAATTAATCAAAATTCTTGGTGAAAAGGCATATGAGTTAAGATTAATAGAAGCAAAAGGAAAACAAAATAAAATTATGCTCTTAGGTTTATATGGGGCAGGTAAATGCATTTATGGAAAAAGCAATGTTCAATTAAGTGATGGAAATATTATAAGAATTGAAGAATTATATGATAAATATAAATTAAAATTTAATGAACAAAGATTAGAAGATGGGCAAATAATTAATATTTCTAAAGAAAATCTCTTGGTTCCTTCATTTAATAAAAAAACATTAAAAATAGAAAACAAAAAAGTTACTCATTTATGGAAATTAAATAAAGAAAGTTTAATTGAAGTAAAATTAGATAATGGAAATGATTACTCTATTAAAGTTACCCCGGAACATCCTTTTTTTGCATTAAGAAATGGGAAAGTTGTTAAAATAAGAGCTGATGAGATTACAGAAGAAGACTACATCTCCATACCTAGAGAAATAGAAACTCATGGAAAAATCATAAACCTTTCTGAAGAAATAAAAAAATTAAATTTATTTATCTATTTAGATAGAGAAGAGGTAAAGAAGATAATTTCCGAAAAAAACCCAAGTATAAAAGAGATTAATAAAAATTTAAAAAATAAATTAAATTATTGTCAATTTACTTCGGAGTTGAAAAAAGGAAAGATACCAATAGAATTAACCGATTTAAAGAGATTTAATTTTATAAAAACAAAATATTATTCTGCTCATGATGTAATAACATTTCCATTATTTACAACTCCAGAATTGGCTGAATTTATAGGATATATAATTGGAGATGGGCATATAACAAAAAATTCTGTAGAAATATTTAATGAAAATCCAGAAATAATTTCAAGAATAACAAAACTTTCAAAACTACTTTTTAATCTAACTCCTATAATCAAGAGAGATTTTAGAACAAAAAAAATGTATAAAATCCAAATGAACTCAAAAACCCTTGTTGAAATTTTAAAAATTTTTAACCTTAAACCAGGGAAAAAAGGAAGAGAATTAAAAATTCCTGAACAAATTCTTCTGTCAAGTGAAGGTATAACAAGAGCATTTATAAGGGCTTATTTTGATTGCGATTCTCATCCATCAGAAAATAAAAGATATATTGAATTAGTCTCTGAAAGCCAAATATTAATTCAACAAATGAATCTTCTGTTAAATAGATTTGGAATTATATCAATAATTTCTAAGAAGATTATAAACAACATTCCCTATTGGAGACTTTCAATTAAAGCAAAATATGCTGAAAGATATGCTAATAAAATAAACTATCTAATAAAAAATAAAAAAAGCAAGGTAAATGATTATGAGAAAATTGGCATAATTCAAGGCTCTGGAAATCAGGATATGATTCCTTTAGGAAAATCCTTAAGAGAACTGCGTTTAAGTATGGGATTCTCTATAGGAGAAATACAATCAAATGCAGTGATGAGTTATGGCATATATGAAGAAAAAGGAGTTATTTCAAGAGAGCACTTAAAAAAATTAATAGAATATTATAGGATTAAAAAAAGAGGGAGATTTTTTGATATACTTCAAGATATTTCAGATGATAAACAATTAACAAAAAAGTATTCTAATTGTCTATTAAATGGGCTAATGCCTTTCTTAAAAAAGACAGCAATTGTATCCTACAATAACAATATGATTTCATTAACAGAAAAGGGGCAAAAACAAAAACAATTACAATTGATTAGTATAAACAATCAAGAAGAACAACTAAAAAATTTTGAGTTAATTTCGAATTCTAATGTCAACTGGATTCCTATTAAAGAAACCAAAAAAGTTCTAAATGATGAAAAAATAGTTTATGATTTAACTGTAGAGGGAAATCACAGTTTTATTGCAGAAGGATTTATAGTGCATAATACAACAACCATAGCAAAATTAGGGAATTATTATGCAAAAAGAGGGAAAAAAGTTGCTTTAGTAGGATTAGATGTTCATCGTCCAGCAGCACCAGAACAATTAGAACAATTAGCCAAGAAAACAAAATTAGCAGTTCTCACAGATAAAAAAGAAAAAAATCCAATAAAAATATGGAAAAAATATGAAAAACAATTACAAGAATATAATGTTATATTAATAGACACTGCAGGAAGAGATGTTTTAGACAAACAATTAATAAAAGAAATTAAAAATTTGGATAAAACAATAAAACCAACAGAATCTATTTTAATAATGCCTGCAGATATTGGACAAGCAGCAAAACAACAAGCAGAAAAATTTCAAGAGGCATTAAATATTTCTGGAGTAATAATAACAAGAATGGACTCAACTGCAAAAGCAGGAGGAGCTTTAACTGCCTGCGCAGAAACAAAAGCACCTGTTTTTTTTGTAGGAACAGGTGAAAAAATAAATGATTTAGAAATTTTTAATCCAGAATCTTTTTTATCAAGATTATTAGGAATGGGAGATTTAAAATCTCTTCTAGATAAAATAAAATCAGTAACAGACGAAAAATCTCAGAAAAAACTTCAAAAAAGATTACAAGAGGGAAAATTTACAATGGATGATTTATATGAACAATTAAAATCAATGCAATCTCTAGGAGGTTTTGATAAGATAAAATCAATGATTCCAGGATTTTCAAATGTACAAGAAAAAATCCCAGAAAATACTTTAGAAAAACAACAAGAAAAAATGAAAAAATGGAAATATGCTATAGATTCTATGACTCCTAAAGAAAAAGAAAATCCAGAATTAATTGAAAAACAAACTTCTCGTATATCAAGAATTGCAAAAGGAGCAGGAATTCCAACTTCTGATGTAAGGGCATTATTAAAACAATATAAATTAATAAAAGATTTTACAAAATCAGGAATAGCAAAAGGAGATTTAAGCAAAGGTTTTTCAGAAAAACAAATGAAAAAATTTGCTAAAAAATTCGGGAAAAAAATTAAGATTTAATATTAAATATCTAATAAAACAAATATTTCTTATAATCTTTAAAAAATTAAGAATATTCTGACAATTGATAAGAAGCACTCTTTATTGTTGTAGAAGCTTCTTTATTATCATCAAAATTAACAAAATCTAAAGAAGAATAAAATTGTTTATCTTCTGAAGACAGACTTATATCTGCTTCTGGAATAGAAAATAATAAATAATATTCTCTAGGATTAATAGTTGGACTTAAAAACCCATCTATATCAGAATAAGCATTTACAGAATAAACAAAAGCTATTTGTTCATCTATTGTATTTGCTCTTATTCTTATTTGAGGTACTTTAAAAGGGTCTGTTTGATCTGATTCTAATATATGTATTACTGAATAAACAGAAGGCTGATTGTTGTAATTATAATCACCAGAGTTTCTCCCAAAATCACAAAAAGTAGTTTTAGAAGCATAATCAGTATTACATTCTTGCCCAGTTCCTTGAATAACAAGATCATTATCTGCGTTTATTGTTCCATCTGGTTTATTAAAAAGTGGATACATTGTATAATATTTCCAATCATCAGAATTAAAATCATCTACACTATCAATTATTGATTCTGTTCCTAATCCACTTAAAGAACCTAAATCTTGAATTGATAGATCTCTTAAGATTAATGCAGGAGTTAAACTTCTTCTATTATCAAATTGAAGAACATCAAAAGAAAAATAATATTGCCCAGTATTTGAAGGCATAAAATAAACTGAATATGTCTTGGGTATTTTAGAAGGATAAAAATAGAAATCTTTTTTAGGATAAGAATTTACACTCATGAAAAAATTTTCTCTTTCTTGAAGATCATTAATTCTTAATCTAAATTGTGAGGGCCTATACAAATCACCACCAGAGATAATATTTGTCCAAGAAGAAACCTTAAAATCAATTTTATAAACATTGCCTGCAGTTAAATCATGATTAGGACTTTGCACCCATCCAAATGTTCCATTAGAAAAAGGTTTTAATGCTAATCCAGCAAATTTAAATTCTTTAGGAGACTCAAAAATTGAAGGCATATCATAAAAATTCCAATTATTTAAATTAGAAGAAATAAGCATACATCCTGCATAATCTGGATTGCCCACTTCAAATTCACCATATAAACATCCTGCTTCACAAAACTGCCAAGTAGAAGTATCACTAGATAAATCAGCAGAATAAACTACTTTTAATTCATCTCCAGAAGAATAAGAAAAATGAGTGCTATTTGCCTGCACATTAGTTCTAAAAGTTCCTGCACAAACATCAGGATCATAACCACTATTAATACAATCTTGTTCAGAACCAGATGGAACAGTATTAACAATACAAGTATCTGCTGAAATTAATCCTATAAATAAAATCATAAATAATAAAATTATACTTAAAAACACACTCTTTTTATCCATATAAACTAAAGATAAAAAGGATTTATAAACTTTTTTATGTTCAGAGAAGTATAATTAAAATGTCAAACAAAAAACTAATTTATCAAGGAGCAGAAGCAAAAATCTTTTTAATCAAAAACAAGAATAAAAAACAAATTATAAAAAACAGAATTAAAAAATCATATAGATTAAAGAAAATTGATGAAAAAATAAGGAAAAGAAGAACAAAAAAAGAAACAAAACTTTTAATAAAATCGTCATCAATAATAAATTGCCCTAAACCAATAAC
>CAZPQF010000011.1:5723-16285 GCA_964588735.1 Candidatus Woesearchaeota archaeon
ATAAAACTTCCAAAGAAAATAAATTATTAATCTTAAAAAAATCTGCGAATAAAAATAAGCAGCAAATTATTAATTGCCAAATTATTATGCCTTATATTAAAGGTAAAAAATTATCAAAATATCTTAATAAATTAAAATTAAAATTACAAATAAAAATTATGAAGACTATAGGAAAACAAACAGCAAAACTTCATAATAATAATATAATACACGGAGATCTCACCACTAGTAATATGATTTTAGGTGATAATTCTTATAATAAACAGGAAAAATATAATGTTAACATAAGTAGAACCTCTCGTAAAAAGCAGGAAAGAGATATTAATAATAATCTTCCCAATTTCCAAATATTTTTTATTGATTTTGGATTAGGATTTCATTCTACAAGAATTGAGGATAGGGCTGTAGATATTCATTTATTAAAACAAGCATTAGAAGCAAAACATTTTAAACAATGGAGAAAATTATTTCAAGCCTTTCTTAAAGGATATAAAACATCAAAAAATTATAAAGAAACTATTCAACAGCTTAAAAAAGTAGAGGCGAGGGGAAGATATAAGCATTAATTATTTATTTTTAAACAAATTAATAATCAATAATAAAATACTTATTCCATATAAAATCCCTGCTGGAATTATGCCAAAAAGAAATGTTCCAAGTCCCCTTATCGCGATATCAGTAGGATTTATAATAAACTCATAAATAGCCAATAAAACAATCCAAATTATTCCAATTATAATAAGAACAAGAGAGGAGTTAGTCAATTTATTGTATTTTTTCATTTTCAAATAAGCCATTCCTGGAAAAAAGAATAAAACAAATATTAAAACTGAACCTAAAATACCCCCAATAAAAATCTCTCTGAAATTATCTTGCCCAATGATATTAAAATTAATATTGCCTAAAATCCAAATTAAACCAATTAATAAAACCAAACCCCCTATTATTCTATACCATAATTTATCCATTATTTTTAATAAATTAACATTTAAAAATTCTTCCAAAACCCTTAAAAATCAATAAAAATTAACTCTTTTAAAGCCCTATAGTGCAGTGGTCAATAAACAAATTTATAAAATTCTTATTCTTGGTATTATTATGAGAATGTTAATGAAAAAAGGGAAACAAAAAGAATTAATTAAAGGATTTAAAGATAAAAATAACTTAACTTGGAAACAAGTATCAAATTTATTAAATATAAAAAAAGGAAAATTAATGCCTTATTATTATGAATTATCTTTAATCTCTAAAAGAGCTTATAATCAACTAGATAAAGAAAAAAAATATAACAAATATATCGTTGAACAAAGAAAAGAAAATTGGGGGCAAATAAAAGGCGGATCGATTTCTAAAGGAAAAACAAAAGAAATAAAAATTCCAAAAGAAAGTAAAGAATTAGCTGAATTGTATGGAATTATATTAGGTGATGGAAATATTAGCAAGATACAGGCATACAAAGCAGGAACATATATGATAACTATTGCTGGAGGTTTAGAGAAAGACAAAGAATATTTAATCAATTTTGTTAAACCATTAATTGAAAATCTATTTAACATTAAAGTTAAAATTAAAACTGTAAAAAACAAAAATACTTTATACTTAATTGTACATGGAAGAAAAATAGTAGAGTTCTTTGAAAATAAAGGATATATCCCTGGAAATAAAATAAAAAATCAGGCAGGTATACCAAAATGGATACAAAATAATCGGAAATTTTTATGTGCCTGTATAAGAGGACTTTATGATACAGATGGTTCAGCATATAAATTAACTAATCAAAATTCATATCAAATAAATTTTTGTAATAAAAATAAAAAATTAATAAATGAAACAAGAGAGGGAGTAATTAATTTAGGAGTTTTACCATCTAAAATAACTAAAGGAACTGACTTCAATATAACAAAAAAATCAGAAATTAAAAAGTTTTATAAATCGATTGGATTTAACAATTCTAAGCATCTTAATAAAATAAAGATGTGGAATTTGTCATAGCCCCGTAGTCTAGCGGTCAAATTCTTTTTTCCTTTAATTAGGATTGAGAAGACTATGGATTCATCCCTTTGGTCGAACGAGCTCGCGAGGCAAATAGATTTATATCGAGCGAAAGTCGAGAGATAGGATGAGACCCCAGTTCGAATCTGGGCGGGGCTATAGACACTTTTGACCATTTTAAAGGGTTCACATAAAAAATCCTTAGGTTAGCCACACTAATCAGGCATTCTGGCAGGGCTATTATATTTATCGAACCTGCAAGGTTTGAATCACTACAAATCAAACAACAATCTTTAAAAACCAATATTCATAAACTTAAAGATAGAAGATGGTAGATAAAAAAATTAAAGTGGAAAAAATAAAAGAAAAAAAAATCTCAGCTAAAGAATTAGAGAAAAAAATAGTTGAACTTGCAAAAAAAGGACTCACCTCTGAAAAAATCGGACTTAAACTCAAAGAAGGGGGAATATATGCTAAAAACAATGTAGAAAAAATAGGAACAATATTGAAAAAACATAAATTATATGAAAATCCAGATATAAAAAATCTAAGTAAAAAAATAGAAAATTTAAAAAAATATATTAATAAAAATAAACAAGATAAAAATGCAAAAAGAGATTTAGTAAGACTTCAGGCAAAATTGAAAAATTTAAAAAAGTATATTAAATAAAATTTAAAAATATTATCAAAATGTTAAACAGAACAAAAGAGGCTAGTGAAAAATTTCTTGAAATAATAAAAAAAAATCCAAAAAAGAAAATCCAAGTAATTAGTCACTTTGATACAGATGGAATAACTGCAGCAGCCATTATGATAAAAACCCTTCAAAAATTAGACAAAAGTTTCTCAGTTAAAATAATCAAGCAATTAGAAGAAAATTTAATTTATGATTTGCCAAAAGACAAGATTACCTTTTTTTTAGATTTAGCTTCTGGCAGTATTGAACATATAAAAGAAAGTAATTTTGAGCAAGTTTTTATTTTAGACCATCATGAAATTTCTATGAATCAAAATAAAATTCCAGAAAATATTGAAATAGTAAATCCTTGTTTAAGAAATCAAGAAGAAATAAGTGGAGCAGGAGTTACTTATTTATTTTGTAAAGAATTAGATTCTGATAAAGATAAAAACAAAGAATTAGCAGATTTAGCAGTAATAGGAATGATTGGAGATATGTTAGAAAAAAATATAGGTAAATTAAATAATGAAATATTAAATGACGCAGAAATAATTATTAAAAAAGGACTTTTAGTTTATCCTTCTACTCGTCCTTTAAATAAAGCATTAGAATATTGTTCAAACCCATATATTCCAGGAGTAACTGGTTCTTATAAAGGAGCATTAAATTTAGTAAGAGAGGCAAATATTGAAAAAAAAGGAAACAGATACAAATGTCTAACAGAATTAGATAAAGATGAGATGTCAAGATTAATTACATCAATAATTGTTAGGAGAGTCAAAAAAAATCATGATTCAGATGTTATTGGAAATATCTATTTAGTAAAATTATTTAATAGGTTAGAAGATGCAAGAGAAATGAGTGCAATAATAAATGCCTGTAGCAGATTAGGATATAGTGAAATATCATTATTATTATGTCTTGGAAATAGAGAAGCAAGAAAAAAAGCAGAAACAATTTATGCAAGTTATAAACAGCACATTATTTCTGCATTAAATTATATATCAGCAACAAAAAAAATAGAAGATAAAGGATATGTAATAATCAATGCAAAAAATCATATAAAAGATACAATTATTGGAACAATTGCAAGTATAATATCAAAATCATCTTTATATGAAGACAACACAATAATCATAGGAATGGCATATTATAATAATAAAATAAAAGTTTCTGCAAGAATTGCTGGTAATAGTGAAAAAAGCAACAAAAATGTTAGAGAAATATTAGAAAAAGTAGTTACTAAAACAGGCGGAGAGGTTGGAGGCCACCCCTATGCAGCTGGTTGTCTAATAGACAAAAAACAAGAACAAGAGTTTATTTCTGAATTAAAGAAAAATTTAGAAATTGAAGTTGTTAAAATATAGTTTAATTAATTTAAATTTATTCTGATACACATATATAAATTTTTTATTTATATAACTAAAACATATATTTTATAATATATATAATAAGTTCGAAAAACATTTAAATAAAATTAGAAATTATAAAAAACATATTTCTTAAAATAAAGAAATGTAAATCAACTAAACTCACTTAGAGGTGAACAAAATGGAAGAAGATGAACCCACGATTAAGACAAAAAGAAGCAATGAAAGTATTACAGATAGCTCCAATATTCCAAAAAATAGACGAAACAGAAGGGTTCAAATATGGAGGAATAGAAAGAGTTTTAACCTCTCTACATAGAGAGTTTAATAAAAAAGGGCACATATCTTCTGTTGCTGCAAGTGCTAATTCTAATATAAATCCTTTAATACCTACAATAGAAACCCATTTATGGGGATTACCTGCTGAGAGAAGATCAGATTATTCTCAATTACAAGAAGAACATTTCAGAAAAGTATTAGAAACCATAAAAAAAAGCCAATATGATGTAATTCATGATCATAGTGGAAAATTTGTAATTTCAAGGGGTTTTGAAAGATATAAAGAAAAATTATTAGATTTGCCAAAAGCAGTAACTCTTCACTTTTATGAAAATTTTGGTAGAAAATTCACTGGAATGCAAGATTCTAATTTGTGGTTCATTGTTTTAAGTGAGGCTCAAAAGAAACTTTTCTCAAATATTGTTCCAGAAGAAAAAACCAGAGTGATATATAATGGTTTAAACACAGATAATTTTCCTTTTCAAGAAAAAAAAGAAGATTATATTTTTTCCATAGGAAGCATAGAACCAGATAAAGGACAAGATTTAGCTGTTAAATTAGCAAATAAAACAAATACTCCATTAATAATAGCAGGTCCTGTAGCAGACAATGATTTTTTTGAATTAGAGATAGAACCCTATATTAATGGACAAATAAAATATGTTGGAGAGCTAAATGATAAAGAGAAAAAAGAGTATTATAAAAATGCTTTAGCATCAATTCTTCCAATTAAAATACACGATTGCCATACATTAATAAGACTAGAATCTCAGGCTTGTGGGACTCCGATTATAACGATAGATATAGGATCTGCAGCAGAATCAACAATTCATGGAAACACCGGTTATTTGTGCAGCATACAGAACAATAAGCAAACCTTGATAGAGATGCAAGAATATCTAAAAAGAATAAAAAATAAGGAAATAAGCCCTTATGCTTGTAGAGAATTTATCAAAGAAACTTTTCCTTTAGAAAAACAAGTGAGTGAACATCTAAAATTTTATGAAGAAATAATTAAAAAATGAAAGCAACAACAGTATTTGCAGCATACAATGTAGAACAATATATAGAAGAAGCATTGCAGAGTGCAATTAATCAAAGTTTTGGGAAAAAATATCCAAGACTATATGAAATTCTGATAATTAATGATGGTTCCACAGACAAAACAGGAAATCTATTAAAAAAGATGCAAAGAAAAAATCCGGAAGAAAATATAAAGATAATAACAACCCAAAATAAAAAGTTGCCTTTTGCTAGAAATTTAGGAATAAGAGCATCAAAGGGAGAATATCTTGTCTTTTCAGATGCAGATGATATTTTAGAGCCCAATGCTGTAGAAGAATGTGTGAATTTTTTAGAAAAAAATAAAAAAATAGGATTAGTATACTCTAACCAGAGAGATATTGACAAAAATGGAAATGAACTAGGATTAAGAACACGAGATAAATTTCATAAAAATTTTGATTATTTTATAGAGTTTTTCATGTTTGCAGGGCATGTTAAAGCTATAAATAAAGAATTAACAAAAAAGATAAGATTTGATATTAAATTCCCCCTTGGTCAAGATTGGGATTATATATTAAAAATCCATAATAAGATTGATATAGGACATATAGCTAAAACTCTCTATAATTATAGAGTAATAAAAACTAATGCAACACATTCAAAAAAAGATCAGATGATAGAATGTTCAAAAAAAATTTTATTAGAGCATTTCAAAAGAAAAGAAATTGATAATGTTAAAATCATTTCAAAAGAGAAAAACAATATAGCATGGTATGAAAGAATTGTTAATGAAAAATATGTGTCCCTGCCAAAAAAATTCGTAGAATTGTGGGTAAATTATGCATCATAATAATAAACTTAAGAGTATATCAAAATTTTCTTTAATTTTTCAAATTTTGTAGATTAAAGATTTTGTAGAACAGAATAACAGAAATCTTTAAAACCCCTTTCTTATTAACCCTAACATGACAGATAAAACAGAATTACAAGAAGGAGATGTAGTATTATGTACAGTTGAAAGAATAGCTGGAACTGTGGTTTTTGTAAAAATAGAAGGAGATGGAGAAGGAACAATTATTACAAGCGAAATTGCGTCTGGAAGAATTAGAAATCTAAGAGATTATGTGGTTCCAAAAAAGAAAATAGTCTGCAAAGTATTGAAAAAAGGGCAAAAAGGATATATTTATCTAAGTTTAAGAAGAGTTTCCCAAAAAGAAAGAAAAGAGGTTATACAAGAATATAAAAATGAGAAAAAAGCAGAATCTATTTTAAAAGGAACTTTAAAAGATAAAGCACCAGAAATAATAAAGAAAATAAGACAAAAAGAAGAAAGTTTATATGATTTTTTGCAAGGATGCAAAACCACTCCAAGCAAAATTGAAAAATTTATGGGAAAAGGAGAGTGTAAAAGAATAATAGATATTATAAGCAAAGAAAAAGAAAAAAAAGCGATTATTAAAAAACAGATTACATTGACAACAGAACAAAACAATGGATTAAAAAAAATAAAAGAAATTTTGAACATTAAAACAGAAAAAAACCAGTTAAAAATAATTTATTTAGGTTCTGGTAAATACTCGCTAAAATTAATTGGAACTGATTATAAAGAACTAAATAACCAAATGAAAAAAATTATTGAACAAATAGAAAATAATGCAAAAAAAGAAAAAATTGAAATAGAGATAAAAGGAAAATAATTTTTCTGTATTAAAATTTGATTGGTTTCCCATTACTCAACAACTGAGAAATTTTGGCTCTTCCATCTCCTCCAACAATAACTTCTACTGTTAAATTCCTTGTAGGAATATTCGCATTTCTCTCAAAATAATATCTTTCAATTCCATACTCAACTCTTGCAGTGTTTCTATATGCATTTGTTACCTTTCCTTTAATAAAAATGCCTGAATCAGGTTTATTTAAATAAGTTCCAACCGGTCTCCAAATACCTTCATTATCTTCTGATAAAAAAACATAAACATTATCTCTTTTTTCTAACCCTATTGTGTTATTGAGAGAACTTATTTCATAATTAATAACAATATATTGCCCTAAAAAAGGATCAAAAGGATCTACCGGCATTGTATCAAGAACAATTTTAGTTCCAGTTAAAAGAGGCCATGAATTATACAAAACAAATCCAATTAAGATAATTAATATAACAACAATTAATAAAAGCAATCTTAAAGGAAGATTTATTTTTACCTTGCCTTTTTTGTTTCTTTTACTTCTGAAATTAATTTTTTTCTCCATTTTGTTACCCCCCATGCTAAAACAATCAACAAAATACCTCCGATAATAGATAAAAATGCCATACTAGTATAACCCCAAAAATCAATCATAAATCCAATATATCTTGTTATAATGTCTAATACAAAAAATACCAATCCTAAATTAACTATTTTTGTTGAACCTCTTAATGTTCCAAAACCAATTACACTTAAGATAAATAATATAAAAAAGATATTTACAATAATCCAGACAAACCAGATAATAAATGGGGCATTTCCTCTCCTGCCATATATAGAAGTAGTAGGCCTCCATTTACAAAGATTATTGATTTCACATGCCTTTTTTTCATTATTATGCTGAGAGCAAATATCTGAATTTTGTCTTCTAAGTTCATAACTTCCTTCCCCAGAACATCTTTCAGAAGCAGTATAATTAACCCAGTTACAATTTAAATCAGCAGGGGCATTACTGCATTCTTCTTTAGTTTCAAAATCAGAACATCTAATATTATCACAACGACTGCCTTCCCATTCACAATATAAATTCACAGGAGCATTATTACATTCATTCATTGTATTTAAATCATAACAGCTTTTAGCACTACAAATACCCATTAAACCAGTAGTTAAACCAGAAATCATAATCAAAATTGTAAAAATAATTATAAATCCTAAAACAGCCAGCAATTCAAGATTTTTTATAGTATTTTTATTTATAGCATAAAAAGCTCCTGAAAAAAACACCATTAAAGAAATAATTAGAAAAACACCAAAAAAGATAGTTTGACTGTTAAAACTAATTCCTTCTTCCCACAATCTTGGAATAATTACTTGGAAGCTTAACACATAAGCTAAACATAAAGCATAAAAAACTGTCCAAAATTCATATATTCTCGTAAATTGATTATCCCAAACCCTGTGCCATAAACTTAATCCATAAACAAAAACAGCTGAACTTAATAATAAAAAAGCATAAACACTTGTTGAAAAAGGCATTATATTTTTAGCAGATAAAGCTAAAGCAAAAAATTGTAAGTTTATCCACCCTAAAAACTCAATTAAACCAACAACCAAACTTTCTGGAGATTTTAAAATATAAGCTACTGCAATAACACCAATCAAAGCTAATAATAAAAGATTAGCATAACCTTGAACAGAATTTACAATATTATAAATTTGGGCAATTAAAAAAATAGTTAATGTGTATAATAAAGAACCTAATACCTCTAAAGAACGCCCTATTTTTTCATAATCCTGCATTCTCATATAAATTCCAATTGAAAATGTTAAAAAAGTAGCTAAGACTAATATTAAAGTTTTTAGTACATTAGGAATACTCTCCCAATTAATGGCAATTAACCAAGCAACACCCACAAAAATCAAGACAGCTCCGATTGTTGCAACAATATTTAAAAAAGAAATTTCTCCTTTTTTATTTTTAAAATTAAACATATATTAAATAATAAAAAACAATTTAAATAACTTTCTTGTCTCTATTATATGAAACTTAAATATTATATAGACAAAAAAGGCAAAAAAGTTTATACTTTAAAAAAAGAAAATCCAGAAAATAAAAAACAAGAAACAAAATCCGCACATTATAAATTTATTGAACGAAAAAATTCAAAATAACTTCTTCTGCATTTCACTCAACTGAGCTTCTCCATAAACTCCATCATAACCTGGTTTAACCCTTATTTGTCCATTTCTATTTTTAATAATTAAATCAACTAATTTTTCATCAAAATTATGTTTTAACATTTCTTCTCTACTTATATTCAATAAAACATTAAATTCATTTTCAAATATATTGATAAAATCATTGTAAGTTTGCCATATTTTTTGACTTGATAAACTAGATGCTTTAACAAGTGAAATTAATTCATGTAAAGGCAATAATTTATAAAAATTTTTTTGTGAAGGATTTTTATTAATTTCTTGATTTGCAATTTCTTCAACCCTATTCTCAACACCAATAGTAAGGAGATTATTACATTTTGGACAAATATTATCTATTTCTTTGCTTTTAGCAGGAGAACAGTAAAAATCACAATTTCTATGCCCATCCCAATGATATTTTCCATAAGCAGGATCTACCTCAATTGTTCCAAAAATAGAATTTTCTCTTATTTGTGTTATTAACCCATTATAAGATTTTATTTTCCCATTAAAAATAGTTGCTTCTCTTCCTATTCTCCAAGGCCAAAAACTATGTGCATCTGAAAAACTTACTATTGCTTTATTATTTAATTCAGATATTTTCCAATTCATTTCAGGGTCACTGCTCAAACCTGTTTCAATAGCATTAATATATTTAATTTGTTCTCCAAATGCTTCTTTTAAACTATCAAAACCAGATTTACTTCCAAACATTCCAAACCACGGCGTCCATATATGTGCAGGAATAATTTCAATATCTTCAGAAATTTTTTTCAAATCTTCAGTAAATTTTTCACAAGTTATTTTAAATATCGGCCTCCCATCATAATCTCTTCTTCCTTTAGTATCAAAATAAGAATTAATTTTTTCTGCAATTTGTAAATTAGGAACTAAAACAACTAAATGAATTCTTCTTCCTTTATTATTTTGAGTATAAATCAAACTTATTTCTCCTGAAATAATAAAAGGAAAATCCCCTAAATAATACAAACCATTTTCTTCTCTTAATTTTTTTATTTCAGAAATCCAGACAGGATGAGTAAAATCACCTGTTCCAAGCAAATCTAAACCCTTTATTTTAGCATATTTGACTAAATTAGGAAAATCTATATTTTTACTGCAAGCTCTTGAAAACCTAGAATGAATATGCAAATCAGCAATAGTTTTATCTTTATCTTTTTGTTTAATATTTTGTTTATTATTTTTTTCTTTATTATCTTTTAAAAAATTATCTTCTTTAGTCTCCATTATTAAACCTAACATAAATAGTATTTAAGTATTGTTTTACTAAAAGCGGGCGTGTCTAATAATTAGCGTAAATATTTCATCTCCAACTCTTATCAATAACTT
>CAZPQF010000012.1:0-15997 GCA_964588735.1 Candidatus Woesearchaeota archaeon
AAATTTTTTGGCTCGGATTTTACATAAAGATTTTTGTGTTGTAATAAAAATACTATTCCATATAATGCACTCCCTTGATTCCAACTTCCATAATTTCTGCAATCAAGAGTTTGATTTTTTAATTCTAATTTATTTAATTTTACATCTAAATTAAAATTTAATTCATTGATTTTTGCTAAATCAATATTTAAATCATGTCCAAAAGAATAATGAGGCCATTTTGATTTTGGCGTTATAGGATTTGTAATTAAACAACCATTATTTTCTTCATAACTCGTGTCTATTATCATTTGTATTTTTCCTTCTTTATTGGAATAAAATTTTTTATGCCCATTTTCTGAGGAGATAATAATTTCAGGATGTTCTTTTTTTGGCTGAGGCAAATTTTTACAAAATTGTGCATTTGTTGAAATTTCCCATAACATCCAATATGGTTTTTTATTGTCTTCTATTTGAATTTCACACAATTTATTTTCTGGAAGATTATTGATATAATTATGGGGTTTTGCAAAACCATATTTAAAATTTAAATCTTCAAATATTTGTTCTTTGCATATAATTTGGGTTTTATTTTCTGAATTATTTATGTTATTTCTTATATTAGAATTATTTTTTCTCGTGTTATTTATTTTATTCTCTAAATTTTTTATTGTATTGTTTAGATTATCTTCTTGATTTTGCTTATTTTCTGGTGATTTATCAAGTATTAATGCACTAAAAAATATAATTGTAATTATTAAAATAGAAATTATTATAAATATAGTTAGTTGTCCTCTTTTATTCATTCTAAAAATATGTTATTAAGTATTATAAATTATTTGTTTAAAAATTCTTTAGTTTCTTTTACAAAATTATCTATTGTTTTAGCATATTCTTTTAATTTATCAAGATTAATTGCTATTTCTTTTCCTTTATAAATAACCTTTAATGTAACATTTTTTCTAAATTCATGTTCTTTGCTTTTTCTTACTTGTTCTATTTTTTTAGCCATTTCATATAAATCAATTGCTTCTAATACTTCTGGTTTTTTCTTAAAAATTTCTCTTATTTTCTGAATTTTTGCTACAGGTGTATTTGGTATTATTTTTATTATTTTCTTTTTCTTGGCATGTTTTAATATTCTTTCAAAAGAGAGCTCCATTAAATATCTCCATCTTATTAAAAGGTTAATCATCACATCACAAGTTTTTGTATACTTGAGACTAACATATAATAAATGGTCTGCACTTATTTTTTCTTTCATAATTTCTTCCATCTTAAGTCGGGGATGAAAATATCCTTATTAGAACATTTCTTATCATTTATAAATAATTAAACTATTTATATCTTATGCTAGCTTTTTCTTTTTTAAAAATTTCTTTTAATTCTTGCTTCTGATTTTTTTAAAACTTTTTTAGTTAGTGCTAAATATTCTTTTATTTTTTCTAATGTTAATGTTTCTGTTTTTAAATTATCAGACATTATAATAACTTTTTCTTTTCTTACAAATTCAAAAGGGCTGTTTTTATGTTTTTGTGTTAGTTTTAAAATTTCAATAATTTTATTAAGTTCTTCTTCTGAAATTTCATACCATCTAGAACATTTTTCTTTGAAAATATTTAAATTTTCTTTTGAATCTCTTGTTAATCTTATTCTTTTATAAAGATATTCGTATTGAAGTATTGCATTTATTGTGCTTAAAAGAACCTCGTTTAATTCTGTTAATATTTTAAATAAAAGTCTTTTTTCTTTTACTAAAGGAAAAGTAATATATGTCATATGATCTGCTGTTTGCAATTTTCTTTCTGCTTTTTCTAGATATTCAATGAATTTTTCCATGTTTTTTCCTTAGCCTTCCTGATAATTGCAAGAAAATATCACTTATTTAATTTTCTATGTTTGATAATATAAGAGAGTTAAAGATTTCATTATGCTAGTAACAGGGAATTTTAATATGTTCTAAATTTTTGGGATTGAGTTGCGATATTTTGGGTTTAGAAAGTTATTAATGTGCAGAGCTGAACATAACTTAAAAATTTAAGAAAGAGGTTATTAGTAAATTATTGATTAAGATTAAATTTCTATAAGTTGAACATTGTTTAAAAATTAAGAATAACTATTATTAACAAATAATTTTTCTGGGTTTTTAGAGTTATGAGTTTAGAATTTCTAGAATATAGATTTTATAAAGATAAGTAAGAGGTTGAGCATTACTTTAGATATTATAGAGAAATATTAGATATTAATTAAATTCTTATAGGTTTATTGAATTAATTGTTATTTAGTTAATAAAGGAGGAGGTATTATTTTAAAAGTTTTAGGAATAGTGATTATAATATTAAATTTTTCCAATCTTTTTAAATTGATTTAGAGCTGTTTATTTTATTTGATAATAAATAGTTTGATTGGATTTATAAGAAAATCTAAAGATGAGTTATAATATACTATAATGTAACAAGCTTAGAGGAGATTTATTAATAATAAAAATATATTTAAATGCTGATTTATTATTCTTATTATGAAAATAGAGGTAAATATTGAAAAAAAATTTGTCTACATGATTGTAACTTCGCTCTTGATTTTATCTGGAAGTTTAGTTGTTGTTGCATGGGAATATGGTGGTGGAGAAGTTCCAAATCCAGGGCATAGTGCTTCTCAAGTTTTGGTTGATTTAGGGGGAAGTGTTGGGGCAATAGACCTGCAAACAGCAATTAATGAAGGTAAAATTGGTGGTGGTTCTGTCAGTTCTGTTAGTATTGATTATAATGATTGTCATTGGTCTCCTTATATTGAACATAGATCTGGAGATCCTAATTTTTATAGTAATTGTAATACTGGTTATATTATGGTTGGATTAAAAGCATGGGCAGGATCAGGAACAGGACATGACACGTATTATACTAGAGTTCTTCAAGCTAGATGTTGTAAATTAAAGATAGAATAGATTTATTAATAATTTTTAACTCAACTTCATAATTGCTTCTGCAAGATCACCTGTTTTTTCTAATGTTTTTTCAGCTTGTTCTTTGCTACAGTTGGTTTTTTCCATTATTGTGTTTATATCTTCTTGTTTTTGTTCTTCTTTGTTTTCAGCAGATTCTTCTCTAATTTCTCCTGAAATTTGAAAGCTCTCTTGTCCTGACATATTAATTTTAACTACAGAAGGATTATTTATTATTGTTTTATTACCATCGGATTTTTCTATTATAACTCTGTCGGCATCTATTTCTTCTTGTTTTATGCCAAGCTGTTTCATCATAGCTTGCATTTTTTTTGGGTTTAGGCCTCCAAGACCTCCTAATCCTATCATTTTTAATTACCTTAATTATTGCTTTTAATATTAAGCAGAAATTGGCCAAAACACTTTTAATATTGTTACAAATATAATTATTAAAATTATAAATGCTACAACATGTGCTGGTTTGAGATTTAATTTACTTTTATATTCTTCACTAAACCTCATTAAACCGCCAAATCCCATTGGACGATTAATTTGTTCTGCCATTTTATGTTTTAATTAATTTATTTTGATTTATAAGTTTTGCTCTAAATTACCTTTTTTTCTATTATTATTTTTTGGGATATTTCTTATGTCTTTTAAAATAGCCTCATTAATTTTTTTCATTTTTTCATTATCCGATTTTAGGTTATCTTTCATTTCTCCTGTTATTTGAATTATTTTTCTTATTTCTTTTTTGTCTCTATATCTTTTATAAATACTTAAAGGAATTGTTGCTATAATTCCCAAGGTTATAATATTCTCAATTATCCCGGCAATAGGAATATATGGAAATCCTTTATTATCCTAAAATTGGCTTTTTTGCATATATTTTTGATTATACACTAATTCTTGAGATTGTTGATTATTTAAAAAGCTTTCTTTATTGAATTTGTAATGTTTAGCAAAGTTTAAAAATTTGTTAAAATAAGGATAGTTATGATGAAAAGAGAAACTATTAATATAAGCAAATTTTTACTATTGTTAATTGTTTTTATAGGCATATTTATTTTCTTGTTTTCAAACTATGTTCAAAATGAGATTATAAAAGCAACAGTTGCTTGGATTTCAGTTATTTTAGTGATTGTCCTCGCTTATTATTTATATAAGAAAAAGAAACTATAAAATTTAGAAATTTTAAAAATTAAATAAAATGAAAATGAAACAAAAGAAAAAATCCGATAAATATAATCCAAAGGAATCTGAAAAAAGATGGAAGGAGTATTGGGAAAAAGAAAAAATATATAAATTTAATTTTAAATCTAAAAAAAAGGTTTATTCAATTGATACACCTCCCCCATATGCTTCTTCTGGCCATTTACATGTTGGGCATGCTTTGCATTATACTCAATTTGAAATTATGGCTAGAATTATGAGGTTGCTTGGCAGAGAAGTTTATTTTGCACCTGGTTTTGATGATAATGGACTGCCAACAGAAAAATATGTTGAAGAAAAATTAGGAATTAATAAAACAAAAACAAATAGGGCTGATTTTAGAAAATTATGCTTAAAAGAAAGTGAAAAAGTTGAAAAAGATTATATAGACAGAGTTTTCAAAACATTGGGGCATAGTTATGATTGGAGTTTATTATATACTACAATTTCTCCTGAAGCTCAAAAAGTAGCTCAAACAGCTTTTTTAAGATTGGTTAAAAAAGGAGATTGTTACCAAAATAAAGAACCTGTAATTTGGTGTCCTTATCATGAAACTGCTCTTGCTCAAGCAGAAGTTGAAGATTTAGACAGAGAGACAAAGCTAAATTATATTGAGTGGAATGTTGCTGGAAGTAGTAAGAAAGTAATTATTGCTACAACAAGACCTGAATTTTTGCCTGCTTGTGTGGGTATTTTTGTTCATCCAAAAGATAAAAAAAACAAATATTTAATTGGAAAAGAATTAATTGTTCCTATTTTTAATTATAAAGTTAAAGTCAGGGCAGATGAAAAAGTAGATCCTGAATTTGGTTCTGGAATTGTTATGGTTTGTACTTTTGGAGATAATACAGATATTGAATGGTGGAAAAAACATAAATTAAAATTAAGGAATATTTTAAATAAAGACGGCAGTTTAAATGAAAAAGCAGGCAAATACAAAGGATTGAAAATAAAGCAAGCAAGAAAAAAAATTATTGAAGATTTAAAAAAACAAGGTAAATTAAAAAAACAAGAAAAACTTCAACAAGTTGTAGGAAGTTGTTGGCGTTGCAATACTCCAGTAGAATATATTGTTACAAAACAATGGTTTATTACAACTTTGAAATATAAAAAACAATTAATTAAAAGGGGCAGGGAAATTAAATGGATGCCTAATTTTATGAGAAAAAGATATGAAGATTGGGTTAAGAATCTTGCTTGGGATTGGATTATTTCAAGGCAGAGATACTATGGTGTTCCTATTCCTGTTTGGTATTGTGATAAATGTGGAGAGATTATTTTTCCAAAAGAAAAAGAACTTCCTATAGACCCATTAGAAATTAATAAAAAATGTCCAAAATGTGGGAAAAAAACAAGAGCAGAAACAGATGTTTTTGATACTTGGATGACCTCTTCAAATACTCCTGAAGTTGCATGTAGATGGCTGGAAAAACCTGAATTATACAAAAAAATAGCTCCAATGTCTTTAAGACCACAATCACATGATATAATAAGAACATGGGCATTTTATACTATTTTAAAAAGCCACTTATTGTTTAATAGAAAACCCTGGGAAAAAATAATGATAGGAACTTATGTTTTAGATTCAAAAGGAAAAGGAATGCATAAAAGCAAAGGGAATGCTGTTTGGGCAGATGAATTAATAAAAAAATATAATGTAGATTCATTTAGATATTGGATTGGAACAGCAAGTCTTGGAAGTGATTTACCTTTTAATGAACAGGAATTAGTTGCTGGAAATAAATTTTTGACAAAACTTTGGAATGCGAGTAATTTTGTGTTTATGCATATTAATGATAAAAAGAAATTGAAAAAACCTGAAAAATTAGAATTAATTGACAAATATATTTTAATTAAACTTACACAGATGATTAAAGAAGTTAAAAAGAATTATGAAAACCATAATATTGCAAATGCGAAAAGAATTGCAGAAGATTATTTTTGGCATGTTTTTTGTGATAATTATTTAGAGATAATTAAAAACAGAATTTATAATGGTTCTACAGAAGAAAAAAATTCAGCAAGATATGTTTTATATGAGTCTCTACTTGCTGTAATAAAAATGATGGCTCCTATTACTTGTTTTATTACAGAAGAAATTTATCAGAGACATTATAAGGAACATGAGAAAGATAAATCAATTCATATATCTAAATGGCCTGATTTGAAATTTAAAGAGGCTAATGCAGAGAAAATCGGAAATTTGTTTATTGATTTGCTGGTTAAAATAAGAAAAGCAAAATCAGAAGCAGGAAAATCAGTGGGAAGTGAGATAATTTTGACTTTAGAAAAAAACAAACTTGAAAAATTAAAACCAGTTCTTGAAGACTTTAAAGCTGTTACAAGAGCGAAAGAAATTAAAGAGGGAAAGTTTAAAGTAGAATTTAAAACATAAATGTTTTTAAACAGAGATTGATGGTAATAATTAAGATGGTTAAAAACAAGAGATCTTATTTGGGATATTTTGAAGGGGTTGAAAGAATTTATTATTGTGATTTAGAAGAATTAATGATAAGAATTGTTTAGCATATTTCTCACTTAATTTATAAATTTATAAACTTGTTTTATTATGATATTTATATATTAAAAATGGATGAAAAAGAAAAACAAAGATTAGAAGAATTTGTAGAAATGTTGTCTCAATATAAGGGCAGGCATACTGAACTTGTTTCTGTTTATATTCCTGCAGGACAAAATATCTATACTGTTGCAAAACAAATTGAAGATGAGGTTGGAACTGCAACAAATATTAAATCTGCTCAAACTAGAAAGAATGTTATTGAAGCTTTAGAAAAAATATCGCGATTCTTTAAAACTTTGAAAAAAACACCTGAAAATGGATTAGCTATTTTTGCTGGAAATATAAGTGATAAAGAAGGACAGATAAATGTTGAATTATTTTATATTGAACCTCCACAACTAATTTCTATGAGATTATATAGATGTGATAAAGAATTTGTTTTAGAACCTTTAAAAGAAATGTTGGAAGTTAAAGAAGTTTATGGATTAGTTGTTATGGATAGAAAAGAAGCAACTATTGGTTTATTAGAGGGAAAAAAAATTAAAGTTTTAAGTAAACTTACTTCTGGGGTTCCTGGAAAAATTAAAGCTGGGGGTCAGAGTGCTGCTCGTTTTCACAGAATTACAGAAGGTTTAGCAAAAGATTTTTTTAGAAGAATTGCAGATGAAATGAAAAAAATCTTTTTTAATATGCCCAAATTAAAAGGTATTTTAGTTGGAGGTCCAATTCCAACAAAAGAAGATTTTTTAGATGAAGGGCAATTAGTTACACAATTAAAAGAAAAAGTTATTGCAGTTAAAGATATAGGTTATTCAGATGAACATGGTTTAGAATTATTATTAGAACAAAGCCAAGATGCTTTAGCAAAACAAGAAATTATGCATGAAAAGAATTTATTAGAAGATTTTTTTGATTCTCTTGCTAAAACTCCTGAAAAAACAGCATATGGATTATCTCCAGTAAAAAAAGCATTAAAATATGGAGCAGTTGAAACATTAATTTTATCTAAAAAAATAAAAAAAGAGTTTAAACAAGAGCTCATTCCAATGGCAGAACAAATTTCTGCTAATGTTGAAATAGTTTCTGTTGAAACACCTGAAGGAGAGCAGTTTTATAATTTATCAGGTATAGGGGCTATATTGAGGTTTAGAATTGGGTGAAAACAATATTAAAAAAGATAACGAGATTAAGAAGATTTTTAAACAATTGATTTGATATTAATATGAAAAAAATACTAAAATTTCTGCTGGTATTTTCGCTTTGTTTATTGGTTTTTATATTCTAATTCAAGAGGTGAGTGGTGCAAAAATTGGTGGTCTCATTGTTATGGCTTTTGGACTTTATTTAATCTTATCATCTCTTAATCAATAAAATGAATAAAAAATTTGAGAAAAATAGATTAGATTTAGCATATAAAAGACAATTATGTCATCTCAATTTAATATTGTTGTTGTCCACGGTTGGTTTGTTATCTTTTATTGGAACATTTATCTGGAATAGAGAATATTTTAATTATGGTCTTATTTTAAGCGTGGTTATTTTTTAATAGCTATTTTTTGGTATAGAAATACAAACACTAATCTTAAAGAGATTTCTAATAAAATAAAAGAATTATAACTTTAATCTAAATCTTTATAAAATCTGTTTTTTATTTTTAAAGATGGATAAAGACATAAATAAAGATAAGATAAAAAATCAAGAAATTTTATCTGAAAAAACAATAAAAGAGATGGATGAAGCTAAAGAAAAAGAAGCTCTTAAAAAAATAGAGGCAGCCTTATTTATTTCTGGAAGATATATGAGTATAGAGGATTTAGTTTCTCATACAAACATTAACCCTTTGTTACTAAAAGAATTAATAGAAAAATTAAAAGAAAATTATGATAAAGACCATACTTCTCTGAATATTATAAAAAAAGGAGAATTATTTAAAATGGATGTAAAACCAGATTATACTGAACTAATTAATAAATTTGCTTCTGGAAGTTCTGAATTTACAAAAGCAGAACAAGAAACTTTGGCTATAATTTCTTATAAACAACCTATAAAACAATCTGTTATTGTTAAAATAAGAGGAAATAAAGCCTATGAACATATTAAGAAATTTATTGATTTGCAGTTAGTTAAAGCAAAAAAATTAGGACATACTAAAGAATTGGCTTTAAGTGATGATTTTTATGATTATTTTGGTGTTGAAGAAAGACAAGAAGAAAAAAATAATAAAGATAATTTAGGACAATAATTTACTTAAAGCTTTTTTGATTTTTTAAAAAGACTAATATAGGAGGTTTTTAAAATAATAATTTATTGAATTGTAATATTCAATATTAATGATAATAATATAATTTTTATTGCTTTTTAATTTTGGGTTATGAGGTTGAGTTGCAGTAAGTTGGACTTTACTTAGAAACTTTATAGGGCGATGTTAATAATAAATGAACCATAACAGATTAAATATAACTTTAAAATTTGGATAAAAGATATATTATCAGGTAATAACAGAAAATAATTAATATTTAATAAAAATAGATACTAAAACATAGCAATATAATTAAACTATTATTAAGATAATAAACTAAGGGAAATTATGGAAAATGGTTGAATTTTTAACAGGAGTGTATTTATTTTATATGTTTATAGTTCTGTATTTTTTCTTTTTTTATATTCTTTCTTATCTTCAAAATAAAAAATTTATGTTTTGGTATCCTAAACCTAAAAGAAAATATAGTTTAAGCATAATTATTCCTGCATATAATGAACAGGAAAGTATAGAAGATACTATAAAATCTGTTTTTAATTCTTCATATAAAGGTATTATAGAGGTTATTGCTGTAAATGATGGAAGTAGTGATAATACAAAAAAAATAATTAAAGATTTAACTAAAAAATATAAAAAATTAAAGTTATTAGATAAGAAAAACTCAGGAAAAGCTGATTCTATTAATCAAGCATTAAAAATAGCAAAGGGAGAATTAGTTGCGATAGTAGATGCTGATTCTTATCCTGAAAAAGACTCTATTAGCAAAATGATTGGTTTTTTTAATGATAAAAGATTAGGAGGTGTTACTTCTGCTATTCTTGTTAAAAATCAGAATAATTTTATTGAAAAATTACAGGCAATTGAATATAGTGTGATTGCTTGGACTAGAAAATTACTTGATTTTGTAGATGCTATTTATGTTACACCAGGACCTTTAACAATATACAGGAGAAAAGTTTTATTAGAAGTTGGAGGATTTGATACAAAAAATTTAACAGAAGATATAGAAATGACTTGGAGATTGATTCATAACAGATATAAAATTAGAATGTGTTTAGATTCTAATGTTTTTACAGTAGTTCCTTCTAAATTTAAAAAATGGTGGAATCAAAGAATAAGGTGGAATATTGGAGGATTACAATCTATAATAAAATATAAAAAAGATTTTTTAAGAAAAGGGATGCTTGGTTATTTTATTCTGCCTTTTTTTATTATTTCTTTATTTATTGGGCTTTTAGGATTAATTATTCTTTCATATAGAATTATTAGAAGAATTATTTTAACATATTTAAGGACAAATTATTCTTTACAAACAAATATTTTTGTGGAAAATCTTCAAGATATTAATTTAACTCCTTCTATTTTGATTTTTTTTGGTATTACTATGCTTATCTTAAGTTTTATCTTTACTTTATTAGCTTTATATGTAATGAAAAATAAACAATTCAAACAGCCAAATCTTTTTAATGTTGTTTTTTATATGTTAATTTATCTGACAGTATATCCCAGTATTATAATTACAGCTCTTTATAGAGTAATAAGGAGAAAAAATTTAACGTGGTAAAACATAATCAAAAAAAGATTTTTGGAAGAAAAAGTGTCTTTTTACAAGCCTTGTTATTAACAATATTTGTATTTGGAATAGGAATTTTATTGGGAATTGGTTTTGAAAATATGAGAAATTCTATTATTGTTGATTCTTATATAAGATCTGAAATATTGCTGATGGATACATTTGCTCAGAGTGATATTGTTAATTATTTTGAAGGAGGTTGTTCTGTTTTAATTGATTCACATTTTGATTTTGTAGATAGAATATATCAAGAAGCTAAAACTCTTGAACAATATGATTGGTCAAATAGATTTACTGAAAGATTAAAAATAACACATAGAAGATATGATCTTCTTAGGACCATTGCATGGATGAATACTGTTAAAATAAGAAAAAAATGTAATCCTAATTATTATGATATTATTTATTTATATGAATACAATACCAAACAATTAGATATAAGAGCAAAAAATAAAATATTTTCATTAGCTTTGGGAGAATTAAAAGAAAAATATGGAAATAAGATATTATTAATTCCTATAGCAGTAGATAATGATGTGCAATCTTTAGATTTTCTTGTTTCTGAATATAATCTTACTAAATTTCCAAGTGTATTGATAAACCAAGAGATTAAATTAAATAAATTAGAAGACATAGAAAATATTGAAGAATATATAGAAAATAAATAATATTGATTTAATTACATAAATATTAAAAAATGCTGGAGTATATTTTTTAAAATGTTTGAAGAAGAAAAATGCTTTAAGTGTAAAGCACTAGGTAGTCAGGTGAAACTTTTTGATGCAATTAATGAAAATGAAATTGTTAAAATATGTGAAAATTGCTCAAAAAGAGAAGATATACCCATAATTCGAAAACCAACTACTTTTCAATTAAAAGAGTCTGAAAAACCTTATTCTGTTTATGAAAGATTGTCAAGAGCTGCAGGACTTCCTGTAAAAAAGAAAAATGAACTAAATATTAAAATAACTAAGATATCAGAAAAAGGAAAGGAGAAACAAGAAAATATTGGATTAAATGATTTAATAACAAGAAAAAAACAGAGGCAACAAGAAAAAGAGCGACTTTCTACTGATTCTTTTAAAAATAAACACCCCTTAAAATTAGTTGATAATTTTCATTGGAAAATTATGTTAACTAGAAGAAAGAAAAACCTTACAAGAAGGCAGTTAGCAGAATTCATAGGTGAATCTGAAGCTGTTATTAAAATGGTTGAACAAAAACAACTTCCTGAAGATGATTATGTTATAATTGGTAAATTAGAAAGTTTTTTAGGAATAAATCTAAGAAAGTCTAATTCTCAAGATTCTTTACAAAATAAGAGAGAATCTCCTGCCAGAATTTTAAGTTTTAAACCAGATACTGTGAAAAATCTTACAATTGCTGATTTAAGAAGAATGAAAAAAAAAAAGAATTGTTAAGAGAACAAGAAACTAAAGAAGATTTAAAAAAACAATGGGAAGAATCTGAAAAAAGAATTCAAGAACGAAGAAATAAAGATATTGAAGAGCAGAGAAAAAAATCTAAAAAAGAAAAAGAAGAAGACTTAATTGGCAGTGAAATAGAACTAGAAGATAATTAAAATCTAAAGATTTATAAATAATCTTTTTAACATTTTATTATGGAAATTGATGTTATTAAATCTGAAAAAGATGAAATTCAAGTAAAATTGAGCAGTTTAACTTCTGCTGAAATTCTAAGAGAATATTTAAGTAAAGATGATAAAGTTGTTTTAGCAGCTTGGAAAAGAGAGCATCCAAGTAAAAATCCTTTATTAATAATAAAAACAAAAGGAAAAACAACAAAAAAAGCACTTAGTGATGCTGTTTCTGCTATTGAAAAAGATACTAAAAAACTTGTTTCTGAATTTAAAAAACTTAAATAATTTTGATTTATTTTTCAGAAATTCATTTCTGATAATTTTATAAATAATTAGTAATCTTTGTCTCTTATTTTAATTAGATAATAATTAATATTGTAAAAAACTTTTATGTAGTGAGTTAAACCATATCTGATTTGATAGGGCATAGGTGGTTTATTTATATTTTAATAATCTTTATTAATACTTACTTTCTCTTTTATTATGGTAAAAAATATTGGTAAATATTCTTTGAAAGATGGAAAAATTTTAATTGAGCTTGCTAGAAAATCTATTGAATCTGGGTTTAAAAATTCTGAAAAAAATAAAGAAGAAATTAAAATTCCTAATTCTCCGAAATTTAAACAAGCAAGAGGTGTTTTTATAACTTTATATTCTTATCCTGAAAAGAATTTAAGAGGATGTATTGGATATCCTTATCCTGATTTTCCTATTGCAGAAGCAGTTATTAAAGCAGCTAAATCTGCGGCTCTTTCTGATTATAGATTTAAGCCCTTAACAAAAGATGAAATTAATAAAATTATAATAGAAATTTCTATTTTAACATCCCCTCAAGAAATAAAAAATAAAAATAATGTTTCTAAAAAAATTAAAATAGGAGAAGATGGACTTATTATAAAATATATGTCTTATAATGGTTTATTATTGCCTCAAGTTGCAACTGAACATAACATGAATAAGTTAGAATTTCTAGAAGCTTTATGTCAAAAAGCAAGACTCCCAAAAGATATATGGCAAGATAAAAATTGCAAATTATTTAAATTTCAAGCTCAAATTTTTAAAGAAATATCACCAGATAAAAAAATCATGGAAAAATAAAATAAATTAAAGTTTTAAGGGTAGCATTTATTAATATAGCCCTTGAATACATCAGTTTGTTCTGTTGAACCTTTCATTATAAATTCAATATATCCTTCTGGTAACCCCTGAACCATTTTTACATTTGCAACTTCTCTTGTTTGTTCTACTTCATTATATCCATATAGGTCTTTGCAAGCATCTAATGCAGAATCATGAAAGCCTCCATCAACTAATTCACCTTGTTTATTCACATAATAAACATTGTGATCTTCCCTATAACCTGGACCTATCTCACTATCTATAAATTCTTTGTATTGCCCTGTTGTTGCTCTTCCTGTTAATGATTGGTATCCATAAAAGATAACTAATGCTGCTAAAACAAGCACTATAGTTAAAGTTATATTCTTTTTTTCCATTTTTTTGTTTATTTATTTAATTGAATGTGATTATTTTTTATAACAATAATTTATATATCCTCTTTTTTCATATGTTGATGCTGAAGCATCACAAACATAAAATGTAAAATATTCCCTATTGCCTACCTCTTCACTATCTTGATAGTCGGCACTTTCATGTATATTTGTTGTTTCTGAAAAATAATTCAAACATGCTTCTTCTATAGAATCCCAACAACCAATATCTTCATAAATTATTCCTTCAGATGTTTTATTAACTAAAAATAAATTATATCCTGCTCTATATCCTTTTCCTCTTTCTAAATCTACAATTTTACCTAATTCAGTCATATCTTCATATAAGGAAACTTTTCCAGTCATATTTTGATAACTGTAAAAAGTTATTGCGATTAATGCTACAATCATTACAGCAATTATTTTTTTATCCATTTTTTATATATCATTAATATTGTTTTTATTTAAATATGTTTTGGTGAATTAATATTATGATATTAATAATATATTATCATATTTTTTATCTGTTTTAGAGTTTTATTCTAAATAAGGAAAATATATAGATAAGCAGTTTAGTTTTTATAAATCTCTAAACTTAACTTAAAAATTTAAAATGAATATTAGCGATTAATTGTCAATTAAACAAGAATCTATATTGTTTTATAATAATTTATATAAAATTGCAAATATTGATACTTTATGAATAAATTAAAAAAAGACAGAAAAATTTCTGCTGGAAGTTATGATATAAATAAATGGCTTTATGGCGGTTATGACAAAGATATTATTACTACTATTTATGGTGATGCTGGAACTGGTAAGACTAATTTTTGTTTATTAGCAGCTGTTAGTCAAATAAAAAAACAAAACAAAGTTATTTTTATTGATACAGAAGGAGGTTTTTCAGTTGATAGATTAAAACAGTTATTAAATGTTGGAGCAAATCCAGAACAAGATTATGAAAAATTATTAGAAAATATTTTGTTGATAAAACCCATGAATTTTGAACAACAAAAAAAAGCTTTTAATAAAATTCTAAAATCTTTGTCGAATGTAAAATTAATTATTGTTGATGGAATAACAATGCTCTATAGATTAGAATTAGGGGATGCTATTCAGCAGAAAGATGAGAATAAGATAAGGAGTGTTAATAAGGAATTAGCAAGACAATTAAGGATTTTAGCAGAAATTGCAAGGACAAAACATATTCCAGTTATTGTTACAAATCAAGTTTATCGAGAATTTTTAACAGAAGAGCAATTAAAACAAGGCTTAGAAAGAAGATATAATATGGTTGGAGGAGATTTGCTAAAATATTGGAGCAAATGTTTAATTGAATTACAGGATAATAGAGATAAAAGAATTGCTATTTTAAGAAAACATAGAAGTTTGCCTAAAAAAGAATTAAATTTTATTATTAAAAATCGCGGTGTTTTTAAAAAAGGTTGGATTTAACTGGATATTCTTAATTTTCATAATATTATAATTTTTGATATCCTTTGCAAGGTTCTTTTATATCTTTAGTAATCTATGTAGATAATTCAAAATTTTCTTTCAACCTTTCCTCTAATTTTTCTCTTATTTCATCAGATGTTTTCATTTTTTTCTCCCTTTTCTTTCTTCTTTTTTTCCCGCTTTTTTCTACTTGGACATTCAGGATTAAAACAAAAAATCCAAGGACGTTTTCCTGATTGAATTCTTATTAACATTGGCCATTCACAATGTTCGCAGATTTTATTAGCATTTTTGATTAATCCTGGTGGAAGAGGAAAAGTTGTCTTGCATTTAGGATATGCATTACAAGCAACAAAATATCTCTTAAATCTTTTATTATAAAGAACTCTTAAATTTCCTTTTCCACATTTTGGGCATTTGTTTAATGTGTTTTCTTTTCTTTGTTGTTCATAATTTTTTTCTTGTGCTTGAATTAATTCTTTTCCTATTTCTTTTTCTTGTTTTTTTATTTTTTCTGATATTTTAGTTATTATATTTTTAGCTTTATTTAATATGCTCTTTTCTTTTTCTTCAAGATTTTTTTTAGCAGTTTCTATACTTTGCATCTGTTTTTCTATTTCTCTTGTTAAATTTTCATCAATTATTACTGGAGAATGTTTTTCTAAGGTTTCAATTAATGATATTCCTAAAGGTGTTGCATGTATTTGTTTTTCTTTTATATAATCTCTATTATATAATGTTTCAATTATATTAGCTCTTGTTGCTTTTGTTCCAAGATTTCTTTTTGTTAATTCAGAGACTATTGAAGCAGGAGAATATCTTTTTGGAGGTTTTGTTTGTTTTTCTTCTATATTTACTTTTTTTACTTTAATTTTTCCATCGATATCTGGAATTTCTTTTTCTTGTAATTTAATCGGATATACATTTATCCATGCTTTTTCTGTTATTTCTGCTCCTTTTGTTTTA
>CAZPQF010000013.1:0-15973 GCA_964588735.1 Candidatus Woesearchaeota archaeon
GAAACCAGGTCCAGCACTTAGTCAAAAAATCGGTCCTTTAGGATTAAATATGGGGCAGATTATTCAAGATATTAATAAAGAAACTTCTGGATTTAAAGGAATGAAAGTCCCTGTAGAATTGAATGTAGATCCTTCTACAAAAAAATATGGAATAAAAGTTTTTTCTCCACCAGTATCTGAATTATTAAAAAAAGAATTAAATTTAGAAAAGGGCAGTGGAGAACAGCTTAAAACAACTGTTGCAAATGCTTCTATAGAAGATATTATTAAAGTAGCTAAAATAAAACAAAAAAATATGCTTGCTAAAAATCTAAAAAATGCAGTTAAAACTGTTCTTGGAACTTGTGGAAGTTTGGGTGTTTTAGTTGAAAATAAAAAAGCAAAATTAATTGTTAATAAGGTGAATAAAGGAGATTATGATGAAGAAATAAAAAATGAAAAAACAGAAACAGATTCAGAAAAAAGAAAACAACTAAATGATTATTTTGAACAAGTTAAAGAAAAACAAGAATTATTAGCTAAACAAGAAGAAGAAGCTGAAGCAGAAGCTGAAAAATCAAAACAAGCTGCTGCAGAAGAAGCTGCTGAAGCAACAAAAGAAGGAGAAGAAGCAAAAACTCCTGCTTCTGAACAAGAAACACCAGAAAAAACACCTGAAAAACCTGCAGAAAAAAAAGAATAAACAATCAATAAATTTCTATATTTTTCTTATAAGAAGAATTTTTAAACCCTTTATTTCTAATTCTTATACGGGGATGTGGGGTAGCTTGGTTAGCCTTTCAGGTTTGGGACCTGACGACCCCAGTTCAAATCTGGGCATCCCCATTTTAATAAAATTTAAATACTCTTTTTTAATAATCCTAAAATGGCATACCAAAAAAAATTTATTATCATAGACAAGAACAAAGTTCTCAGGAAACTATTTTGTTAGAACAAACTAAAAAATAGGGATTTGTCAGTTGCCCTCATAATAATATGTTTTTTCAATTATCTAATACAGATGCTGATAATTTATATGAAAAAATGCAGGAAATGAATATAAAGCCAATAAATATCTCTGATTCAGATAAAAATAATCAAATTAATAATTTATTAGAAGAATTAGTCAATATAGATAATTTTATTAATCCTAATAAAATTAATGAACTTTTTTCAATAACAGGTATAATCGAATAATTTAAAAATACTCTTTTATACAGATTTCTATATAATAAATAAATAATAATTAATAAAAAACAAAATAAAAATGAAGACAATGAAAATTAGAAACATTCAAAAATTAAAAATTTTCGCGGTTTTCAAGCCCTCATTTTAATAAAAAAACAAAATAAAAATGAAGACAAAAAAAATTAAATCTGCAGGAAGATTTGGAGCAAGATATGGAAGAAAAATTAGAGAAAAGCTTGTTAAAGTAGAGCAAAAACAAAGAAAAAAACAAAAATGTCCTTTTTGCGGGAAATTGAGCGCTAAAAGATTATCAAAAGGAATATGGAAATGTAAAAAATGCAATAAAAAATTTGCATCTAATGCATATTATTTAGAGGAATAAATAATAAAATGACGCAGTATAAATGTTTTAAATGTGGAAAGACAATTTCATCTACTAAGTTAGAAAAGCAGATTACTTTTAAATGCCCCCACTGTGGTAGCAAGATTTTTTATAAACCAAGAACACATACAAAAAAAGTAAAAGCAAGATAATTTAAAATGACTTCTGCAAAAACAAACAATGAAATGTCTGAGAAAGTTCAGGAATTACAGATATTAGAACAAAATTTTCAAAATATTCTTTTACAAAAACAAGCTTTTCAATTAGAATTAGATGAATCAAAAAAAGCTTCTGAAGAAATTAAAAAATCAGGCGATGAAATTTACAAAATAATAGGCAATATTATGATAAAAACAGATAAAAAAGATAGTGAAGAAGAAATTAATAAAAAAATAGAAATCTGCGAATTAAGATTAAAAACTTTAGAAAAACAAGAAAAAACAATTTCTGAAAAATTAGAAAAATTAAAACAAGAATTTTCTCAAAAAGCAAAATAATGTTCTTAATACTGCCAATATGTCAAGAAACCTAGTCATAGACTGGTGGTTGGTGGCATGTCAGTATAATTTAGGCCATCAAGTATGGTTCTTGATCACACAGGAATTTAAAACATTCAACCTCTTGTCAAAGACAAGATGAATTTCCGCGTTTAAAAAATTAATATAGTTAAATGATTGGGCTCTACTTTTAAAATTAATCTCTAACTTAAAAAATTTGAAGAATCATACTATTAATGCAAAAAACTTAACTTTGAAAATCTTTCATCTTTCAAATACTTTATTATTAATCAAATAAATTTTTAATAATACTTGTTTCTATAAGATTCATAAGTAAGAGTTCAATTATTGCAATTTATCTGTGTTTTTTCTTTAAACAAATTTATGAATACACAAATATATGGATTTTTGAACAGAAATATTTATAAACTTAGGCAATATAAATTTAATTATGGTGATGGACAAAATAAAAGACAGTTTTGCCAAATTCTTGAGCAAAGAAGAAATTGAAGATGAATATGTTGAGGTAGATCTTGGCGAAGAAGAAAAGAAAAAGAAAGTTCTTGTCAAACCTTTTGTTTTAAAAAGTTTTGATGATGTCAATAATATACTAGATTCTTTAAGAGAAGGCTATACTATTGCAGTAATTGATATCAAACATCTTAGAGCTAAAGATGTTATTGAATTAAAAAGAGCAATTTCTAAAATAAAGAAAACAGCAGATGCTTTAGAAGGAAGCATTGCAGGTTTTGGAGAAAATACTATAATAGTAACACCGCAATTTGCAACAATTCATAAACATCAATCTCAAAACTCCCAACAACAATCTAATCAGCAACAAAAAAGAAACATAGAAAGATATTGATTGTTGATTTTTGCTATAATCTTTATTAATAATTCTATTCAAATACTTATATAAATTTAGATAATATTAAATTTTTTAAAAAAATAGAAGAAATTGACAAATTAAAAGAAGTATTATCAAAATTACTCTTATGAAGGAGAAGAGAGATATACAAAAAGATTTTGATAAATTTAACTTTATAAACAGCACAATATAATTAGGCCAATTTTAAATGATATTAATGAATTTCAGTGCCTAATTAAAAAACAAATATAGAAGTGATTCTAATTCAATTTTGTTTCAATATAAAGGACAAGACTATAAATTTTATTATATAGGTTATAAAAAAGACAAAGATAGTTTAGTATCAATTATATTTTAATTAATAACCTTTAAAAATCGTCTTGCTTTTTTCTATTTATGAAAACTTTGCTAATTCCTGTAATAAAAAAATTTAATGAAAAATTAACTTTAGATAATAGAATATTAAATAAATTAATCAAAAAAACCCCTAAAAAATTTGCAATTACATATTCTATTCAACATAACGTACAACAACTCTGTTTGGCATGGCATATTCTATTCAATATAAACAATTGGCAGAACAATTAAAAAATTTATTGAAAAAAAAAGGCAAAAAAATAACTAATTTTCAGCAAGTTTTAGGGTGTTCTAAGATTAATTTTAGAGAAAAAAATATACTTCTTATTTCAAGTGGAGAATTTCATTCTTTTAACTTATATAACCAAAATAAGGATGTTATTATTTTTGATGGAACTAATATCTATAATATTAATAAAAAACAAATAAAACAATATCAACAAGCAAAACAAGCCTCTCTTAATAATTATTATCATGCAAAAAATATAGGTATTTTAGTATCTACAAAACCCGGGCAACAAAATCTAAAAAAAGCTCTTGATTTTAGAAAAAATTTTATTAAAACTCATAAAAATAAAAATTCTTATATTTTTTTAGCTGATAATATTAATACACAAGAATTTGAAAATTTTCCAATTCAATCTTGGGTTAATACAGCATGCCCAGGATTAGCTTTGAATAAAAATATAAAAAATAAAAAAATAATAAATTTAAATCAAATAAACAATTAGACTTTTGATACAGAAAATACTGATTTTAGTGCTACAATTATTGTTGCTGGTACAAATACAATTAATAGTGAATTAAATATCTGAGTAACTAAATTTGCTACAGGAATAGTAAATAAACTACCTGTAATAATATCTTTACCCATGTTGCTAACAATTACTAACACTACAGCTGCTAATAAAAATGTATTAATATCTTTGGTTCTAACATTTAAAAAACCAATCATTAAACCAAGAATAACTAATACAGCAGCAATTGCACCTGAATATTCTGTAATAAATGGAATTTTAACTTGTGGCAATCCCTGAACCGCCCCTACTGCTATTGCTAAAATAACACCTATTAGAAAAGCCCATGCTCCTACTAAATTTTCTTTTGCCTTTATTGGCATTTTACCTCCTTTTTTTAATTATTTTATATTAAATAAATTCAATTAAATTTTATAAATCTTGCCTTTTTTGAACTTTGTCTTATATATTAAATAATAGAAATCTTTATAAAGCATTTTAACTGCAAAATGATAACAAAATGAAAACTAAAACACTATATTTCACAGGATTGTTACTCGTAACAGCAATTCTGCTGACTACATTTGCAAGTGCAGCAGCAACAATAGCAGATCTTTCAGTAACACAACCAGAAGATTTGACAAAGTCAAATACAGAAACTACATTTAAGATAACAAATACACATGACACAGACCCTATCAATTTAACTATAAGTGTAGGAAATATTGAAATTACTGATGAAAACGGAGATATAGCTTACATCATTCCTTTAGATGTTGACCTAACATCAGTAAATGTTAGTGCAGGAAATTTTACTGAGGTAATTATAAGTATTGTAGGAGATCTTCCAGCAGATTTATTTGATGAAGATGGCTATTTACTTGGTGAATATTCAGCTGATGTTGAAATTACTGACTCATCAGCTACAAGTGATTCAACAACAAAAACAGTTACATTTGCTAATACATATTGTTCAGATGGATATGTTGGTGAATTAGAAATCAATGATGTTGAAGATCAAACAGGTAATGACAATGATTGGGAATGGTTTCCGCAAGATGAAGTAACTATTGATTTAGAAGTTAAAAACAGACATACTGAAGATATAGATGATATTGTTGTTAAATGGTGTTTATATGACAATGACCAAAAAGAATGTGTTATAGAAGATGAAGAAAATGATTTTGACCTTGATGCAAAAGGTGATGACGATGATGAAAGAGATGTATCATTGAGTTTTACTCTTGATTTAGATGATTTAGATCTAGATTCAGATGACTATGTGTTTTATATAAAAGCATATAGTGATGATGAATTAGAAGAAAACCAATGTGCTGATTTTTCAGAAGACATCACTCTTTTAATAGATGATGACGAAGTTATTGTTAATAATGTACAAATACCAGAAACAGCAGCATGTGACAGCCAGTTTGAAGTAAGTGCAACACTCTACAATATCGGAGAAGATGAACAAGAAGATTTCACTGTTAATTTAATTAGTGATGAATTAGGTATTGATGAAGAAATCTTAATAGACAGTCTAAAATCTGGAAAACAAGAAGATGTAAGTTTCCTTGTATCTGTTCCTAAAGATGCAGAAGAAGGAAAAACATACACAATAAGTTTTGTTATCTATGATGAAGACGGTGAAGTCTATGAACTTGGAGAAGATGATGAAGATGAAGCAATCTTTAATTATCCTTTGAAGATATTAGGTAATTGTATAGTACCAGAAGCTGTTGAAATAACTGCAGTTTATGACCCTGCAGATCAAGAAATAGTGGCTGGAAAACAAGTCTCTATAAAAGCAACAGTAAAAAACATTGGAATATCTGAATATACATATAATGTATTGTTGTTAGATTATAGTGATTGGGCTAGTTTAGACAATATAGAACCACAATCATTTACTCTAGCAGAAGGTGAATCAAAAGATGTTTACATTTATTTGACACCTAATGAAGATGTTTCAGGAGACAAGTCTTTTACAATAAAAGCAATGTACAATAACCAGTTCAAAACTGTTCCTGTTGTAATAGAAGATATAACAGAATCAGGAATAGGCGGAACTGATCTTTTTAAAGGACTTGGAGATAACTGGTATATTTGGGCTATAGTTGCACTAAATATAATATTGGTAGTTGCAATAATCATTGTAGCAGTAAGAATTGTAAGAAGAGGATAAATTTGTTTATTCTTTTTATTGTTATTATTTTATAATTTTTTCTTTTTTATTTTTTTATTATCTTTTTGTAGATTTTTTCACCAAATTTATATTCTTTTTCCTGCTTAACTATTAACAAACCAAGTAAATAACCAATTAATCCACCAAAAATAACATCACTCATAAAATGAACACCAAAATAAACTCGTGAAAAAGCAACCAAACACGCAAATATAATCCACAGATATTTGAATCTTGGAAATTCTTTATTTAATATAGGTATAGCAGAAAAAACAATCATGCTTTGTAATGAAGGAAAAGAAAAATTCCAGCTATAAAATGAAGATTCAACTGCTTGTTGTAAAGCAATTATGCTTGAATAAATTTCAAAAGGTCTTTGTCTTCTGATAATTATTTTAAGAAAAAAACTTAAAATTCCAGATAAAAAAAGAGTCAGCCATAACGGAAAAATCCATTTTCTTTTTCTGTCATGCCATAAAAACAAAGTTGTTAAAAATAAAAATATTATTAATGAACTCGCATAAGTTAATCCTAAGAAAAAATCATTAAATAAATTAATTCTTGCTAAAACAATTAATTCTGAAATTTGTCTATCAAAATAAAAACTTACAAATATTAAAAAAACAAAAATAATCAACCACAAAAAACTCTTTTTTTCCATACTTATAATAGATAATAGTTTTTTAAATATATTTCTCTTATAGATTATATCTATATAAAGATAAATGATAAAAAAAGAATATATTAATATTATTGCAAGATATTCAATAATTTTATTAGCTTCTTTTCCATTATTTAGTTTATTTTATATAATAATTGCCCCCTTAACAATATATCTGGTTTATTTTTTATTAAATCTTTTTTATAGTAACACACACAATATTTCTCTTATTTCAGACACTATTTTTATAGGTTCTAATCAAATACAGATAATTCCTGCATGTATTGCTGGTTTAGCATATTATTTATTATTTGTTTTAAATATTTCAACACCCAATATAAAATTAAATAAAAGAATTAAGATGATTTTCTTTTCTTTTTTATTGCTTTTGATAATAAATATAACAAGAATATTTATTTTATCTATAATGATTATTAATAATTATAGTTCTTTTGAAATAATTCATAAAATATTATGGTATAGTTTAAGTGCTGTTTTCGTTGTTTTAATATGGTTTTATGTAATTAAAATTTTTAATATAAAACAAATTCCTATTTATTCTGATATTAAATATCTGTTAAAACAAATTAAATAGTTTATTGAAAATTAAAAATATTACATAAGAAAATTAATAACACCCAAAGTTCCAAATAATATTAAAATACCTGCAATTGCAACACCTGCAGCAATAGCAACAACACTTTTTTTTCTATCTAAATCTAATAACCAGGAAACAATACTTCCTGTCCAGGCTCCTGTTCCAGGCAATGGAACAGAGACAAATAATGTTAAAGCAAGAAAACCCCATACCTCATATCTTTTCTCAACTTTATCTGCTTTTTTTCTCATTCTTTTTAAATATATATCTGCAAATTTTTTATATAAACTAAATTTCATAAACCAAGAATGAAGATTATCTAAAAAAAAGAATATTAAAAAAATAGTTAAAATATTAATTAAAACTATTAAAATAAAAATTAAACTTACTGGAATTGATTTATCTAATGCATATGTTATTGCTAAAGGCAAACCAACTCTCAACTCTGTAACAGGTGCAATTGTAAGAATTATAGCATAAATTAATCTTAAATCCATTTTATTTATTTTATTTAAACATCATAAATACCTTTGCTATGAGCCAATATTCCAATAGTAAATCTCTCCATTACTTTTACCATTTCACAATCTTTTACATAAATTGTATAACAATTATGACTTGGATTAGGTATTTGTTCAATTTTAGTTTCATTTCCTTTTTCTATTCTAACATAAACATAATTATATGCTTTTTTACAACTGGCATTTTCATTAGCTTCAACATTAATATCTTTTATTTGATTTAAATATCTGATAATAGGTGTTATTGCAATTCCTGTTTCAGGACATACATGACTTGGATCTGAGGAAAACACAAATCTTTTTTTATCTAATCTAATTGTTCCATTTATAGGGATATTCCTTAATTTTCTTGGATCATTTCTAAAAAAGAAATTATAATCTGCTACATGAACTCCTTGATCACTATAGATGGGTATTTTAGAATTATATAATATTAATTCACCATAAGATATTTTTTCCCAATCCATACCAATATATTCAAATTTATTAATTTGATAGTATATAAAAAATGACAAAAATACAATAAAAATCAACCAACCCATAATAATCAAAGTCCATTTTAATTGTTTCTTTTCTTTTTTCTTTATTTTTTTCTCTTTTTGTTTTTGATTTTTCAATTCTTCTTCAGATAATTTTTCTTTTCCACAGGTTTTAATTTGACTTCCATCAACATTAAATACTTCACACACTTCTTTATTTTTAGATTTTTTATCTGTTTTTTTTGATTTTGATTCTTTTTTCATTTTTTTATCAGAATCAGATTTCGCTTGTTTTTTTTGTTTTTTGTTGCTTTCTTTTCCTCTCTCTATATCCTTTCTTATATTTTCCTGATTTTCTATATCTGTTATTTTTTTTTCATTATTTTCTGTATTTTTAACACTCTCTTTTACTTCTGTCTTTTCTTGTTTTTCAGAATTTCTTTTATTCACCATTTTTATGTATTATTTTATTTGTTTATTAACTTAAAAACTTTTCTAAAATTTATGTTTTTATTCCAATTATTTTATAGAGAAATTCATCACTTAATTTCAATAAATTTTCTTCAGTTCCAGAGATAACCACACAATTTTTTATTTGTTTTATTTTATTTTCTCTTATATCTCCTTTAATTTCTTTAATTACAATAAAATTATTAGTGCAGTTTTTTAATGGGGCATTTTCTTTACATTCTAAAGACAAGCCATCTTCATTTAATAAATCAGAATCAGGACAAGCAGACTGGCTTCTTAAAATAAACTGCCCTAAATTACCAATAATTTGGTTGCCTGCTCCTGAATTTTCTGTATAAACATAAAGAGGTTTATCTATATAATTATTTATTTCACTTATATTTTCTGTATTAACATTAATAGTTTCATTTGGAAGATAATTAAAATAAAACCCATATCCAGAAATTTCTGTTTGCCATAAATCATAATTATTTTTTTCAAATTCAATATCACCAAATTTTATTTTTTCATTTTCTTCTTCATTATTTACTTGACTGTCTGTATTCATAAAACCATATCCCATAACACTTAAAATCATGATCATTACTAATATAATTCCAACAATTGTTTTATTTCTTGTATCTTTTTTCTGTTTTTCAGACTTAGAAATAATTTTTTTCATACTATATCATAAGAATAAGGGTATAAAAATATTATTAATAATTGATAAGTTTGAATGTTTGTGAAGTTAAATAGATAAGGTTAATAATTTTTGATATTAATGTTAATGTAATTTTAGGTTGTTAAGTTAAAATTATAAAAATTTAAGTTAGTTTGCAATATTAGATTGAGTTTATAAAATTACAATTAATTGAACAATATATGATTTAATAAATATATTAATAACAAAATTGAACTTTGCCTATAATTCTTAAAAAATGTGGTCTTAATTAATTCTCATTAAATAATATAGTAAAATAAAAAACAATATAAAATCATCAAGAAAAAAAGGTAGTAAAAAAATAAAAAAAAAAGAAAAAATAATAATTTAAATTTATTCAGTAACTAATTCTGCGCTTGTAGCAGTAGTACTCTTATATTTCTTGTCAGCTTCAATAAGTGGTTTGTTTGTTTTTACCCAAACTACAGCATTCTTAGTATCAGCTGTCTCCCATCCAGCTACAAGTGTTGCCACTTTGCCAGTTGTATATGGTGATTCAAATGTTTCAACAATAAATTCACCAGAGCCAGCACCTGTTGCAGTAGTCCAAGAATCTCCACATGCAGCTCCACTTAAACCAAGTAAGTTTTGAGCTACTGAGTTAACACAACTTCCACCAACAACTAATAAGTTTTTACTACTTACAGAGCTTACTTCACTGTCCATTACAGATACTTCACCAAGTTGAGCAACACTACCTGTTGTGCCACCACCAATTCCTCCTCCTGAAATTGTAACAGAAGGTTCTGCTAAAAATAAATTAGCATAGGACTGGCTGCCATGATATGTCAGTGTTACATCATATTGTGAACCACTTGTTTTATCCCATAGGAATTTTGTAGCTAAGTCAGAAGCCATATATGCTTCATATACATCTGTGTCACCAACTTCTAAGAAATGATCTGTAGAATCTCTTGAAGCTCCATCTTCTAATTCTATGTCATTAACATAAACTTTATCACTTGAATGATCAAGACTTATATTAAATGCTTTTCCACTACCAAGAGTTGCATCTTTATCTTCTTCATCTGCATGTAATGGATATGCTGTTGTACTATCGTTTAAGAAATTGTAACAAGCAGAAACATGAGATCTTGTTTCTCCTGTGAAATTCATCCCACTTGTATTCAAATCATGTGATCCAGTACAATTAGCAATTGGGAGATATACTGTAAGTCCTTCATCACTAAATACTTTGTCAAAACTTCCTTCATTTGTATTAATTGTTAATACTGTAAATTCATGATCATCTAATGTTGGATCAACTCTTTCAACAGTTATTTCAACATTTCCAATTGTACAAATTTCTCCTACTTTCTTTTTTTCACATACTTTATCACCTGTAATTTTATTTGTAATATCTGTGTAGTTTTTTCCATCATCTGTATCTTCAGCTGTTGATGTTGTTAAAAAATAAGATTCAGAATCTTTTGAATCATTCCAAGATGCTACAAAATATGCTGCACCACCTTGTGCTGGGATTCCTGCAACATTTTGTGTTCCATTATTTTGATAAGAACTAACAGATGAACTTGCATTATAGAAAATAGTTCCATTCTGAGATGTGATTAAAAATTCATCATCATCCCCACCAGTTGCTTGCCATGAAGTTTCATTACCATATAATAATGGAATTGTTGCTGTTCCATCTGTAATTGGTATTTTTAACTCCACAACATCACTTCCAGCATTTGTAACTTCAATTACTTCTTCTGCTGGAAAAGTAAATGCTCCCATTTTAAATTCTACTGCTTCTAATCCAGGCATTGTTAAAGATTGTTCAGGTGTTATAAATGTTTCATCATATTGTTTCCATCTAAGGACTATTTTCTGGATTGTTTGTTTGCTTCCAGAAGTTCCTGCAGTGATATAAGAATGTATAGATTTAACATCTTCATCATTGATTTCTAAATATTCATTATTTTCAATAGTTACTTTTTGAGCACCTAATGAAAACTCAACTCTGTTATCAATTGCACTTTTACTAGTATACATAATATCCCTAATACCTACTTGTGTATCATCTGATAATTTATAAGTTGAACCTTCTGATAATGAAGTTGTTGTTTCTCCATTAACAGTAAGTTTTGTATCTGATGCATCTACCCAATCAACACTTACTTCATATGTTTTTCCATCTACAGTATAAGTTTTTGACTCATCTTGAAGTATTCTATCAGATACAGCACCACCCATAAGTTCAAACTTCTTTTTATCATCAGTTGTACCATTATAAGCATTTAATAATGTATATTCTTTGCCTAAGATGGTTATTTTTGTGTTTTCTAAATCTTCTAACCTGTCATTTGTATTAACATCAGATTTTGGATCTTTTGTAAAATCAAGTGTGTAATTAAATATATAATTACTACTTAAATGAAAACCTAATGCTGGTTCTTTATCTTTGTAGTCACTATCTTGAAAATGTGTTATATTAAGATTGGATTTATCTTTAGGACTTTGAGCAGCTACATCATAAAAACCAATTGTTTGTGTATATGAAGCATCTTGTCCATCTTTTGCCTGATAACTTCCATCTGCAAGTAATGTTGGTAAATCATCATCTGTAAGTTTTGAAGATCTAATATCATAAATGTTATCATCCATATTAAGCCTGTTTGTAGACTTATCTATTTTATAAGAATCACCGCCACTTGCAGTTGCAGGACTACCATCTTCTGAACTAGCTGTTTGAGTGCTTAACTGATATTGTAAATCATTGTTCATTACAACAACTGCACTCAAGTCAAGATTTGAACCATATACAATAGCTGCATCTGCAGCTCCACCTTCAACAAAAGGAGCTGGATAATTTGCTGCAGCAACCATACCAAAGCTACCACCAATCATAACAGCGCTTGTAATTACTGATGCTATTTTTTTAAAATTAAATTTCATCTTTAAACCTCCTTTCAACTATTAGGCCAATATTTTTTGTGTTTTTCAACACATTATTTTACTCACTTGATAACAAAATAGGGAAATTGTTACCTGTGAGATTCTTTTCTCTGTTATCCCTATTAGAATGTTTCTTAATATCCTTTTTTCTGGCCAGTTAGGATATTATATTATCTCATTTTTTATTTATAAATAACTAAATCTCTATCTGTTTTTACTTATAATTTCTTTATATTTAGTGTTTTTATTTATAAATACTATGTTGTTACTTATATATTAATACACTTTTTTAGCTTATTATTAAATAGAAAAATTTATATAATATGTTCTCGATAAACTATATATAAATTAAAATACCACATATAAGAGACCCATATACTATAAATATCTAAATAAAAATACCATATATAGTATTTTAACTAAAAAATAATAAAAATGTCCAAAAAACCCAAATCTAAAACAAGGGATATAACTTTAACTGAAAATGACGGGCTTTTTATCCCTTATTTTAAAAAAAAGAAAAAAGAAAAAAAAGACTATGATTTTGAAAGTTTAGCTGCTTTAAGACAATTATTGAGTAATGAAAAAGCTCGATTATTAAATGTAATAAAAAATCATAACCCTGGTTCTATTTATGAATTAGCAAAAAAATTAGGCAGAGACTTTAAATCAGTAAGAGATGATGTAAAATTATTAGAAAGATTTGGTTTTATAGATCTTGTTGCAGAAAAAACAGGAAACAGGCAAAAATTAAGACCAGTAGTCACAATAGATTCATTAAACATAACTCTCCATGTATAAATCTTTATTTAAATTATTTATATACTTCTAAATTTATTTCTATATTTCCTGGTAGAAAATTACTTGCACCCCTTATTACAGAAGTTTTATTTCCTTTAGTATAAATTAATTCTAAATTTTCATATTTATAAATAGTTAAATTATACCCCTTGTAATAATAGTCTTCTCCAAAATTTAAATTTTCATTAATTAATTTATTTATTGTTGAATCTAAAGTAGTACAGGCAGAAACTCTGTTGTCACATATTTCATTATTTAAACAACTATCAATTAAATCATTTACTTGTTTATAAGTCCTATTATTTACACTGCACTTACTTGTATAACTTAACATAGAGGATAAAAAATTACTCACTTCTCTGTCTCTAATATCCTCACTTTTATTGGGACGCCTTAACATAATACCTAAAAAAACAACAACAATTACTGAAACTAAAATAATAATTAAGACAAATCCAATTATTTCTTCTTGTGCTTTTTTTCCAGGTTTTTTTATTTTATTTAACATTTTATGTTTTTTCTTTATATGCTATTAAAAGCTTACCTAACTCACATTTATCATAAATTCTTCTGCTATCAGGCATTTTTTCTTTTCTGCATAAATTTACATAGCCTCCAATATATTCTCCTTTTTTTGTATTTGTATTTTCATAAATTTCATAAACTCCGCAATTTGGGTAATTTCCTAAATCACATACAATATTTTTATTTTCAGAAGGAGAATTTCTTATAATTTCTATAGCTGCAATATTCCAAAATCCATTATCACTGCCACCAAAACCAACATATGCTTCTCTATTTTTTAAAACCATAATTTTATCTGTATCAATACAATTATCATTGCATCTTATTTGATCATATCTAAATTCAGGACTATTTGCAAGATTATCTATTAATATTAAAGCTTTTTCTTCTTGTGTTCCTGTTGCTGTATCTTTTAAACTTATAACATAATAAGAGACAAAAAATAATGCAACTAAAATAAAAAATAACACAACAGCCATTAACATAAAAGCCATTTGCTGAATTTTAAATTGTGCTTTTTTATTCATTACATCCACAGCGAGATATCCTAATTTTTAAGTTTAGAGAGGAATCGCTGTCCTCAAAATTTAATATTTCTTTTTGAATATCAAAATTGCTCGTCGCTATCACTCCTTGTATTGATTTAAGATTGTTAATATCAAAAACTTTTCTCAACCTTGAATTTGTTGGTTTTAACATTTTATTATTAGATACCTCGCCCTTTAGGGCAGGCCATTCATTTTCTTTGTTTTTTATTCGCCATTTTAAAATAATTCACATATTAATTCTTGATTTTTATTTTGAATATCTTCAACAATTATTTCTAATTCAAATAATCCAGAACTATCCTCTAAATCTTTAACTGTATTTATTAATGAAATTAATTCATTATCTAAAGCAGATTCACACCCTCTAATTGATGAAAGTTGTGATTTATCTTTGTATAATCTTGCTAATTTTTCAATTCTTTTATACAATCTTTTTACTTGGCATTCATAAATCTCTGAATCAGAAAAAATACCTGCATAAACTAAATTATTCAAGTAATAAATCTCTTGATTATTTTTATTAATTGTATTTAAATTTTCATTTATTTTTATATCACAAATACCAGAACTGCAAACTTTAATTGAATCTTCACTGCAATTTTCTGTTTGCAAAAAATCTTTATATTGAATATTAATACTGCTTATTTCATCTTTTATAAAATCAGGAGCATCTTTAAAACAATATTTTTTTGAAGAAATAATTATTAAATCTCCAACCTTAAAAGGAAAATTAAAAGGCTTGCTAAAAATATAAAATTGATTTCCTTGTTCAAATTTATCTGAAAACAAATATTTGTTTTTAATACCTATACTGCCGCTCGGTTCTGCCCATTTATCACCTATTCCTTGTTTTGCTATTTTGATTTTTTGTTCTCCAAAATTTCCTATATCACTGCATTCATTATAAATTCTTACTCTTGATTTAAAATTAATAGAATTAATTGCAGCAGAATCAATAGAAGATTCTACTTTTTCTAAAATATTAATAGTTTCTGCAGCTGTTTCAGTTCCACCCCCTTTTTCAAAACTTTCTATAAACTGCATAGCAATAAAAATAGCTAAAAACAAAATAACTGCACCAATAATAAGAGCAAACAACCAAGTAAATGGCATTTCAAGAGCAGCTTTTTTATTCATATTTATACCTCTTTTATTATTTTATTTATTTATTTTTTTGATAATAATTCTAAACAAATACAACTTATAAATTTTCTTAATTTTATTTAATAATTAATAACATATCTTTTCCAAGTTTTTAAGTAAGCTTTAACATATTTACTATTTATCTTATTAGCAGAACCCAATATTCAATTTTACATAAATCTTTATTAATAGTATTAACCAAAATCTAACTTTACAAATTTTGAGGTTATGAACATAAGAATATAGGCATAAAATATTAAGTAGAGCTCAACATTTATATCCTAAACTTAATTTAAAAAACCATAGATATTTTATTATCAACCTAATTTATCTTAATAACCTTGCCCAAAAATCTACAAAAATTATCTCCATAAATCTTAACTAATATTGACTATCTTATAAACTTCAAATAACTTTCAACCAATTTTATACCTA
>CAZPQF010000014.1:0-4902 GCA_964588735.1 Candidatus Woesearchaeota archaeon
CACTCGAATTTTTTATTAACATAAAAAAGAATCTAACACTGATTATATTCAATTTGCTCAAACACTCTATGGATTAACTCGCAAACTTTCTCAAACAAATATCTGAATACTCGCAACCTCTCCAAGTATTCGAGGGTAACTAACACTGATTATGTCTAATTCAGAATTCGGGCTAAACGTAAATTATAGAAACCGAAAGATTTAATCTGTTTGTGTAGAAAGCAAGTCGTCACTCTTCATAATAAAAGTTAAACTAAGTCTTCTTTCTAAACTTCCAGGACATCTTTTTGAAGAAGAATCAAACCACTCTTGACCATCATTACTATGATACTTTTTCACTTCTTTTTGACGACCCATTAATCTTTCTATTGCATTAGGGGCATATCCTACCTTCATAATATAATCTGTTCTTTCTTGTCTTTGTTCTATTTCAAGGCCTCTGTAGGTGTATTTTGCCATATATGGAATATGCCATTCATATTTATAAAGTTTTCTATTTATTTACTACTACATAGTTAATTAATATAATAAAATGAATTAAACCAAAAATCTTATAAACAATCTTTATTTTGAATTATTAACATAATCCCAGGTGATCCTTACGGGTTGCCTGATGTTTTTAAAATGAAATCTACAATTGTATTTATTGATGGAGGTTATCTTTCATTTATCTCTAAATTCTTTGGAAAAGGAAAACCTCTAAAATATAAAATGGAAGTTTTTGCTAAAAATCTCGCAAAATCCAAAAATTTGGAATGTAAGAAAATTTATTTTTACACTGCCCCGCCTTATCAAGATTCAACTCCAACAAAAGAAGAAAACATAAGAAAAGCAAATTATGACAAATTCGTTTCAAAATTAAAAGAAGTTGGAATCATTGTTAGAGAAGGAAGATGCCAAAAAATAGATAATGCTTTTCAACAAAAAGGTGTGGATACTCTCTTAACAATTGATTTATCAAGAATTCCAAAAAAAGAAGGAATTTCTGATGTAATTGTCTTAACTTCTGATACTGATTTTGTTCCAATTATCAAAGATTTATCTGAAGATGGAATAAGTGTAATCCTCGCTTATTTTACAGACAGAAAAAGAAAATCTGGACTTTCTCTTTCAAACCATTTATGGAAAGCGTGCAAGGTTAAAATAAAGATAAAGAAAGAACATTTTTATTAAAAGACGGAAATCCCCATTTTCTTTTTTTAGGAAAAAAAGAAGCAAAAAATCGCGCGTCTATACATATAGCACCTTAAAATCTTAAAAATATACCTGTTTTTTAGAGTTTAAAGTCCTAATTCTATATGTAAAGGACCTTAAAATTCCTCATACCCTGAAATTTTTCCTCTTTTATATCAATTTTTCTAATTTTAGCATGACGCGGACCTTTTTTACATAATTCAATCATTTGTCTGACTTTTTCAGCTTCACCTTCAATAAACACCTCTACTCTTCCATCTTCTAAATTTCTAACAAAACCCTTTACATTCAATCTTTCAGCATTTTGTTTAATAAAATTTCTAAAAAATACTCCTTGAACAGTTCCTGTAATATAAATCCTTATTGCTTTTTTCATATAATATAATATAGAAAGCTATTTATATTTTTTATTACTCTTTATAAAATGAAAAAAAGAACAATAATATGGGTGATGATTATTTTATTAATTTTAGGGCTAATTTATTTATTTAAAACAGATGCAATTAAAATTAGTGGAAATATTATAATGGGTGGACAAGATGAACAAGATGAAATTCCTACTCCTGAAGAAATAGCAGAAATGCCTGCATATCAGCCAGGAATGACTTATAAAGAATATAATGAATATTGTGAACAAGCCCCCCCAGAAGAATGTATGACTTTTGAAGAACAAGAAGAAGTTAAAAATGTTTTTCCAGAAGCTTGTATTGAATTAACAACAGAAGAATGTATAGAATATTGTAAAAAACATATAAAGGAATGTGAAAATTATAATCCTTTAGAATTAGAAAAACCCATTGATGAATTAGATTAAATTTCTCTCCTATCCAATTCATTATGAACAATCACAATCGCTTGAGAAGCAAAATACATTTTAGGTCCTAAACTAATTAATTCCACTTGTTTTTTCAGACGTTTTAATTCTTTTTTTGGCAAACCTTCATGATCACCTAAAAGAAAAGCAACATTTTTATTTTTCTTAAAATTAATATCTCTAATATCTTTTCCTTTTTTGTCTAATATATAAACTTCGAATTTTTCTTTTGTTTTTAATTCATTTAATAATTCAAATAAATTCTTTTTTTCAATATAACATCCAGGAAAAACTTCATTTTTCTTCCCTTCTTTATATTTATATAACATTCTTTTAATTAACCCTGCAACATCTTTTTTAGAAATTGGTATATTGGGTTTATATTTAAATTCTAAATGTCTCGGAGGATTTGGAGCCCCATAAAAAACCAAATGTAAAATAACATCTTTTCTTATATCATGAGAAATAAACAGACTATTGATTAAAGTATGAATAACAATATCCATTCTTCCAGCTTGTTTTAATTTGTTTGAATCAAATTTTCCACTAGTTTGTGCTGTTTTTGAAAAATAAATTATATGTCTCATTTTCTTGTTGTGTTAATTCTCTTTGATAATCTTTTTTTATATACTTTCCTATTTTATCACAAATTGAACAATAATTGTGAATTTGAAAAATACCATATTTTTTATTATCTATCTTAACAATATCTTTTATAATTCCTACTTCATTAGGATAATTATGAGGACAACCAAATATTCTTTGCAATACTTTTAACCCAAGTTTATTGAAAAAAATTGATGCTACTTCCTCTCCTTGTTTAGTTCTAAAATCACCTATTTTTTGTAAATCAATGATTTCTTCATCAATTCTATCTGCAGCTTCAGATTGCTTAATCATATACTAATTAAAAATTCTTTATTATTAAAATTATGTTTTATTATCTTTATTTTTATATTTTAAATTAAAGATTCTTCTTACTAGTCCTTTATATTTTTTATTTAATTGTATAATCTGTTCATTTGATAAAGTATCATAATTATTTTTAGCTAATTTTTTATGCATTAAAAAAAATCTAGGACCTAATATATCTATAATAATTTAATCTTTTATCCTGATAATTTGTTTTTCTCGCTTTTTCTAAATTATACTCTGCTATTGTTCTTAATCCGTTAAAATAGAATATTTCCCATTATTATTATCTATTGTTTCTGTAGTAGATTCTAAATTTTTTTCAGAATCATTTCTTTTTATTTTGATTTCCTTATTTTTCCTTCTATGAAAAAACTTTCTTAAATTACTTAGTGAGTATATTATTAGTTGATTTGTCATTACTCAAATCCTTTTCCATCTTATTTTTTTCCCTTTTTTTATATAATATAAAAACATAATTCCTATATATACTTTTTTATAATTTCAATAAATTTTGAGAATTTTTATTACTATGCTATTGGTTGTAATACAAATAAGGGTTTTGCAAAAATTTCTCCAGAATTTATAACTTTAGCAATTTCTATAAATTGATTACAGCAAAAAACAGAAATAATATCATTTTTTTTAACTTTAATATTGTTGATTATATCTTCTTTATGAATTGGCTTGCCTGTTAATAATTTATTTTTAACCTTTTTTTTAATTTTAACAACAGGGTAAATTTCAGAGATTATTTCAGCTGGCATTAAAATTTTTTTCAATTTTCTTCCTGTTTTATCATTTAAAACCTCTATAAAACCATATAAATTAATAGAAGGATAATCTTCATTATTTTCATTAAAAATGCCTGCTTTAATTCTCCTTAATTCTAACATATGTGCTCCCCCAATTTTTTTCCCTAAATCATCAATTAATTTTCTAATATATGTTCCTGCTTGACATTCAACTTCAAATAAAAAATCTTCTTCATTTTTCTCATCTTTTTCAAGAAGATTAAATTTTTTAATTTCTCTTTCTCTTTTTTGCCTTTTTACACGAGATTTTAAAGGAGGTATTTGCTGTATTTTCCCAACAAAATTCTCATTGATTATTTTTTGAATTTCATTTATTTTTAATCCTTCTTTATGAACACGCATTATTCCAATATATTTTTTATCATGTCCTAAAAATAATCCAGTTAATTTACATCCTCTATTAATTGCAATAGGCAATACACCAGTAACTTTTGGATCTAAAGTTCCAAAATGTGATGTCTTCCTAATATTATAACCAGCATCTTTTAATTTTCTTCTAATCATGTCTGACACAGTAAAACTTGTAGGTCCACTTGGCTTGTCTATATTTATAATTGAAAATTCCAATAATTCTTGAATTGATTTTTCTTGTTTTAATTTTTTTAAATTAATCTGCATTTTTTATTAGAATTATAAAATTAATCATCATAATATCTTTTTTTAACAATATTCTCCAATATTTGTCCTATTTTTTTATGTATTTTTCTTTCCACTCTCTCCTTTTTTTCCCCATCAATATTTTTTTGTATTTCAAAATATTCCTCTATAAAACAACTTTGTAAATAATGAGGAATAAATTCTTCATCTATAGATTCTTCATCTAAATCCTCTTCTACCTCACTTGTAAATCCAATCAAATCATCAATATATCCTCCTGAACTGATTGTATTAGGCATTTTACATGTTTTACAAATATCTTTTATTAATTGTACATCATCTTCAATTTCTGCTCTTTTTCTTTTAGCATTTTTTAAAATATCTCTTAATCTATAAAAAGCATTTAAATCACCTTTTTCTACAATTATTTTAAAATAAAAACCAATATCTTCAGAACATTGTTTGCATATTTTACATGGATTTACCAATCCTTTATAATTTTTAATTTTCCCTTCCATATTTAATAAAAGAAAAGATTATTTATATTTATTGTGTTTTTTATTTTTGTAA
>CAZPQF010000014.1:4912-10517 GCA_964588735.1 Candidatus Woesearchaeota archaeon
AATGCTTTTCTTTTCATTTTTCTTTGAGAATCAACTTGTTTTTTTCCAATTTGATGTTTTTGTTGTTTTGCGGTTTTTTCTGCCAAAGCTTTTGTTTGTTCTGCTGCTGATTTCTTTTTCTCTTTTTCTTCTTTTTTCTCTTCTTTAGTTTTTTCTTTTTCAGCATCTGATTTTTGTTGTGCTGCAGCTGCCTGTTGTGCTGCAAGTTGTTTCGCTTTTTTCTTATCAACTGATGCTTTTGCTTTTTCCTCTTCTCTTTTCTCTCTTGCTTGTTTAAATCTGATTTTTTGAGGAATTTCAGCAAGCTCTACTTTTATTGTATTATCTTCATTTTTAGTAACTTTAACTTTAATTTTTGCAGGTGGTTTTTTAATACCTCTAAACCATAATTCATTATTTAACCATTTATCTAATTTTATTTTTTTAATATCTCTATTTTCAATTTTTTTATGTTTTGCAAGAAATTGTTTAATTGTTTTAACAGCTCTTGGAGTTCGTTTGTATTTTGGAACTTTTAACCATTGTTTTCTCAAGGGAATAGTATAAATTTGCACATTTTTATTTAATTGTTCTTTATTTTTTGTATCTCTTTTTTCATCTAGTTTAGTCTTTTCCTCTTCTTTAATGTTTTTTCCTATAGATTTTTTTTCATCTTTTTGTTTTTCATTTGTTTTTTCAGCTATTTCTTTATCTTTTTCTATAAGTTTTTTATTATTTTCTTGTTTTTTAGTATCTTGTTTTTTGTCTTCTGCCATTTTAATATATCTCTCCATCAAAATTTTCTGCTGGTCTTTCTCCTTTTAATTCTCCTTTTAAAATTTCCTCTAATCTTTTTCTAACAGCAAATGGACATCTTGATGTTATTGCAATTAAATTATTTTTTTCTTTGATCTGAGTAAATATTATAACTCCATATCCTTCCCAATAACCTATTTTAGATTCATGTCTATTGCCACAAGAAAGTTTACCAATAATTTTAATATCATTATTCTCTATTTCTTCATAATTGATACAGCCATTATATACAAATTCTTTTGTTTCTATTCTGCTTGTTCCAATTTGAGGCAAATTTTGATTATCCATTCTAATTTTATCCTAAATGAGTTTTCTTGATTTTTCTTGGTTTAATTTTTAATTTTGTTCTTCTCCAAGTTCTTCTATGACGTGTCATTCTTGAAGGATGTATTCTTTTTCCCATTCCATATTTTTTTAACACAGCCCAAAATGGAGCCCACTTACTCTGTTTTGCTTTTTTACTCATCTTTATTTTTCTTTGATATCGTTTTTTATGCGATTTCATTTTTTATACCCCAACAATTTTATTTCTTTAATATGTTCAAACGGTATTGGGATGTTTGCTTTTGATATATTATTATCTGATAAATCAGAACAATAGATTAATGATAGAGCTCTCAAATCCTCATCTACTTCTGTCCATCTAAAATAACAAATATGCCTCCAACTATTATCTGTAATTACTTCTATAGGCGCATTCCACGGTATATTCATTTTTTCAATTTCTTCTAATTTCATTTTTCTCCTCCAACCCCTATATCATTTAAAAATTTTTTTCCATGTTGAGTTAATTGTCTGCCTTTTTTTCTGCCATTTACATCAACTTTTTCAACAAAACCAGCTTTTTCTGCTTGCTGTAATATTGTCCTAATTATTTTTCCAGATCCTTTTCTAAATCTTTCTGGTTTTTTACCACGATTTTTTCTGTTACCATATCTTGTTTTTAATCTATTTACACCCAAAACTTTTTTGCTATATAATTGTCTTAATATTGAAGCAGCTCTTTTATACCAATAATCTTTTTCAACAGGAGGTCTGTCTTTTCCACTTCCTGTTTTTACAAATTGTGCCCATTCAGGCATCTTAAATTCATCTAATTGTTTTAAAGCTTCAGCTAATTTTTTATTATATTCTTGTGGATGTAAATCATATACTGACATTTTATTTATTTTATTTGTTTATTAATAAGCCACCCTTTGCAGAGTTAGATCGACTTATCTAAGTCGTTTAGCTTATATCTAAGTTGAGAAATGGGTTTATAAATCATTCGTTTTTTTCTTAATAATTTGTTCATCCGCAATTCCATTAAATATATTTTTATATTTATTAGATAAATATTCTATCATTCCTCCAGCCATTACACACGGAATAACATGCCCTAATCCTTCAATTGCCCTGAAGTTGTTCCCATATAAATTCCAGCTATTCCTCCTCCAGCATAAATTATATTTGAAATACTTCTTCCAATCTTACACACATTTAATGCCGTTTCTAGATTTTTTTCCATAAACTTATATAATTTCAATTTTTTTTTTAAATATTATGGTTTTATCTTCTTGCTTTTCTCCATTTTCTCACAACAATTGTAAATCCAATTATTTTAGCAGTATATTTTTTTCCAAGTTTTTCAATAATTTCATTTGCCATTTCTCGCACTTTTTCTTTATCATGTCCTGCAGATTTTAACACAGAAATTCTTACAATATCATGGGTTTTAAACCTGTTTTCTAATGAATTAATAAATCCCTGAGTAATTCCTTGCTTTCCTAATTGAATTTTTCCTTGTATTGTCATTTCCCCTCCTTTTCAAACTCCCCAATCTCCTTTTTCTTTATAATAATTGTTTTATGTTTTTTTACTCCAAAAGTTCCTATTTTCATATCTTTTTCTTTATAAACATCTGCTTTTTTAAAAACATGGACTTCAACATTTGATTTGTTTTTCTTCCAATCTCTGCTATATGTTGCACAAAAAATTGCAGCCTCTTTAATATCTTTTTTTGTTACTTTAGTTCTATTATTTTTTATATTTACAAAAGGACTTCCTGGAGCAGCAGTATGTAATATATATTCATTTTTTTTAGCTTGTTTTACTAATTTTTCATTATTTTCTGCTGTTTTTCCAGCCAAAACTTTTTTACCACTTTTAGTTTCAAACTTTCTAAAATTAATTTTTTTTGTTTTTTTACTAGGTGTTTTTTTATTTTTAGTCATAAAAATATTAAATTAAAAACCTTTAAATATGCTTCTTTTATTGGTTTAAACTATGGAAAATATTAAATCAGAAATAGATATTGTATCAGAATTATGTGTGCATATTGATAGACCTTGTGTTGAACCAATTACTGGTAAGAATATTAGGTCTTTTTATATCGATCTTGCATATGGTTTATTAAATCAAAATAAATTAACAAATCCTTTTGCAATAGAAATATTAGAAAAAAAGATAGAACAATATAATTAACTTTTAATTTTTCTTTTTAAATAATTATTAATAATTTTTAATGATTTTTTTTGATTATCCCAAGTTAATAATTTTAATGCTTTTTTAAAATCACTCCATTTATAATCATCATGTTCTAATTTATCTAATCTAATCTTCTCTTTTCCATATTTTTTAACTTCAACAGAATATAATTTAAATGTTTGTCCAATTATATTATGTCTATCTTCATATATTTTATCATATTGATATTTTCCTGAAAAATCATGTTTATTTATCTTTAATATCGGCAATCCAACCTCTTCTTTAATTTCTCTTATTACTGTCATTTTATTCGTCTCATAAAACCTCTTTCCTCCTTTTGGAAACTCCCATCCTTTCCAATGAAGTTTTCTATGAAGAAGCAGATATTTTATTTTGTTTTTATCTTGCTTGCTATTTTTTTCTTGTGCATATACAACAACAAAAACTCCTTTACGATATTTCTCTTTACCTCTTTTTATTCTCATGATAAAATAAAAGAATTAATAATTTAAAAAAGTGCTGATTACTTTTCTCTTGGATAACCAAATTTATCAAGGGCTTCTTTTAACTCTAAATGAGCTTTTGAATATTCTTTTAGTGAAATTCCTTTTAATGTGGCATTTAATGCTTGTTTCATTCCCATTGCCCCGTATTTACTCCCCCTTGGATTCCAATGTATCCCACCTCCAGCTTGAATAATAATATCTTTTCCATAATTCTTGATAAGAAAAGGAACATGTCCTGGATATAATCCTCCTGAACAAACAGCAAATACAGGTTTTAATTTATCCCAGTTTTGTTGTAATCTCAATCTTGTTTCTTTAACTCTTTTATCTACTCTATCTTGAACAACTTCCATTGAATCTTTCATCTTTCCAATTCCAGTTCCAATATGTAGATTATCAACCCCAATTAATCTTGCAAAATCAGCAATTACCATCATATTTATTCCATGTTTTTCATTTCTATCAAAAGCAGCATGCATGGCTCTATATGCATGAATTCCCATTTTAAATTCTGCTTGTCTAAGAGTTTGTAATGCAGCCCAACCACTAGTGAGAATATCTATCATAACATACTTACTTCCTTGTTTTTCTGCTAATCCCGCTCTTTTAATCATTTCTTTTGTTTCAGCAGTTACATTAATTAAATAAGCTTTTTTTTCTCCTGTCTCAGATTCTGCTTTATCTTGCATTTCTAATGTTTTGGCAAGACGTTTTTCAAATTCATTAAATTTTTGTGAAGATAAATTTTCATCATCTTTTACAATATCACATCCACCTATCCAAGATTCATATGCACTTTCTGCATGCTCTTTTGTTTTTAATCCTAATTTAGGTTTAATAATTGTGCCAATTAATGGACGTGATTTAATTTTCATCATTTTTCTTATTCCTTTAATTCCATATTTTGGTCCTTTATATTTTATTATTATTGACTTTGGCAGAGAAATGTCTTCTAATTTTAAATTTTTAACAGCTTTCATACCAAAAATATTTCCAGCAATACTTGATAAAATATTTGGAACATTGTCTGGTTCAAATAATGAAGACGGATAAGCAACCTTAATATATGGTTTTTTTATTGAAAATACTTTTGCTCTATGTTTTTTTACATCTCTCTCTTTTTTAGAATTTAATTTTGTCCATGTTCCTACACTTGATTCTAATGCAATTGTGTTTGCCGCCTTTTTAAAGCTTATTCGATTAGGTTCAACTCTAAAAAGACATACTAAGTCGTCTTTGGGCTTGTAGCCAGTATGAATAAATTCAAATTCCTCTTTTTTCATATTATAAAATAATAGACTAAGTTTTTATAACTTTTTATTTTAAGCACGCAGGCAACTCTCCTCTTTTTCTATGATAAGCAATACATTCACAACAAATTCCTTTTCTTTCGCAGTCTGGCCAGTCACATGGACAATCTTTCAAGTTCTCTTCTTTATTTGGACATGGTTCTCTTGTCATATTACTTTCCTCCAATTTTCCCCTTCACTTTCGGACCATTAGAAGTGTCTTCTAAAATATAACCTTTTTTTTCTATTTGTTGTCTAATTTCATCTGCAAGTTGATAATCTTTATTGTTTCTTGCATTTTCTCTCTCTGCAATCATATCTTTAATTTTTTTAGGAATTTTAATTTTAATAATTTTAATTTTCTCTAAATCTAATCCAAGAACTTTATCATATTTTTTGAGAATTTTCCATTTCTCTTCATTATTTATTTTATTATCTTTTATTACTTGCCAGACTAAAGCAAGAGCTTTTGGCATATTTAAATCATCATTAATCATCTTTAGAAATTTTTCTTCATATTCTTTTATTTTTTTATTATTTATCTTTAAA
>CAZPQF010000014.1:10527-15899 GCA_964588735.1 Candidatus Woesearchaeota archaeon
TTTCTTTTATTTCTGCAATTTTATCTCTCAACTTAAAATATGTATTTTGTGCAGATTGTAAATTATCTAATGTAAAATTTAATGGTTTTTTATAATGAGTTGTTAAACAAAAATATCTGTATGATAATGGATGAAAATTCATTTTTTCTAAATCAGAAATTATATGTAATCCTCCTTTGCTTTTACTAACTTTTTTTCCTTTAAATTGTAAAAAAGCTCCATGAAGCCAATATTTAACCCATGGTTTTTTTCCAAATGCAGCTTCTGATTGTGCAATTTCATTTGTATGATGAACAGAAATATGATCTGCCCCACCAGTATGAATATCAAATTGTTTTCCAAGATATTTTGATGACATAGCAGAACATTCAATATGCCATCCTGGAAATCCTATTGGCCAAGATGCCCCAAAATTTTTGGGATTCCATTCTTGCTGTCTTTTCCCTGGAATTTCTGAAAATTTCCATAAAGCAAAATCTGTTTTATTTTTTTTATCCTTCATAGAAATTCTTTTACCTGCTTTTAATTTTTCTTTTTTTAAATTAGCAAGTTTTCCATAATCTTTTAATTTAGAGGTATCAAAATATATTCCGTCTTTTGTTTTATAAGCATAACCTTTTTTTTCTAAAATTTTAACAAAATCTATCATTTCTTTTATATGCTCTGTTGCTTTTGGCCATTTATCTGGTTCAATTATATTTAATTTTTTAAAATCTTGTTTAAATATCTTTAAATAATAATTTGCAATTTCCCCTGCTTTTTTATGTTCGCGAGCAGCTGCTTTTTCTATTTTATCTTCACCTTCGTCTGCATCACTTGTTAAATGCCCTACATCAGTTACATTCATTATATGTTTAACTTTAAATTTATTATAGAGAAGAACTCTCTTTAAAATATCATTAAAAATATAAGTTCTTAAATTTCCAATATGTTGATACCAATAAACTGTTGGTCCGCAAGAATAAAATCCAACTTTTTTATTTTTTTTATCCAATGGTTTAAATTCCTGTTTTTTCTTTGTTAGAGTATTATATAAATATAATTTTTCCATACTTATTAAAAATAAATATTGTTTAAATATCTTATTAATATTCAATTAAATTGATAATATTATTAATAATGCCACTATTTAAAAAATTAATATAATCAAGTGATTGAACTCTACTTTTATTTTATATCTTATTTATTATCATAATTTATCAAACATTTGCTATTAAATATAGTCTAATTAAACAATTAATATTGATAATCTTTTTTAAACTTTAAAGCAAGGTTCAATTTATTGCATTTTCTTTAACTCACTTTATTAAACAATTGCTCATAACTTATAAAACCTGTAAAAATATTTTATTATCAAATTTTATTCTATTATCCTATCTAACTCAAAAACCTCTAGAACTATATCTTATCAGAAATTCCAGATTATGTAAGAAATTTTTTTATCAAAATAAAATTAACACATAGTAGTTCTTAACATTCCTACTCTGCTGACTTCAAAATCCAAATCATGTGTAGATATTTGTGTTCCATCTTTAAATGCTTCTAATTGTATAAAAATTTCTTCTTCAGGAGCATTTTTTGGTATACTTAATCTTAAAACTTTTTTTGGAACTTCATCTCCAGGAACAACCGTTCCATCCCAATAATCTCCTCCTTGTATTAAATAATTTTCAATAGTTGCATCAGAAGATACAGAACCACTCATTGATTCTAAAGAAATTTTATAATCTGCCTGAACTGGTGCTCTTATACCACACCATATTATATTTGTTCTTCCTGGAATTAATTTTATTGGTTCACCACTCTCACCTATGCAATGAACTTCACCACCAGTAGAACCAAAAATTTCATCGATTTCTCCCTCAACTTTATTACTTAATTCTCCAGTTAAACCAATAGCTGCACACATTACTGTTCTAACAAAAACCATCCCCAAAATTAATAATGTAACTGAAATCACAATTATTACAATTGTAGTTATGCTCATTTCCATAGCAGCTTTTTTATTCATTTTAAACCCCAACACCAAAATAAGTATTCAAAGAATATGCCAGTATAATTGTTAGTATAAGGAAAATAATTCCTACAATTATTGCTATTTTACAAAATTTTCTTCCTTTTTTTGACAATTCATCTTTTTTCTTTTCTTTGTTATCTATTATAATTCCCACAATACCCAATATTATCCCTGCAATAGGGGAAACAACTGCTAAAATTATACTTATTATTCCAAACAAATATATGATATTTGTCAATTCTGATTCTTTAGCCATATTTTTTCCTCTTTTATTTATCTTATTAATTTACAAATTGGTGTGATTCCAAAAATAAAAAACAATACAAACCACAACCATCTATAATTTACAATGATATTTAAGTTTAAAAAAGTTGTGATAAACCATGCGAAAAAGAATACACTTATTTTTAGCAAATAAAAATCTAACCAGTTTAATTTTTTTACCTCTTTTTTTAAGAACTTTTTTAATTTATTCATTTTCAATTTGTTCTTATTCTAATAATAGTTTTTATTTTAAAAATCTTTTTAATATGGGAACGCGGGGAGTCGAACCCCGGACACCATGGGCTTCAGCCATGTGCTCTCCCGCTGAGCTACGTTCCCTTATCAGAGCTACGTTCCTGTAGCAATTGTGACTCTCAAGCCACCGATATAATTTTATATTGAATCAGCTTTTGAATGTTTTCTCATTTTAATATGAAAACATTTCATTGATTTTTTCTTCATTAATCTTTTCTCTGCCTTTAAATGTTAAACCAATAATTTTACCATAAACCTTTTTATTTTTAATTTCTTTTTTTATTTTCTCTATAAATTGATTATTAATAATCATTATTCCTTTTTTATCTTTTTTATAAGAAATTCTATTTTTTATAAATTTATAAAAATATTTTTTATTATGTTTGTTTGCTACATTTCTTCTCGCTTTTTCATATTTTTTCCTTTTTTTCTTATGTTTTTTTATAATTATATGCTCAGATTTCTTTTCTTTTTTAATTCCTAATAAATTTTTTATTTTTGTTATGAAGATTGAAAATTTGAATAATTTTTCCCTTTTTTTCTTACTCATTTTCCCCTTTTTTCTTATGTTTTTTATTGTTTTCATGTTTTTTTAATTCATCAATCATAAATAATTCAATTTGTTTGCTAATCTGCAGACCTTTTTTTTCACAAAATACTTTATACTCTTGCTTAATTTTCCTATTTATAGATAAAGTTAATTTATCATTCCCTTTTTTCATTCTAAAATTCTCTCCTTATTTTTAATATATTATTATACGTATATAGGAGTATAAATACATATTTAAATATTTTGTTAAATTTAAATAATAACTTTAAAAATATTTCTTATTATTATTTAATTAATACAAACCTTTATATATTATCGAGGAAAAGTTTTAATTTATAAAGATTTCTAAACCTTTAAAAGCAAATCCCTATACCCTTTTACATCGGAGGTTAAAATGGATGAACAAAATGCTCCTGAAGAAGGAGAACAATCTGAAACCGAAGAATAAATGGCTTTTTTTATTTAATTCCCATTAAAAATCTCTTTTTCTTTTCTTTTTTTATTAAATATATTTATATTATCTAAATATTTGTCTTGCTACAGCTAACTTTCTAACTAAACTTTCATAATATTTCGGATGGTTTTCTGCAAGTGTAATCGGACAACCCGGCAGTTTTCCTGCCTGTGTTAATTCTAAATGCCCAGAAATATAATTTCTGATGTTGCTATAATCATGAATTTTCGTTCCTCCAGGGGTTTTTCTTGACAATTTATCATGTTCTTGTTTTAACAATCCCATGATACATTCTTGTTCAGATAATCTTCTGACAACCTCCTCTTTTATTTCATGACTAATTTGATATTTATTATCTTGAACATGTAAACTTCTATCTAATAAAAATCTCTTTCTGTTTTCTTTTCCTTGTTCTGTATTTATCTCAAACATTTTTCTTTATTTTGTGATTTAATTTTTTTAAAAATAAGTTGGAGTAGGTCACCTTCTGTCGTTCGTCGTTTGTGTTTAATTCAACAAAAACACTTCGAACCGAACGTGTTAACATGCTACTATGCAGCTCTATGGCCTTGCACCAGTCAAGACAGCTGTTTCATCAACTTCAAAACTCTTAATCTAATCTGCGCGTAGGCGCAGTTTTGTTTTGAAGGACCCGGAAATCCAGAGGATTTACGCGGAATCTCCCAAAGTTCCTAGCTTCCCTCAAGGTTCATTGCTCCCCTTGGGCTGTGTCATTTCTTTTCTGGAGCTATGCCTCTCGACACTCGTTTCTCAACGATGACTTTAATTGGTGGGTGAACCTTCCTCAGAATTCTGCTTTGATTTTTCAAAGCATGTCTTTTTACAGACCGAATCCCGAAAGTTAACTCTCCAACTTACAAAATTACAGGTATTTTAGGGTTTTTAAAGGTTGTGATTTGATTTCTCTAAGTAATTAACTAAATCTCTTCTTTTTAATTTTCCCAACAAAATTGCCTTTGCAGTATCATATCTTAAACTTTTTTCATACCAGTAAAGTTGTTTACAAGGCCAATTAAACTTTTTATAAAAAGGCAATTTTTCATATGCTCGGACAATTGATCTTAATTTAATATCCTCTGCATAAGCTAAATCATTAGCAACTTTTTCCTTGATTGTTTTTGAAATTCTAGGAAAATCAATCTCTAAATCCATTTTGTTTTAAATCCCTTAAATAACTTTTCAATAAGCGAGTATGTTTTGGTTGATCTTCACACAATTGTAAAATCTTTTCTTCAACCACTTCAGGATTTTTAGAATATCTTTTTAATACAAATTCTCCATATTTTCTTCTTGTACTCTCCCATGAGGTTAATTTACTAGGTAATCCAAAAAGTGCACTATCAAATCCAATACAAAATCCTAGAATAGCTTCGAAAGGAAAGATATCTTCTATATTAATATTACTTTCAAATCTATGATTAACTTTTTCGATAAGATCATCCAAGTTCCCCCCGTAACTATAAAATTTTGGAAATTCTCTTTTTTCTTTTTCTTGAACTCCAACAACTGCTGCAGGATTTCCAACAGAAACCGTACAACCATCAGGACCAAGATGATGATATGGGGGAACTTCTAGTAACAGATCAATCCCTCTCTTTCCTAAATCTAACCAACATTGAACGTCTTCTTCATAGTATCTAAATCGGTTAAAAATCCTCTTATCATAATTAGTTATTCCAGAAACATTCCCCAACCTTAATCCCATTAAGTCTTCAAATTCATCTTTCTCGATAGGAACTAACAAACATTTTCTTCCCTCTCTGATTAATTCTTGTTCTTTTATAGAATATTTACCTATAATATTATTATAT
>CAZPQF010000015.1:0-14448 GCA_964588735.1 Candidatus Woesearchaeota archaeon
TTTACCCTTATCAACCCTTCCTTTGAATTTGGCTCAAGGCTGATTGGGACACCAAGGTTTACCCTTATCAACCCTTCCTTTGAATTTGGCTCAAGGCTGATTAAATTATCTCAATTTCTTATTTTAATAATATATAATTTTTTATATCTTTAAAGTAAAAACCAGTCTATTGCACTTCTATACTCATAATATAAAAATCTTTAAGAATATATTAGTTATCAATTATCAAACAAAATTATTTAAACTACAATTATTTCTTATAAATATGCCTATGTTATTTTACAATTCCAAATTAAATATAAAAAATAGTGAATTATAAAATGCCGCACCAATGTGTTCATTGCGGAAAAGTATATCCTGATGTATGTGAAGAATTATTAAAAGGATGTAGCGAATGCAGAGGGCATTTCTTTTTTTATATTAAAAAACAACAGATGAAGGATATTAAGGATAATCCTGTTAATGAATTAGCTCCTGAAGAGAAAAAAGAAATTGAAGAAGATGTAAGAGATATTATAGGAATTAAAGAACCAAATGCTCCTGTAATTCTTGATTTAGAATCTGTGAGAGTCACAAAACCAGGAAAATTTGAATTAGATATTGTTAATTTATTTACTAAAAAACGTCCTCTTATATATAAGTTAGAAGAAGGGAAATATATAATTGATTTAGCCTCAACTCTTAAGATTAATCTTGAAAAATATAAAGAAAAAATGAAAGAAGTCAAAGAAAAAGATTAATTCTATTTGTTATATACAATTTAATAAATAAAAATATATAAATGATAAATATGAATGATTAATATAAAAAGATTATATGCATTGTTAATTGATGATAGATTTAAAGAAATTACTAAAGATAATATTTCTAGTTCATTTTTAGATACAAGAAAAAAGATGTTTAATGTATTTAAAGAAGTAAGAGAAAAACTGAAAACAGAGAGTATTAATTTAATAATGATAAATATAAAATCTAATGAAGCGAATAAATATCTAAAAAAAGGAGAGTATAATGCGGTTTTATTTGGATATGGAATGCGTATTTCAGTAGGTAATAGTAATGATGAAAAATTATCTGATTCTATAATTTATAACTTTTTTGAAAATAAAGAAGAATTAGTCAAAAAATATATAATTTTTTAAAACCAAAAGCAAGAAAGACTGGGAAGTAAAATACAATATTATACTAATAACACATTTTATAGACGCATTATATTATAATATATAGATTATCTTTGAACTTAACTTATAAAGTTTTTAAGAATATCTATTATTAATTAATTCTAATATAAAGAATATATTTTCTAGGCCTATTTAGATTTAGAGATATAAATTAAATTATGACATGAATTGAGCCTTACTTATAAATCCATTAAAAATTATAATTATTAGATTATTAATAATCTCTATCTAATATCACTAACTTGGTGAGCAGTAAATATAAAAACATCTTCTACATAATATATTTATGACTAAATTAAATAAAGTTAAAAAAGAGGTTTTAAATCAAATTAAACCAAGCAAATCAGAGATAAAAATATTAAATTCTGTTAAAAACTGCTTTATTGCAGACTTAAAAACATTAATAAAAAAACAGAAAATAAAAGCACAGGTTTTTGTCGGAGGAAGTGTAGCAAAAGGAACTATAGTTAGAAAAAATAAATATGATATTGATGTATTTGTTAGATTTGATAAAAATAAATACAAAGATGAAGAATTATCTGAATTATTAGAAAAAATATTGAAAAAATCTGGTAGAAAAATTAAAAAATTGCATGGAAGCAGGGATTATTTTCAAGTAGAAGAAAGTAAAAATATTTATTTTGAAGTTGTTCCTGTTTGTAAAATTTCTAAACCCCAACAAGCAAGAAATGTTACAGATTTGTCTTATTTTCATGTAAATTATATTAAAAAGAAATTATTCGAGAATAGGAGAAAAAAATTAATTAATGAGATTATTCTTGCTAAATCTTTTTGTCATGCAAAGAATGTTTATGGAGCAGAATCTTATATACAAGGTTTTTCTGGTTATGCACTTGAATTATTAATAATAAAATTTGGAAGTCTGGACAAATTTTTAAGAGGCATATTAAAAATTAATTCTGAAAAAAAAGACAAAATTATTATTGATATTGAAAAAAAATTTAAAAATAAAAGTTTAGCAATGTTAGAAATTAATGAATCTAAATTACAATCGCCAATAATTTTTGTGGATCCTACATTTAAAGAAAGAAATGCTACTGCTGCTCTTACTTATAAAACATTAATTAAATTTCAAAAAACTGCAAAAAAATTTCTAAAAAATCCAAAAATAAGAGATTTTGAAAAAAGAAAAATTGATAAAGAAAAACTGGAAAAAACCGGGAAAAAAAGAAAAAATGAATATATAGAAATAATTGCAAAAACAGATAAACAAGCAGGGGATATTGCAGGAACTAAATTAAAGAAATTTTCTGATTTATTAACAAGAAAATTAAGGCGATATTTTAAAATAAAAAATAAAGAATTTATTTATAACCCAGAAAAGCATGGAAAACAAGCTGAAATAATATTTATATTAAAATCAAAAAAAGAAATTTTAATTAAAGGGCCTCCAATAACTATGGTTCATAATTTATTAAAATTTAAGAAAAAATATAAGAAAAAAGCATTTAGTAAAAAAGGGAAAGCATATGCAAAACAAAAAGTTAATTTTACTGCAAAAAAATATTTAAAAGATTTTTTTAAAGATAAAAAGAAAATATTGCGGCAAATGTCTATCACAAAAATTAAAATTAAAAATTAATCTAATAAATTATCTAAATCTTTTAATGATTGATTTCTTAATAATCTATAAATAGATATTGCGAGAGAGGTCATATTTCTTGATTCTTGTTCTGTTTTGGCAATTTCCTGCAATATAATAAAGCTAAATTAAATAATCTTGGATTTTCTTTTTTCATTGCAAAAGCAATTTCTTTTAATGCCAATAAATCATATCCTTTATGATTGAGTTCATTTGTAAGTTCTTCTATTGTTTCCCTAGTAACTTTGGGAAGAATTTCCTGTTGTTCTAGATTATTTGGATATTCTCTTTTTTTACCATAATCAGACATAATCTATTAAAGAATTAGCCAAATATAAAGTCTATTGTTTTATTAATATTGATTATTCTTATTAAAAATCATAATTATTTTTTATTTTTTATGTTTTTTTCTGCAATATCAAATAAATTAGCCATTGCTTTGGAGAAAAAATCTGAATCTAACCAAATTCCAATTTCTTCATGTTCTGGATTTTGTGAAATTGTAAATAAAGTTTGATTTCTATCTGCTATAAAAAATTTTCCAGGAATATCTAATTTTTTAGCATTTATACCTAATTTTTTATTCATTTTATTAATTAATTCCTGCTCTCCTTTTAAACATATTCTCATCTTTACTTTTGATTTTTTTAATTCTTCTAAAATTTGACTAAAAATTCTTGATTTGTTTTTTAAATCTCTTACATCTGTGCAAATAATTGCTTCTTTTTTTGTATTTTCAAACATATCTTTAAGATGGGTATAAATATTTTGTTTTCCTCTTAATGAAGCTGTTAAATCTTCTCTTTTTACTGGTGAGATGCTCTGATTGTGTAATTGATTTAATTTAGTATATTCATCTGTATCTTTTAATTTTGAAAGTGAGTTAATTTTTTCTTCTGCATTTTTTAATGTATTATTTTTAAGTTTTTCAATAACTACTTGTGGTTTAACTGCAAGATATTGAACTGGTTTTCCTATCTTAGATATGGCAAATCCTCTTTTTTCTAAACTTTCCAATACATCATAAGTTCTTGATCTTGGAACTCCTGAAAGTTCTGCAGCTTCTCCTGCTGTTGCAACTCCTTTGCTAATTAAAGCCAACCACACTTTAGTTTCATAAATATTTAAATCAAAATAATGCTTTATTTTTTTTACAAGTTCTGGTTTTATTATCATTTTTCTGTTCTCTTTGTTGAATTTTTAATATTTCCCAGCATAATTTGTGACTTATTAACTCCTTCTAAATTTTTTAATTGATTATTAATAGAATCAGCATCTTCTTTTTTAATATAAGAACTAAATACAGGATTATCTAAGTCTAATTTTTTCTTGCTTCCTATTTCTCTAACATATATTTTTTCTTCAATCATTTTCCCTTAGCTTAAATTTTTCTTTATATTTTTTAAAATTTATAGTGTGAAATTTTTAATTTCACTATCTTTAATTCTAGCTATTTAATGAAAAATTAAGAAAAACCTACTTTATAAACCTTACTAATTGTTACTTTTATTAAGTAGTACAGGAAAAGATTTTTAAACCATGACATACAAGATAATATTATGACGGGATTTATACCAAATGAAGAAAATCAAGAAAAAGAAAATATTGATTATAAAGATTTAGTTGGAAGTCTAGTAAGAGTTATTTTAAAAGGTAATAGTTCTTTAATCGGTAGATTAGAATCTATAAAGGCCAATAGAGCAATCTTAAGACCTACATTAATAAGAGAAAATTACAAGAATAAAAAAGGAGTATGGAATCCTTCATATAGATTAGAACAAAGACTGCCGTGTATTATTGACACTCATGATATAAGTGTTGTAGAACCTGCTTCTCCTGATTGGATAAATTATATGGCTCAACAGCAAGTTGATTTTAGAAAAATAATCCCTGGAGAATAGAATGAAAGAGAGATTAGCAGATTACATTAAATGTGTTAAAAAAATAAATTTACTTTAACAAGTTATATTCTTATAGGAGCAACACCCATAATATGGGATATTAAAAATAAATTAAATATGCAGTATTACATAAGTGCCTTATCTTGGTGTTCTGGTCTTCAACTTAATGCTTTTACTCTGGCTGGATATGATACATATAAAACCTATAAAAGGGTACAAGAACATATAAAAAACATGGGACTACTGATAAAAGAATAGAAAATATTTTTTCAAAAGATTATTATTGTGATAAAGTTGGAGCAAAATTAGCTATTGAAGAAAGTAATTTAAATCAAAGTTATAAGCCAACTTAAAATCATTCCAATAAAAATTCCTGTTGAAATAAAAGGCATTGCAGGATAAAATTTTGCTTTTTCTGAGAAAAATAATAGATAAGTTAAACCAGCAGTTGCACCTAAAATAACAAATAAAGCAGGAATTAATCCAAATAATCTATATAAAACTCCTGCAGTTATTATTGGAAAAACTATATCTCCTCCTCCAAGAATAGCTAAATTAATTTTTATTTTTGCATTTTTTACTGCTTTTTTATGTTTTGGATTTTTTTCATCAAGTTTTTTGTATTTTTGCTTTAATTTTTTGTATTTTTTTCTTTCTTTTTTATCCATATAAGGTAAGAAAAATCCTGAAAAAACCTTGACTTTTTCTATTTGATATTTAGCGAGTTTTTTCATAATATTTGAATGCCAAACTGCATAAATATCATAACCAGAAATCAAAAGAAGTAGGAGGATAATCAGCCATAAACCCCAAATTCCGGTTAATCCTGCTAAAATAGAAACAAAAATAACTGAAATACCTGGATAAATTAAAAATTCAGTTAAATTATGAATAATAATATTTCTTTTAAATATTTTAAAAACAGCAAGAGGAACTGCAATAAAAAAAGCAATAATAGCAGAATAATCTAATTGAATAATAAATGAATTAATAGCAATGCCCAATGCTAAAATTACTACAATAAAAAACCAAAGTTTGATTATTGTTTCTGCTTTAAAACGCATTAATAAAAATATTAATGAAATAGCAAAAACAAATGCAATTATTAAATTAAGAATTACTTCAAATGGGGAAAATCCTGTAGGGGGTTCCATTCCATAAGGAATTTCAGGGATAATAGTAATATTAACAATAGTTCCATTAACTTCTATTTGCCCAGGTATTGGAGTATATTGATGGATAATATATATTCCTATAAACTGAGTTAAAAGAAACATTGTTAATAAAATAAAAGTAACTTTTAGGTTATGCTTCATTTTATAAGACACTTCTCTTAAATTTTATTAAAGGTTCAACTTCTTTTTTAATTAGATTAATATAAAATTTCATTTTTGTAGACACCTGTGGTTTCTTTTTTTATAATAAATAAATGATTTTTTAGTTTTTAAAGTTGATGTTGGGTTTGATTCTATATTTTTCAATATTAATAATAAATCTTTGCAGGTTTTTTGTAATAAGGCTCAACTTGTTGAAATTTTATAATGCGGCTGTTCAATTATTTTAGATATTGATAGCTTATAATATCACTAGTAGGTTCATGGGTTCATTAGTAATAAGTATCTTAGAGTTCATTAAGCAATAAGCATAAAATCAATTTAGACTAAAACTCGCTTTAGAAATTAAAACATTATTAGATTATGTCAATCTTATTTTATCCTTAAAGTTTCTAAACCTCTCGGAACATTTGTTTCAATTCTATTTAGTTTGTAAATAGAAGATGCTAAATCTAAAGATTTTGAGACTTCGCCGTGCTGAATTATAACTCTTTTTGGTTTTGGTTGTATTCTATTTATAAAAGCTAATAATTGATTTCTTCCTGAATGTGCTGTCATTCCTTCTACTGTATCAACTTCTAAATTTATTTTTACATGTTCTTCTTTTCCTTCAGAAGTTTTCATTGTTGTTTCTTTTAATCCTTCTTGGACTTGTCTTCCTAAAGAACCCTGTCCTTGATAACATATAAAACAAATAGTATTTTTTTTATTATCTGCAAATTCCCTTAAATATTCTACAGAAGCACCACCAACTAACATACCGCTTGTTGCTAATACTACACAAGGATCTCCTTCTATAACTTGTTTTCTTTCTCTTGATGAACCAACCCTCTTAAAAAGAGTTGATATAAAAGGATTTTTATCTTGGAAAATTAGATTTCTTACATGTGTTGATAAAAAATCAGGATATGCTGTATGAATTGCATTTATATCCCATATCATTCCATCTATATAAACAGGAATTTTTGGAAGTTTTCCGTTTTTTATTGCATCTTCTATAACTAACATTGTTTCTTGAGCTCTACCTAATCCTAATTCTGGAATAAGAACTTTTCCTCTTCTTTCAATTGTTTTCTTAATTATATTTAAAAGTTGAGCTTCTGAGTCTTGTCTAGAAGGGAGAATATCTGTTCTTTTACCATAAGTAGATTCAATTATTAGTGTTTCTAAACGAGGAAAATTAGTTACAGCTGGGTTTAATAATCTTGTTCTTCCAAATTTCATATCTCCTGTGTATAAAAGATTATGCAATCCATTTCCAATATTAATGTGTATCATTGCACTTCCTAATGCATGTCCTGCATTATAAAAAGTAATTCTTATATCAGGAGTGATATCTGTAACTTCATTATAATCTAAACAAATAGAATGTTTTACCATTTGTTTTATATCTAAGGAACTAAATAATGGAGAAGATGCTTTTTTATAAGCTACTCCAATAAAATCTAATGCAATCAAAGAAGAAAGATCTCTTGTTGGAGCAGTCATATATACAGGACCCCTATATCCCATTTTATATAAATAAGGGACTAAACCACAATGGTCTAAATGCCCGTGTGTTACTATAACTGCATCAATTTCTTCTATTTTAAATTCAGGAACATCTAAAGAAGGGAATCTATCTAGACCTTGAGAAGCCACATCAACACCACAATCTAAAATAATTTTTGAAACAGGGGTTTGCAATAAAAAACAGCTTCTTCCTACTTGTCTTGCTCCTCCTAAAAAAGATATTCTTACCCACTCTTTTATTTTATCTGAACTCCATTCTTTATATATTTTTTTCCCAATATCATTGAGAAATTTTCTTCTATAATTATTATTCTCATATAAAACAGCACGAATATTTTCAGTAATTTTGCTTCTAATAGAAGGACTTCTTTGAACTTGAGGAATCCAGAAAGTTTTTTGTTTTATTTCCTGTAAAACACTCCCTCCTTTTCCTATAACTATTCCTGGTTTTTTTGCTTCAATTATTACAGTAGATCTTTGTATATCAAAAATAATGTTAGTAATTTCTGCTTCTTCTTGAACTATTTCTTTTATTTGTTTTTTAGTATCATCTTGTTCTGTTAAAATAGATTGGTCTGCTCTTAATTCTATTCTTTTTTTTATTTTATCTACAATTTTTTTGATTTCTGTTTCTCCGTTTTTAAAAAATTCCTTATTTTGTGTATAGAGAACTATGTTTGCTCCTTCAAAACAAGCATCACTTACAATTCCTTTTTGCAAATCATCTAATATACTTTTTAAAATATCGGTCATTTTTTATCCTTGATATAATTCATTTTTAGAATTTTAATATGATATCTATAAAATCATCATCTTTAATATGGACAGCAGCCATATTTTTTATTATTAATAACCCCCCAAATTTTATAGGTTAAGCTTGATTGTTGATTTAATTATAATTGATAATTAGATAGTCTTTATGTTTTATGAGTGAATCTGAACATTGATAATTCCCTAATAAATCTTATTATTTTATATATTTTATTTAGTTTATTTATAGATTATATTATCTTAATTATTTTTTAGTTTTTACTGAAATTCTATCTATATAAGAAGGATCAATTTTTTGTTCAACTACTTGATTTATTCCTTCTTTAGTTATTGTAAAAACATCAATACCAAAACCACTTCCAATATCTCTCTGTGTTGAAGATTTTAAACATTCTATAGCTAATTTAACTCCTTGTTGAACAGTCATATTCTCATCATATTGTCTTTCTAATAAACCCAAAATAAAGGGCATACCGCTTGAAAAATTAGCATCATATTCATCTACCTTTGCAACACTTCCTGCAGGTTCTATGCTATATAATTCATAAGTTCCATCTTCATTATAGCCTGCAACTAATGTTCCTGCAATAAAAGGAACCATTGAGGGTTGTCTAATATTTCTATAAGCAATTGTTCCTATAAGATTGGCTGCTTCTTTTACAGTTGGCCTTCTCTTTGATTTTAATTCTTTTAATCTAAGTTCTGCTGATACTAATTTTTTTATCATTTCTATATCAGAAGCAGAACCTGTTCCAGATGTAACTAAGTAATCATTGATTTGAACAACTTTTTTTGTATTTTTTAATATTGCTATGTTTCCTGCTGTTGCTTTTCTATCTCCTGCCATTACTACTCCATCTTTGCATAAAATTCCAAGTATACTAGTTCCTGTTTTTAATATTGATTTTTTTAATTCTTCATCCATTTTATTTTATAGAGAACAAATACCTCTAAAATTAATAGAATTTATATTTATTTTAAATAGCTGTTATTTATAAAGTTTGTGGTTATGTTGTGAATTTATAAATTCCATAGATTATAAGTTTATTAAATCTCAATAAAATAATTAATAACTATTAAATATAATTGGGGTAATAAAACTAAAAATAATATTAAGATAATTATTATTAATATACAAGTTTATATGTATATTCTGCAGATAACAAATAATATTAAAATGGGAAAGATAATCATTTAAATAAAGAACTGTAATCTATATCAACTTATCTCTCATTTTAAACTTCTACAATTATAGTATTATCTTCTTTTTTAAATCTAATTATATTTTCTACAAAACTTTCTATTTTCTGTTCATGACTGACAAGTATTAATTGTTGAACATTTAATTCATCTAAAATATCTCTTATTTTATCTAACTGTTGGTCTGAAAATCCGTCTGTAGGTTCATCTAAAATAACTAAATCATTTGTTTTTATTCTGCTTAACATTGAATTTATAACCTGATTAAGTGCAAGACGATAAGCCAAAGCTATTGCTGTTCTTTCTCCTCCAGACAGATAACTATAATCTAATTCATAATCTTGCTGTTCAATAATCGGAGTAAATTCTTCGTCTAATCTTACTGTTAAGGTGTCTTGCACTAAAATTGTAAACCATTCATTGAAAAGTTTTGAAAATTCTTCTTTTAATTTAAGCATAACATTTTTTTCAATAAAATAAATTAAATTCAAAAAATTATTAGAAATCCATCCTTCAATTTCTTTGATATGATTTAATTTGTCTTTTATTTTTTCTTTTTCTTTTATTTCGTCTTCTATCTCACAAATCTGTTTTTTTGATAAATCTAATTCTTTTTTTAATTCTGCCATTTTTATTTCAATCATCTTTTCCTTTTTTAATGCCTCATCAAAATTCTTATTCTCTATTTCAAAAATTTTATCAAATTTACTTAAATCAAAAACTGATTTTTTTAAATCATCAATATGTTTGTTTAACATTTTCAAATCATTTTCTAAAAGTTGTTTTTGTTTTTCTAATTGTTCTATTCTCTGTTTTTTTTCATTCATCGATTCTAATTTTATTTTTAAAATTTTTAAATCAGAAATTTGTTTTTCAAATAATTTAATGCTTGATTTTAATTCATCTATATTTTTAAGGGCTTTTTGTTTATCTTCTAATAATTGATTAACTTTTTTGTTGTTTTTATTTATTTCTTCATCTATTTTTAAGAGAATATTTGTCCTATAATTATCATTGATACTCTGTAAACAAGTTGGACAAGAATCAATTGTGGAAATATTTAATTTTGTATTTTGTGATTCTTCTATTCTTGATCTCAATGAAGCAAGTTCTGCAGTAATATCTATATTTTCCTCATTTATTATCTCAACCCTTTTTTTATAATCTTCTAGTTCTGCTTCTAATCTATTTATCTCTACTGGATCAAAAGAAATTTTAGATATTTCCTGTATTTGTGTTTTAAGAGATTCTATATCCTGAGAATATTTAGAAATAAGATCTTTTTTGCTTGAGAACATAATTTTTGTTTTTTCAATCTCTTTTTCATAATTTTCTTTTTCATTGATTTTTTCTTTTATAGAATCTAATTTTGATTCAATTTGTTTTCTGTTTTCTATGGACTTGGAAAAATCTTTTTCTATATTAGAAATTTCTTTTTTTATACTTTCTATATTTAATTTTTTTTGTTTTAAGGATTCCTTTTTTGTGTCCATGTCTTGGATCATAGCTTGTTTTTCTCGTGTCTGTTCTCTTAATTTCTGAGTTAAAAAAATAGTATTTTCACTTATTGTTTTATATTTGTCTATGCCAAAAACATGTCTTAAAGTATTTAGCCTAGTTTTTGGGTCTTGAAGAATTATCTTTTTCATTTCTTCTTGAGGAGTATAAACTGTAAATCTATAAAGAAGATTGGTTTTTTTAACAAATTCTAAAGGGTAATTTAAAATCTCTAGAACTTTGTTTTTTAATTCAGTAATTGACATTTCTTGTTTTTCTCCATTAATAGTTATTGAAGCATAATCTTGGCTTATTGTTTTTCCTTTTTTTAAACCTCTTTCTATTATTATATTATTTTCTCCAATATCAAATTCTAAAACAACTGAACCTTCTTTTGTTCCATTTCTTAATAAAGATGCTCCTCTTTGTCCTGGTTGAAGACCAAAAAGAGCAAATTCTATTGCTAATAAAACAGATGTTTTTCCAGAACCAATATCTCCGGATAATAAAATAGAACCAGATGGAAATTCTATTTCCTGATCATTATAACTCCTTATATTATTTAATCTTATTTTTTTCAACAACATTTTTATTTTATTCAATTTCAATAATTTTTTTTGTTTCTTCTAAAAGTCTATTCTGAAAAATAGTTCTTTTTTCATCCTCTTGTTTTTCAATATTCAGGGTGTTTATTAACTGCAATATTAAATTATTAAATTTAGAGGGATTTTCTCTGGTGTAATTGTCTATAATCTCTTTTTCTATTTCTTTCATATTAGAAGTTTTTATTTCTATTTCTGGTTCTTCTGTTATTAATTGTGAAGTATTTTTTAAAAATGCAAATGCTTTTTTAGATATATAAGAATCAATATCATTGAATTTTATATCAGATAATTTTCCTCTTAAAAGTCTTCCTTTAATTCTTAATAAAACAATTTTTCCTTCATAATCTTTTTTTTCTATTTCAGATATGATCTTTTCTTTAGCTGTAAATCCATCTGTTATTTCTGTTTCAATAAATAAAACATCTTTTAATTTTAATTCTTTTTTTTCTAATGAAAGAATTTTATCCCCGCTAGTCTCAACAATATAAAAACTGCCATGTTTTAAATCATGCAATTCCTGGAAATTATTTGGAAATGTCGGACCAGGATAAATAAAATTTTCATAATTAAAATTAGTATGTATATGGCCTAATGCATAATAATCTGCTTTTGGTAAAGAATTCTCATCAACAGATTCTATAGGAATATTTCCTTTTACTGAATTAATTGTAGTATGAAGCATAAAAATAGTAAAAAGTCCTGGGGAAGTCTGTAGTTTTATTTTTTTTAATTCTTCAACTTCAAGTCCTGATTTTTTTCCAGGATAACCATAAATAGCGGTATTATTATCAATTATAGGATTAAGTATTATTTCTTTATTCTCTTTATTAGGATCTTTATTTTCTTTAATTTCTTGTTTATAAGCATTTTTACAGAATCCTCCTTTTTCTAAAACATCTAAAAAAGTTTTTCCAGAAACAGAATAATCATGACTTCCTGCTATTAAATAACAGGGGATTTTAGCTTCTTTTAATTTTTTAAAAATTGCAAAAGTTTCTTTAAGTATTTCAATAGGAGGATATGCTGAATCAAATAAATCTCCTGCTATTAAAACAAAATTTACTTTTTCTTTAATACAAATATCAATACTTTCTTTAAAAGACTGTAAATTTAATTCCTGTAGTTTAAGATTCTTCCATCCACCCAAATGACAATCAGCTATATGTGCGAATTTAACCATATTTACCTCCAAATTCTCGCCTCTTCATTTTTCTTTTATATCAAAATGAACATGTGCAAATTTAATTATTATAATTCCTCATTTTATTTTTTTCCCTTTTGTAAACTAAATAATTTTAAAACATATATAAAAATAGTTGTAATTAAAGATAATTATGGTAAAGCAACTATTCTTCCAATATAATCAGTTGCATATGGATATATTCTATTAATTGAATTTTGAATATGTTTTTCTGTAGGATTTGCAGTAAATTTCTGTTTTTTACTTTCATTAATTTGATCTAAAGATTTTTTAATTGTTAATAAATTTGTTTGAAAAAAACCAGATAAATGTACAATATTTTTCTTTAACTCAGAGATTTCTCTTTTTAATTCCTCAATTTCTTGATTTAGATTTTCCATATAAATCATGAAAATAAGGGTTTAAAAAGATTTATGACTACTATAAGGTTTTAAAAGAAAATTTTGTTATTTATTTAGTAATTCATAAATTTCTAATTTTTCAAAAAACAAATTTGTCGATGCTAATTTTTTTATAAAATAATTTTTCATTTCTAAGTCTATTTTTTTTCTTGATGTTAAGGAACTTATTAATAATAAAACTGTTCCATTTTTATTTAGATAATTTTTTGCTTTTTTTAAAAACTCTAAAATAATCTCATCTCCTTTTTCCCCCCCTGTAGTATCTATTTTATTATCAAAATTATACTTATCTTTTGGCAGATAAGGTGGATTGAATATAATAAGGTCAAATTTATCTTCTTTTTTTATAGATTGGAATAGATTTGATTGAATTGCATCAATATTTTTATTTTTTAATAATTTTATAGAATTATAATTAATATCTATTGCTGTTATATTTTTCCCTCCTGCTTTAATGGCAGTTTCTGCTTGTATTCCTGAACCAGAACCCATATCTAATATCTTTAAGCTAGGATTAGTTTTCACAATATTAAAAACAAATTTTGAAAGAAAATAAGAATCTTCAGCTGGTTGGTATATTTGTGAGTTCATTGTATTTATGAAAATAAATTATTTATAAAATTAGTTATTTGTTCTTTAAAGAAAATTACTGCTATAGCTGCACCTATTAAAACAAGTGTAAAAAAGATTATTAAAATAATGATTATGGTTTTTTTATTTGATTTTTTTTGCTGCTCTTGTTCAAGTGCTTGAGATTGCATTGGTTGAGTTTGTTGTTGGTTTTGTTGAGTTTGTTGTTGATTTTGTTGGGGTTGAAGTTGGTTTTGTTGAGTTTGTTGTTGATTTTGTTGGGGTTGTTGTTCAGGTGTTTGAGATTGCATTGGTTGTTGAGGTTGAGTTTGTTGAGGGGATTGTGTTAATTGTCCTGACATTTGGGGTTGTTGTTGCTGTTGAGATGATTGAGAATAAGTTATTGGGGTAATATCTTCTTGTTGAACAATTCTTGAAGCTTCTTGTACTTTATTCGCATCATAACCTGCATTAATAAAACTATAAACTGCAGCATTTAATGGATAACCTCTTTCTATTGTATTTCTTAATCCCCCTGCAATATCTTGTATTATTTTATTTTCATCATTCTGGGCATTAGATAATCTTGTTTTTTCTAATAAATCTGATTGTTGCGGTTGTTGGGGTTGTTGTTCAGGTGTTTGAGATTGCATTGGTTGTTGAGGTTGAGTT